>JALSID010000001.1 GCA_026981825.1 Planctomycetota bacterium
CGTCTTCGGCGCAACGCCCCCTGGTTTGACCTGTTCCCAAAGCTGGCCTTCGGGAATAAGCCCAAGATCGTTGGTTTCGATCATCCACTGTTCGAGCGCGCGGCGCATGCGCTTGAGCACGCCCTGGTAGGCGGGATCGTCCGCCAGGTTATGGATCTCGTGGGGGTCGGTCCAAGTGTCGTAGAGTTCCTCGACAGGTTTGACGGGACGGAAAAACAGGGCACGTGCACCGTGGAGCAAGCCCGCTGCATGCAACCGACGCATCTCCTGCAGCGTAGGCATGAGTTCGGCGTAGGCGATCGTCTGAGCGTACGGGCGATAGGGCTCGAAGTTGCGGATGTACTTGAAGCGTTTGTCCCGAACGGCACGGATCATGTCGTAAGCCTCGTCCATGCGGTCGCGGTGGGCGAAGATGTACCGGCGTGGTTCGGCTGCCTGATCGCCCAGGAACGCTTTGCCCTGCATGTGCTTCGGAATGGGTACGCCCGCGATGGAAAGGACCGTGGGGCCCAGGTCGATCAACGAGATCAGTCGGTCGTCGACGGTTCCCGGCTTGATCTTGCCGGGCCAACGCACAATGAGCGGGACGTGGATGCCGGAGTCATAGATCCAGCGCTTAGCCCGGGGGAGACCGCGGCCGTGATCGGACCAGAAGAAAACGACCGTTTCGTCGGCCAGACCGTCCTGTTCAAGCTGCCGGAGGATTTCGCCCACTTGTTTGTCCATGGCGGTGATCAGGTCATGGTAGCGTGCCCAGTCGCGGCGCACGCGCGGAGTATCCGGGTAGTACGGGGGCAGGATCGCCTTGTCCGGATCGTGCCGCTCCTCCGGTGACAATGCCGCAGTCCGTGCCCAGAACCGGTGGTCCGGCAGGCGAATCTGGGATTCATGGGTGATGGTCAGGTTGATCACACAGAAGAACGGCATGTCGGGGGGGCAGTTGCGCCAGTGTGCCTGCCTGCTGGACTCGTCCCATGCCGTGATGGGGGTCTCGAAGTTGTAGTCGGTCTTCACGTTATTGCAGCAGTAGTAACCCGCGGCTCTCAGATATTCCGTGAAGCATTTCACGTACTCCGGCGGCACTCCCCTGCATCGCATGTGGTGGGTGCCGATCGAGGTGGGGTACATGCCGGTGATGATGGCGCTGCGACTGGGGGCGCAGACGCCGGCTACAGTAAACGCCCGCGTGTAGCGTACCCCCTGAGCGGCGAGCCGGTCGATGTTTGGCGAGATCGAGTAATCGCTTCCGTAGCAGCCCAGGTCCGGGCTGATGTCCTCGCAGCTTATCCAGAGGATGTTGGGCCGGCGTTCGGGGTCAGGGCTGCGCGCGAACGCATTGGTGCTCGCCAACAACGCCACCAGCCCGCAGAGAACGCCCTTGTGAACCAAGATCCGCTTCCACTTGCGTCTTGATCCGGTCATGGTTTGATGTCCAGCTTGTATCCCAGCCGTCTGAGAAACTCCTGGGCGAGCCGCCGGTAGTAGGAGACGTTGCTCGTCAATCGGCGTCGCACGCCTGGCTCTGCCTCGGCGGCCTTTCTACCGAGGTCCCGCAGCTCCGTGAGCGCCCAGACCACAACCCCCATCTGCGGGTTGTTCAGCTCTTTGACAATAGCCGAAAGGCTGCTCCCGTCGCCGAGTCGTACCAGCGTCGCAGCCGCGGTGACCCGGACCATCGCGTCGGGGTCATTCAGTCGGGCGGTCAGTTTGGCGACAGCGTCTCGGGAAAGCGGTCTGCAAAAGCGGAGGTAGAAAGCGGCCCAGTATCGTGCGGCCGGATCGGGGGAATCCAACTGCTGGAGTAGGACGTCCACCTGGTGCAACTCGCCCAGGGCCTTGAGCGCTGTAAGCCGCACGACACGATGGTGGGAACCGAGCAGGGCGCGCCATTCGGCTGCGGTGCGACCTGCATAGATGCAAGCCGAACGCGTGTCATCGCCGGCAGCGGTAGCGCACAGCCCCCACCAGACCAGGACTGCCACGAGCACAACGCCCGCCTCTCTACTCCGCCGCAGACGCTGCATCAAGCACCTTCCTTGCCAGAGTGCGCACCTCGTACGGATTCGCGTTGCCCTCGTTCAGGATTGCTTCGATCTCGGCGCGGAATCGCCGGGCGAAGCTGGGCTGCTCGTAAAGGGAGGTCAGGGCCTCCAGCAGTATGCCGGGCTGTTTCGTCTTCAGAGCCGATCGGAATGCCGCTTCTACGTCGCCCCCCACCCGGTTGTGCGACAGCAGAGCCGCAGCGGCGGCCAGGCGGGTGACGAGATCTTCGTCTTCAAGAAGCCGAACGCACGCTTCCAGCAGTGCAGGTGAAGCGTCGCGGCGATGGCGCACGCCGACTGCGAACCAGTAGCGCGCAGCCGGGTCCTTCGATTCGGCCAGCGATGCCAGTGGTCCTGCGTCCGCGTAGATCGCCAGCACGTGGGCCGCAAGCAATCGCTCGGTGCGATGCCGGCTTTCGAGCATCGCCTTCCACTCCCCAAGCGGGCGTCCAAGGAGCCCCGCTGGGGGAAACAGGACGAGCCATACTGCCATGCACCCGATCATCTGGCACAACATCGCCGTAACCCTCCGGATCGGGGTTGCCATTCTAAACCAGTTGGACAGGTCGTGCGCGGCTCGGCGGCGAGGCTAAGCGGCCGTCGATCCGACTGATCGGACCGATCCGACCGATCGGACCGATCGGACGGATCCGGCACACCACTGCGCATGCGTTTCCCGGCAGCACCGCGGGGGGGGCGCACCCTGGGGACCACGCACTGGGAGGCAAGTCGGGGCGCGTTACCGCCTGAGGTACTCGATCAGGTCGCGCACATCCTGCTCGCTTAGGTCCTGCAGCAGGCCTTCCGGCATGACCGAGATCGGCCGGACCACGTGCTGTTCGATTTCGTCCCGAGGAATGGTGACGCGTCTGCCCTCCTCGAGCTCGAGCACGATGGCATCCTTCGTTTCCTGGGCGAGTTTTCCGGTAATCACCTGGCCCGATCGGGTGGCGACCACGTGCTGGTAGTAGGGAATGCCGACCACGCGGTTCGGGTCGACGATGTTCGTGATGAGATACCCCACGGAGCGGTCGGCGCCGGTGAGGTCGGGGGCCAGCTTCTCCCCTTCTCCCTTGAACGTGTGGCACACGCCGCACTTCTTCAGGAAGATCTGCCGACCACGCTCTGGGTTGCCGCGGCCGTTACGGAGCAGAACGATCCACCGGTTGATCTCTTTCTCCAGCTCCGCGGGGGTCTTCTTCCGCACCTGTCCCCAGACCTGAGTGAGCTCTTTCTCGATGTCGGCCCCCAACCGAGCCATCCGCTCGGCAACCGGCGCCGTGATCCAGTCGCGATCGACCTGCCCCCTGGAGATAGCGGCCAGGAGAAGCTTCGCCCATTCGCGCCGGGTGGCGAATGCCTGAAGAGCCGTTTGGCGATCGCGTTCATCGAGGCTTTCAAGGATATTCAGCAGTTTCTCGGCCACTTTCCGGTCACCACTCCGGGACAACCAGAAGAGGGCCTCGCGGCGCAGGTCGGAGCGCTCGTTGCGGTCGGCAGCGATCGCGAGAAGAAGGTCGTGACCGGACGGTCCTGAAGCTTCGGCGAACAACTTGATTGCTTCGCGACGTCTATCGGGGGCCATCTTGCGATCGCGGATGTACTGGCTGAGCGCTTCAAGGGCGGACCGGTCTCGGAAGGAAGCGCCGATCCGGACAACCTTCCAGAGGTAGTCGGAATTGCGGAGCGTCCGGACCCGGTGGAGCAGGATCGGCCACGAGGGGGGAGGCGTATGTCGTTCGCCTTCCAGGGCGGCGGCCAGGCCATCGAGCGCGGCTCCGAGCGTGCGATCGCTTGCCGACTTCGCCGTGAATGCGACCGCTTTCTGGATGGCTTCGTCGGAGCCAATGTCGGAGACGCGACGGACGATGCGGGAGACGAGGTGGCGGGAAACCAGGGGGCGGTCCTGGGCGCCGGCGGCGAGCCAATCCAGATAGACGTCCGGATCCGCCGCGACTCGTGGCTCGAGCGCGAACCAGATCATGAGAGGAAGGTTCGGATCATCGGCATCGGCGTCGTTCAACGCGAGCCGTTGCAGTGCTTCTCGGGCCCACGTGGTGTTCTCCACGCGCTGGCACGCGCTGGCAAGAGCCAGACGCACGTGGGGGCTGGGATCGGCGGCGAGCTGAGTCGGCGACGCCGCTGCAATGTCTACCCCCTCGTTCCGCGCGGCGTCCACCGCAAGCCGCACCGCCCAGGCTCGTACCCATTCGTGCCTCGACTGCGTGCAGCGCAGGAAGTCCTCCTGTTCGAACGAGCCGGTGACGAACAACCCCCAAAGAGCTCTCAGGGCGCGGACTTCGTCCGACGAAGGGGCATACAAACGGGCACGGAGTTCCCCAGCCACGCTCCGGTCTCGGCGCTCTGCCAGCAACCGAAGCACGGTGCGGACCCACCATGGGTTCGCGGAATCCAGCAGCTCGACCAGCTCGCTGCTCGTTCGTTTGCTGAGGTCGAAAGGCCCGATGCTTTTCGTATGGGGGCCTATGATTTTGTACACCCTGCCCCGTTTCTTGTCCCAGAGTTCCGGTGGGGTCTGGTGGCAGGGCCACTGGTCGTGCCAATCGATCACGTAGAGGGCTCCGTCTGGGCCGACCCGAATGTTGACCGGCCGGACGTTTCGGTCACCGGAACGAAGGAAGTCCGGCGCATGGTGGGCAACGAAGCCGGAGCCGCGTGGCTCCAGCCAATCGCGCTTGATCGAGCAGCCGTGGATCGACCCCATGATGATCGATCCCTGCAGCTCCCGCGGCCAGAGGTCGCCTTCGAGCACGACAAGGCCTGCGTGCGCCCAGCCGCTTTCTTCGTGGTGCAAGTGGTCGCTGATCTCTCGTAGCTGTCCATAGTCATATGGGTTCCGGTTCTGGCCGGCCTGGCGGATGTAGCGGCCGCCGGGGATCATGTAAAAGAGATGGGGGATGACACAGGCGGTCAGGAACATGCGCCCGCGGCTGTCGAAGTCGATTCCCCACGGGTTGCTTGTCCCCTCGGCGAACAGTTCGAACCGCTTCAGCCGAGGGTGGTATCTCCAGACGGCGGCGTCCAGGTAAATCCCGGCGACCTCGCTGCGGGTGAACACGCCATGAAGCCCGTACAGCCATCCGTCCGGCCCCCACGTGAACGTGTTCAGCAGCTCGTGCGTGTCGTCCCTCCCCCAGCCGGTGAGCAGGACCTCCTGAGTGTCGGCGCGATCGTCACCATCCAGGTCGCGCAAGAACAGCAGGTTTGGAGCCACGCCAACGAAGACGCCCCCATGGCCGACCGCAAGACCGGTGGCGAGATCGAATCCTTCCGCAAAGATCTTCACGCGGTCAGCACGGCCATCACCGTCGGTGTCCTCGAAGATCTTGATCCGATCCCGCGGCTTCTGGCCCGGAGGCGCGCCCAGGGGGTATTCAAAGCATTCCAGCACCCACACCCGGCCGCGTTCGTCGATGTCGAAGGCGATCGGGTTGGCCAACTCGGGTTCCCCGGCGAACGTGACCGCTTTGAACCCTTCGGGCAGCTTGAACCGTGACGGGGTGACGGCCGGATCGAGGTAGGGTTGGCCTGACGGACGGCGCAGGTGCTGCTGGGCGGCCGCGGGCGTCCCCAGAGCCGCACAAACGAGCAAGACGCCAAGTCGAACGGCCGGGGAAAAGTTTCGAATACTCGCCATCGTGGTTGTCACTCGCTATGGAGTCCGTTGGAAACCTTCAACACTTAAGCAGCGTGTCCAGCTCGGTGAGATCATCGATCACCGCGTCGGGGCCGACGGCGTAGAGATCAGAGACCAAGCTCCAACCGGTGAGGACCGCGATTGCTTTGGCACCGATGGCGCGGGCGCAGGTCACGTCGTGGACCGTGTCTCCAACAACCCAGCATTTGCCCGGGTCGATCGTTTGTCCGAGCGATTTTTCGGCGGCCTCCAACGCCTCCTTTGCCACGTCTGCCCGGTCCAGCCATCGGTCGCCGAACCCACCGAACGGGAAGAAGTGGTCCAGTCCGAAGTGGCGGAGCTTCCTGTATGCCCCGTGCCGCGCGTTTCCGGTGAGCAACCCGATTGCCACATCCGGCCGACGCGACAATCGTTCCAGGACATCGGGGACACCGGGTAAGACGTGAGCCTTTGGCCGGCGTCTAAGCTCTCCCGGTAGGTACTCGACATAGCGGGCCAGGAACCGCTCCACTTCGCGATCGGTCGGTTCAAGCCCGTGGAGGGCAAGCAAGTCACGAACGATTGCTCGGTCCGTGCGGCCGACCGCGTCGACATACAATTCGTTCGCCTGCACACCGTACAACTCTCGCAGGGCGCGCAACATGGATGCCCGGCTTGCCCCCGCCGTCTTGATGAGCGTCCCGTCGATGTCAAAGAAAACCACCGTTTCGATAGACACCTCTGGCTCCGGAAACGTGGTCACCTCAGACTCGTGTGCAGTTGCCCGTGCAGACCATCCCCTTGCGTGGCAGACCGCACCGCTTCGGCGTCCGCGGGAGACTGCCCCCTCGAACCGCTTCCGGGGCTCCTTGCCCCACATCCCATTATTGCCGCACTTGCCTCCGCCAACTGCCCCCAAGCGCGAGCAGACACCGCTTTCAGCGCCTCGCCCCTTTGAGACGGTTTAGGGTGTAGAAGCCCTCTGAGTGGAGCAGCGGCCGGCCGTCGACGGAGCGGACGCCGGGGGCACTCACGTGGTACACGCGGCCGGTTACCAGGTCCTCGCGTCGCACGATCAGCCGGACGCTACGTCCCGAATCGCCGACCTCGACCTGTTCGATCGGTACAGGTCGCCTGTCCACCTCCGGGGAACCGTACGTACTCCAGTAGTTGTACGTGTAGCTCTGCAGGGTTATCGCGGACTCCCCCTTCACGGACTGCGGATCGACAGGTTGGGTAAACGTAAGCGTAAAGCCGTCGGGGTTGAGACGAAAACGTAGGATCTCGAACGGGGCCCGCCCGGTGTAGCGGACCCGCTCCAGCCCGTAGGGCCGCCCCCCTACCGAGCCCCATCCGCGGTCTGTTTCACCGACGTAAAGGATTCCCCTGGGGGAAAAGGCAAGTCGATTGACACCGCACTGAAACCCCTTCCGGAACAGGAAGCACGCTCCCTGGTGGCGGCCACCGACCTTTTCGAGATCTACCCGCATGATCAGCGACTTCGTCTGTTCCCCCACGAAGCACTGACCGGTGAACGGCCCGAATTTGCCGGTGGTGTCCCAGACCGGCTCAGAGGCCG
>JALSID010000002.1 GCA_026981825.1 Planctomycetota bacterium
GCCAGTCGAAAGCAAAGACGGCGCCGTCCATGTTGCCGACGTAAATGTATCGGCCCACCACAGCAGGTGAGGCCCCGGCCTGTGCTTCGAGGTCAATCTGACGCACCACCTCCCCGGTGGAAAGCTCGATTACGTGCAAGAGAGCATCACAGCCTGCAGCAAACGTGTACTTCTCGGCGATGGCAGGACTGCTATGGACGTAGCTGCCCGTCTCCACCGTCCAGCGCACCTTACCGCTGGAAGCATCCACTGCGTAGACCTTGTTGTCGTACGACCCCACCAGGATCAGTTCCCGGTAGTAGTTCGGAGAAGCCAGGATCTGGGCGTCCGTCCGTACCGTCCAGCGAAGTTTCCCCGTGTCGGCATCGAGCGCGTAGAGCACGCCGTTTTCGTCGCCGAAGTAGACAGAGCTCCGGAGCACGAGGGGGGAGGAAGAGATCGGGGCACTTTCGGGCACCCGATAGGTCCAAATGGGGTTCCCGTCGCGAAGACTCAGACAGTACAGGGTGCCGGAGTCTGCGCCGACGTATACCCGCCCGTTGGCTACCGCGGCCGAGGAACGAAAAGCGTCGGTGGTCTCCTGTTTGGTGAACTTGTCGCGCACGCGCGGTTGAAACCGCCAGGCGAGTCGAAGCGGGGGTTTGATCTGCGTGCCGGCACCCCCCGTAAGCTGCGGGTTGCCGCGAAACTGGGGCCATGCATCCCGCGGGGCGGTCACGATCGTTTCTTCCGGCTCGCCAGCGGTTGAACCGGGCCCAAGCGCAACGCTGACGGCAACGGAAAGCAAGCACGCACCAGCAGCAACGAGCCCCCACGGCCGGCGCTGTCTTCTCGAGCAGTGGTTGCGTAGGATAACTCTTTCTTTTCGCGCGCCTACTTTCTCTGCGACGTGTCTTCTGTTGAGGTCCTGGGCGAGAGCTGGCTCCAGCCGCGATGACTTTGTTTGCTGGCTGCTCATGGTGCTTTCCCGGTGGCTTCGTGGAACAGGGCACGGTAAAGCGTTGCAAACTCGGCGGCAGAGATCGGCCGAGGGTTGAACTGCGCCGTCCACTGCTGAGCAGCATCCTCCGCCAGGTCTTCGATGTCCGACAGACAGATTCGGATCTCGGCGGCGTTGAGGTTGCCTCGTTGGGCAAGCTGGCGGAGCAACGTGCTCAGCAGTTCCCCCGCGGTCGTGCTGTCCACATCCAGGTAGCCTGCCATTCGGAGCAGTTCGGCGTAGTCGTGGCCGACCACAGAAGCGTTAAAGCGAACGACGTGGGGGAGCAGCACAGCGACGGCAACACCGTGAGTGGTACCGTAGCGACGAGTGAGAGGATTGGCGGCGGCGTGCGCGGCCCCCAGCATCGAGTGCTCGATCGCCGCACCCGCCCAGTTGGCGGCCAACAGGGTGGCGGCCCGGGCCTCGAGATCGTCGGGCTGCTCAAACACCCGGGGGAGGTACTCGACAAGCAGGCGAAACGCATGGGCGGCAAACATGCGGCTGAGCGGATTGGCTCGGGTGCATACGTAACTTTCCACGGCATGACCAAGTGCGTCCAGCCCCGCAGCGGCAGTCACTCGTGGCGGGCAGGAGAGAACCAGCTCGGGGTCGAGGACCGCGATCCGGGCGGCAGCCCCTGGGGCTCCGCATGCCATTTTCCGGTGGGTCTCGGGATCCACGATGAGGGCGTACGACTGCGCCTCGCTTCCGGTGCCAGCCGTCGTTGGGACAAGGACCATGGGGAGCATGGGCTTGGTCGCCTTACCATACCCCCAGTAGTCGCGCATGCTGCCACCGTTGGTGTAGATGAAGTTGCATCCCTTGGCGCAGTCCATGGCGCTGCCCCCACCCATTCCCACGATGCAGCCGATGTCGTGAGGTCTCGCGAACTCGGCACACCGCGCCACGTCGGTGCTGGTCGGGTTCTCGCGCACCTGGTCGAAGACGGCGACGTACAGACCGGCACCGCTCAGCGACCTGACCGCTCGGCCCACATGGCCCGCAGCGGCAACGCCGGGATCGGTGACCACCAAGACTCGTCTCGCCCCCAGCTCCCGAACGAGGGGGCCTAACTGCTCAATTGCGCCGCGCCCGTAAACCACTCGCGTGCGGGATCTCGTTTCGAACGAGCGCAACAAAGGGTGCGTCTTTTCCATACCAACAGCCGCCAAAGGCGACAGGATGCCGGGCAGGGATTGACAGATTCTGCGGCGGCAGGTCCCAAATCGTCCACCGGGGCACCTTCGTGCCCGTCGCCGCTCATTGCTCCTCAATGCAGTAGAGCCTGCTTCTGGTCATGATGAACAGGGTGTTGCCCACCGCAACCGGGGTCGAGTAGACCGTGTCGCCCATGTACATCTCGCCGAGGATCTTCTTCTCTTTGGAGTGGGCGAACACCGTGACTTCGCCGTCCTCGTCTCCAATGTAGACCTTGCCGTCTGCGATGTACGGGGACCCCCATACAGCGGACAACAGATCGTGCTTCCAGTACAGTTCCCCGGTGTCCGCATCGAGGCAGTGCAGGTAGCCGGCGAGTTCAGCGGCATAGACCAGACCGTCTGCGACGGCAACCGTGGCGATGGTTCGACCAAAGCTCTTGTAGCCGTAGTGCCAGATTACGGCCGATGAGGGGTTTTCCCCCTTGCTGCGCCAGATTCGTTCGCGCTCGTCCCATTCGCCAAGGAACGGGGAGACGTCGCCAGTTTTTGTGGCATCGATGCACCAGAGATGGCCTTCGCCGTCCAGGTGCTCCGGATCCTGCCCGACCCCGATGTAGACACGGTTCTTATAGAAGACGGGAGTGGCAATCAGGTTGTTCGCCGTCCCGCGCCCGCCCAGGATCCAGCGGCTGCCGGCGGGATTGCAGTTGAACTTCCAGATCAACTTCGACGCCCCCGGGTTCTTCGGGTCCCCCCCCGGCTCGAACGCGTACAGCCATCCATCACCGCCGGCGAAGTAGACCTGTGGCTTGCCGTTAACGACGCCGTAGGAAGGGCTGGACCATTGACCATGATAGATCCGATCGCCTGGTGACGCGTCTTCCCAGACGAGCTCGCCCGTATTCTTGTTCAGGCAGATGAAACTCGGAGCAAACGGCGACGGGATGTTCACGTGTCCTTCGTCGACTCCGTTAGACGTGATGACGTATAGGTAGTCCCCCACGAGCAGGGGCGAGCAGTTGGACATGTTGTGGGGGAATACACCGAGTTCCTCCATCATGTTAAAGGTCCAGACAAAGTCGGCATCGATCTTGTCCTGATACCGCTCGTCCTTGATCGGCCCGTCATTCTCGCCGTCGTAGAACCCTTCCGTGTCCAGGCAGACCACCTCACAGCGGTTCGAGACGTAGTAGAGGCGGTCACCGTCCACTACCGGTGAGGAACAGACGCCTTGTTCAGGCCAGTCATTCACGCGACCTGTGGGCAGCTTGTCATGCACCGCCTGCCAGAGAAACTTGCCCGTGGCCTGGTCGAAGCACATGACCACCCCTTTGTCGCCGCGGATTTTCGGATTCTTGACCGACTCGTTGTTCGTGCCGACGAAGACCTTGCCCCGGGCAACCACCGGGTTTCCGTACGACTGCGACCCAAGCGTAGCGACCCACTTGATGTTCTTGCCGGTTTCGATATCCCAGGTGGCCGGCAACCCGTTCGCATCGGGGCTTACCATGTTCCGGTCCGGCGTTCCGCCCCACATCGGCCAGGCGGATACGGAATTGGTCACCGCGGCAGCCGCCAGAAGAGCAATACCGAGAACAGCGGAGAGCACGGTGGGGAGATTCAGCTTCACACGATTGCGGTTTGGCCACATCGGTGTCACCTCAATGCCTGTTGGGCGGTTCATCCACGGATTGCAGAAGCGGCGCGGATGGCCAGAACGTCCGGGTTAATTAATCGTTCGGGTAGACACGCACGTTATCGAAGTAGACCGGGGATCCCGGTGTGGCAGTGATGTTCGGCGCGAACCCGTACACGCCGGGCGCTCCTTCAGTATGCGGAACAGGGTCCTCGAATTCGATCATCCACTGCTCCGGTTCGGGTTCGCCCTTGGGCCAGGCTTTCCCGCGGAGCAGCCCCTTCCCGTTGACGATGTCCACCCGGAACTTAACCCGGTACCAGCGGCCCGGCTCCCAGCGGAACGGAACCGTGTGCTGGATCCGCGGCTGGGCGCGCCAGGTCACGATAGCGAGCCGTTGCCGATTACCCTGGAGTTCGAGAAAGTACCGATTGGCGACGACCCCCATGTCGGGTAACTGACGCTTCACGCGGACCCCCATGACGTCGGCTTCGATCGTGTACCCCGACAGGTCCGGCGCACCGATGAACACAGTGGCTCGCTGCGATCTAGGGTTATCTTCTCGCTTCTTCAGCACCTTGTTGCCGTCGATAACGTCGATCACGGTCCGCCCCGATGCACCCACCCATATGGGGGGCACCGTTCCGGGCTCGTACCGCTCGAAGTCCTCTTCGAACGGAAGTCGCGGCAGAACACGCAGGCGACATTGCCCCTTCGCATCGCCGGCCGTCGCCACGACACGTCCTGCAGCCGGAGCAGCATCGTTTGCGATCTGCAGCTTACCGTCGGCATCGACCGTGGCCTGGGCGCCTTCCACCGACCAGCGGACACTCACCTCGTGGTCCAGCCGCTGTCCGGACGCGTTGAACAGGCGTACGCCCAGCTTGGCCGTGTCGCCGGGGTACAGGTGTAGCTCGCCCGGGTACACGAGCACCGTGCTTACCTGGTCGTCTTCCCCAACGGGCCGCTCCGGGGACGGCGCCGGGATAGGATCGGTGCTGGGCTTTGTGTCCTTCAGCCCAATGCAGTAGATGGATTCCATAGTTGCCAGGTAAACGCGGCCATTCGCCACCGCGGGACTGGCGTGGATCTCCAGTCGAGCGTTTGGGATGCGCGACTCGAGTTCCTCATGATCCAGCACCTCGACCCCCTCGCGACTGGGCTTCAGAATCCACACGTTGCCCGTGGCTTCCATACAATACAGCTTGCCGTCAGCCCACACAGGCGATCCCTTGCCCACTGTGCCCAGATGATGTTCCCAGAGCTGCTTGCCGTCCTCAGCGGACAGGCAGTGCAGGTCACCGGAGTTGTCGATGCAGTAGAGCAGGCCGTCCACAAGCACGGGTGAGGCGTAGCCAACCGTGAGTCCATCGTGCCGCCAGCGTATGTGGGTCTTGGTGACGTCGCCTTTGCCGGTTGCGTCAATGCACACCACGCTACCCAGCCGCGGATCTTCAGGATCAGCCGGGTAGAGGTTCTCTTCACTGTGGGCAATGTAGACGTATTTCCCCTCGACCACCGGCGTCACGTTAATCCCACGTTTGGACAGCATGCACCCCCACACCTTCTCACCCGTTCGGACCCGCATCGCGTACACCCCCCCGTCGGCGTTGCCGGCAATGAGCAGACGTTCTCCGTTAATCACGGCAACAACGGGGGTCGAATATGTCGTATCCAGCGGTCTCCCACCAGGAGCGCTCCACCAGACGACATCCCCCGTGCGCTTATCGAAAGCGACGTAACGGTGCACCGGCCGCGATTGCTCCCCCCAACCAATGCTCAGGAAGCTCACGATCACAAGTTCTTCATCCACGACCGGTGTGTGGACGCGGCCGCCGTATCCCGTGATCCGCCCGAACTCCTCGGTTAGCGACCGGCGCCAGACGATATTGCCGTCCGGATCGAAGCAGATCAAGAAGCCCTGGGTGCCATGGAAGTAGATGTAACCTGTCTCGGGGTCGACGGCCAGGTTGGCCCATCCCACTCGGTTGGACGGGATGGTGGTGTGGAACACGTTAAACCGCTTCTCCCACAAGACCTTACCGGTGTCTGCATCCAGGCACATCACCCGTTCCTGATCGTGGATGTCGGGCGCGCCGGTGGGATCGCCCGCGGCAAGATTGACGACGTAGATGCGATTGTTGAACACGACGGGGGTTGACCGGCAGCCGAAGTCGGTCTTCCAGATCAGGTTTTCCCCGTCCGGTGACCAGGTGGCTGGAAGGCCGTGCTCCCGCGAGATACCGTTCTGCTCGGGACCGCGCCAGTGCGCCCAGCTAAAGGGAACGCGTGCCCCCGGATAAAACGGTGCAGCAGGCGCACTGGGGGCTGCAGCCGCGACCTCTGCGGTCGGTCCTGCCGTCTGGGCGGCCTTTGGCTGTTCCTTCTCCGCACCCGCTGCTCCCTCAGATGGACGAGCTTCTCGCTTGACTGCCTCTTCGCCCTTCGCCGCCGGGGCGCGCTCCTCGCTGGCGCCTGCTGTCTTACCGGTTGTTCCTCCAGCAGCCCCCTCCGCAGCGCTGTCTGTCTGCTCTGCAGCACTGGAACCAACCTGAGGCGCTGCTTGCTCGGGCCCGCGACGCGAGCACGCAAACAGGACGCCCACCACGAGGAGACCGACCACGGACAAGATCGCACTGCGGAGAAGAATTTTTCGCCTCATCGGATGCGTCCTACACACGTTGCCATACCTTCGGATGTTCAGCTCGGCGATTCCGAACGTCGTAGGCGGTATGTCCCTGGCTGGAGAGGAGGGATGGCCCAACTGCTAGTTTAGCACGGCGCCGTTTGCTTCGCGGCAAGCTTCCGCCTGCGGCCGCACCGGCTACCAGCTTATTGTCTACGCTGGTCGATCGTGCTTGCGCTAACGCCAGCTCGAGAGGAGATCCACTCTCGCCCTGCCTGCAGACGTTACCGCCCCAATTCCTTGCGGAAGCTCAAGGGCCGCCCGCAACTCAGGTGGCGGTCTTCCACCTGTTTGCCTTCAGCTCCCAGCGTGGAAGCGTCCCCGGAGCGACCGGCAGGACAGTCGCACGGAAGTGCAGGCGGTCCCGAATGAGCTCCTGCAACGCCTGCGCGATCCGGTCCGCCGCTTCGCTGTGACCCGGCTCCGGCTCGATACGCACCGTCAGCTCGGTCATGGCCCCCTTTCTGCTCACAATCCCTTCAAACTCCGCTATCCCCGGCACTTGCCGCACCAACGCCTCAATCGCGGCCGGATACACGTTGTTCCCCCGAATGAACAGCATATGGTCGCGGCGCCCGAGGATGCCCCCTTCGAGCCCGATGTAAGGCGAGCCGCATTGGCATGGTTCCGGGGGTGCAAGTCGAACCATGTCGCCGGTTCGGTACCGGACCACCGGCTGCCCCGCTCGCCAAAGCGTAGTAATGACCAGCTCGCCCTCTTCACCGGGCCGGACCGGATTGCCCTGGTCTGGGTCGAGCACCTCCGCAATGCAATGCTCCTCGTTGAGATGC
>JALSID010000003.1 GCA_026981825.1 Planctomycetota bacterium
GGTTGCTCGCCGCCCTTGTGCTGATCGGCGTCTTCCTTCGGCCCGCTCTGGTGTACACGGAGGTGCGGCGGCGCTCGGCCACGCTGTTTGTGCTGGTGGATCGATCGAAGAGCATGACGGTAGCCGATGCGCCCGGAGACGTTAGCCGTTGGGAGGCGGTGCGGGAAGCGTTGCGGCGGGCGGAGCCGCAATTGGAGCAGCTTGCATCGATTCTGGACGTGCGCGTCGTTTATTTCGACGAGCAAGCGTACCTTGAGCCGTCGGAGCTGCCCAGTGAGCAGCCTGAGGGGGATGCGACCGCGATCGGCGACGTCCTCCGCCAGGTGGCACAGGAAGGCGGCAACCGCGTGGCGGCTATTGTGCTCTTCAGCGACGGGGCATCCAACACGGGCCAGATTCCCCCGCTCAACGCCGCTCAGATGCTCAAAAGTTTGCGCATTCCCGTCTTTACGGTGGGGGTTGGCAAAGCAGCGATCAGTGCACTGGCCCAGGACGTGGGATTTCGCAGCATCGAGGCCGGGCCGGTGGTGTTCGAGGGAACCAGGATGCCGGTCACCGGGGATTTGGTGGCGGTGGGGTTTCCCGGAGCTCGGGCCGACGTGGAACTCCTGCTGGACGGGCGTTCGGTGGCTCATAAGGTGATCACGGTGCAGGACACCCGTCAGTCGAGCCGAGTGACACTGGACACGATCCCCGACGGGGCAGGCGAGCGCAAGGTAAGCCTGCGCGTGCGGATCCTGGACCGAGCGATAACGGAAGCGGTCACGTCCAACAACTCGATCAGTACCTGGGTTACCGTCAAAGGGGGTGGGATCAAGGTATTGATCGTGGATGGTTCACCGGAGACATGGGAAGGCACGTTCATCAAGCGAAGCCTGGATACAGCGCAGGAGATCCAGGCCATCCTGCTCCGCTCGACGGGTCCGGAACGGCTCAGACAGGCCCTGGCTGGGATCGACCTAAGGGAAGTGGATGTCCTCTTGATTCGGGACGTGGCGGCCGACTGGCTGAGCGAGGAAACGTTGCAGGCAATCGTGAGCCGAATCGACGAGGGGATGGGGTTTGCGCTGTTGGGGGGTAGGCGGAGCTTCGGGCCCGGGGATTGGGGGCGATCACCGCTGGCTCGTCTTCTTCCCGTGCGCGTCCACCCGTCGGACGGCCAGATCGACCGTCCGATCAAGCTGGTGCCCACGCCCGAAGGCTTGGTCCATTTCCTGTTACGTGTCGGTGCGACCGAAGCGGAAACTGAGCAGCTTTGGGAGGAGATGCCGCCGCTGCGCGGAGCGTCCTCTCTGGGAGAGGTCAAACCCGGCGCTCGTGTGTTGGCCAGCGGTGAGAACCAGGAGCCTCTGCTGGTCACTCAGGAATTTGGCGCGGGGCGGGTCCTGGCTTTCGCGGGCGACACGACCTGGCAATGGCATCTCTACAGTGACGCCGGCCGCTCGGTCCATCGCAGGTTCTGGCGCCAAATCGTCCTGTGGCTGGCCCATCGAGAGGACATCGAGGGGAAGCAAGCCTGGCTCGAATTGGCGACCCGACGGATCCGGGCAGGCGAGAGCCTGGAGATCACAGCAGGTGCCCAAGACGAAACCGGTGCCTTTCTTACCGATGCCGACTACACCGTTACCGTGGTTGACCCAAAGGGCAAGGAGCATGCAGTTCGCATGTACTTCCAGGGCGATCGCATGCGCGGTGTCTTCTGGGAGACCCAAGCGTCGGGCGATTACACGGTGCGTCTAACCGTGCGCGATGGCGATTCGCTTGTGGGGGAACTGGAGCGCAAATTCCTGGCGTACCACGAGGATATCGAGCTGGTCGCTCCGGCGGCCAACCTGGAGTTGCTCGAGCGGATCAGCAACGTTACCGGGGGGGAGTTTGTTCTTCCGGAGGAGACGAACGCTCTGTTCGAGTCGTTGCGGTCCCGTGACTTCCGTCTGGAGGTTCGGCGGCGCACGGTGGTCCGGTTGTGGGACCGTTGGCCGGTTCTGCTGCTCTTCGTCGCCTTGCTTACCGGGGAGTGGGTGCTCCGCAAGAGGTGGGGGCTCCCCTAACGTATCATTCTTGTTCGTCCTGATCGCATCCCGATGATGGCTTGTACCCTGGTGAGGTGGTATCCCCGATGAACCTGCGCAAGCGGTTGGCGGCCGCGATCCGTCCGGTGCTGGCTCGTTATGGCGAGGAGGCCGTGGGCTATGCGGACCTGGTCCGACCGGCGCAACAACCGCGATTTGGGGATTACCAGATCAACTGTGCGATGGCCGTCGGTAAGCTGATCGGCCGGCCGCCGCGCGAGGTCGCCGAGGAAATTGTGCGGGGGGCGGACTTCGGCGAGCTGGTTGAGGAGGTCTCCGTAGCCGGGCCCGGTTTCATCAACATCCGGCTCAGCGACAAGTGGCTCGCCGACTATTTGACAACGGCCGTTGCGGATGAGCGTGTGGGGGTCGAACGGGTCGAGGAGGCGAAGCGGTTCGTGATCGACTTCTCGTCCCCCAACGTGGCCAAGCCCATGCACGTGGGGCATCTGCGGAGCACGATCATCGGTGACGCCCTGGCGCGAATGCTTCGGTTCATGGGCCATGTGGTGATCACCGACAACCACCTGGGCGACTGGGGAACGCAATTCGGAATGATCATCTATGGCTACAAGCATTTCCTGGACGAGGAGAACTGGCAGCGTGACCCGGTGGCTGAGCTGGCGCGGCTCTACCAGGTGGTCTACAACCGGGCGAAGCCGGCGGAAATCGCGGACGAGCTGGAGCGGCTGGCTAAGCAGGCCCAGGCTGATCCGGACGTGCTTGCCAGGAAACGGGATCGCGTGGTCGAACTGGCGGCAGAGGCCGGGTTGGACGACTGGCAATCGCTACGCGAGGCTCCCGTGGACCGGCTTCGTGAGGTGCTCGGGGTTCTACGGGAGCGGGCGGAGCAGGCGCGAGCGATCGCTGAGGCGGCCCGCCAGGAGACCGCCAGGCTCCATGCCGGGGATCCGGAGAACCGCGCCCTGTGGGAAACGTTCATGCCGCACTGCATCGAGGAGCTTAACCGAATCTACCGGCGGCTCGATGTGCACTTCGATTACATGCTCGGCGAGAGCTTCTATCAGCCCATGCTCGAGTCTGTCGTGAACGAACTGCTGGAACGCGGCATCGCCACTGAGAGCGAAGGGGCCGTGTGTGTGTTCTTCGGGGAGGACGAACCGCCCTGCATCATACGGAAGAGCGACGGCGCCTACACCTATGCCACGACCGATCTGGCAACGATCAAGTACCGCGTTGAGAATTTCGACCCGGACCACATCCTGTACGTGGTGGACTATCGGCAGAGCCTGCACTTCAAACAGGTGTTCGAGATCGCACGGCGATGGGGGTATACCAAACCAGAGTACGTGCACGTCGCCTTCGGTACCGTCTTGGGCCCCGACCGACGCCCGTTCCGTACGAGGGAAGGTGGGACGATCGGGCTGGAGCTGCTTATCCAGGAAGCGGTCAATCGTGCCCGCCGGATCGTGGACGAGAACAGCCCGCACCTCTCCGAAGACGAGCGCCAGCAGATTGCGGAGGCCGTGGGGATTGGTGCGCTGAAGTACGCTGACCTGAGCCAGAATCGGACGAGCGATTACGTGTTTAGCTGGGAGAAGATGCTTGCGATGCAGGGCAACACGGGCACTTATCTGCAGTATGCCTATGCTCGGATTCGGAGCATCTTTCGCAAGGGGGAAGTGCGATTGGAAGACCTCCTCTCCGGCGGCGCCCGTGTCCTGCTCAGCCACGCGTCCGAGCGCGACCTGGCCCTGAAGATCATCCGGTTTCCGGAGGCGATCGAACAGGCGGTGCGCGAGTACATGCCCCATTATCTGACGACGTATCTTTACGAGCTTGCCGAGACGTTCAGCACGTTTTACAACCACTGCGACGTGCTGCGCGCCGAAAGCGAGCAGCTCCGTAGCAGTCGGTTGCTGCTCTGTGAACTGACCGCGCGTGTGCTCAGCACCGGACTTCAGCTTCTCGGCATTCGACCTGTCGAACGGATGTGAGTGGCCTGCGGTTCTGTGGGCACGCATGCGAGCGGGATGCGTCTTCGGTCTTGTCCGGCATCTGGTGGCATAGGTGCCGACCGTTTTCGCCGCCGGATCAGACCGCCTTTGCCGCGTCCTGGTGTGGTTAGAGCGTGCAAGGTCAGGATTGGCCGAAAAAGGCGCACGGTCGTCCGCTGATCCGGGTGATTTCCCTCGCTTCCTCCGGAGAAGGGGCAAGGAAGAAGACGCTCCGGGCCGGTGCTACGCTGAGCACAAGATCGCCGAACACCCGCCACTCATGCTCTGCGTTCCAGCGCAGCCGAGGGTTGCGGGGGCACCAGAGCGGCTGGAACCGGGTACGCAGGTCGCGTGGGAGCTGGGCGTAGACCGGGGGGTCGCAATAGCAGACCGGGACGCCGCCCTGGGCGAGAACCTCGGCCTTGTGGATCGCGATACCGTAGAGCTCGTAGTCGAACCGTCCGCGGTGATGACGGTAGACGCGGCGGTCTCTCCATTCTGTGGGGGCTGTGGCAGTGAGCGAGACGAACGGTTCGACGGTGCCGCTGGCGTAGATGACGCCGCGATAGGCAATCCGCTTGAGCGCAGAGAAAGCGTCGTAGCTTTCCGTGGCGAGCAGCAGTTTTGCCAGGGGGGCGTTGGGTGGTTCGCCTGGCCAGCCGTGGCTTTGGGCGCGGGTCCAGTGGAAAAGGAAGTCGTGCCACGGCAAGGATGCGACCGGTTCGGATTTTGGCCCGGCCTGGTGGGGCGGTTGCGGCTCTGCCGGGGGGTCGGAACTTCCGAGGGGATGAGGTGGGCAGTGGGGGTAGGAAGCGCGCTTCGCCACCGCGGGTAGACGGAGCAAACGGTCTACATTGCCCCCTGGGCGTGTGTACACGACGCAGAGGCGCCTTGCCAGCACCGCGGCTACATAGTCGGCGGGAGGTTCAAACATCTGAGGGTTCCGTGGCAGGAGCACGATGGTCGAGGCGCCGGATCGGGCAAGCTGGCAGAGGAAGGGTCGGAGCAGATTGCGGGGGTCAGGATCCCACTGCCGGGGTAGGTAGCGGAGCTCGACCCGATGGACGGGGCAGGCGAGAAGTTCGCGCACGGCGCAGAGCCATCGGGAGACGGTCGTACCCTGAACGGCGAGCAACGTGGACCGGGATTGTTCTGCCGCAGCAAGGGCAGCTCGCATCCGCGCCAGCCAGGGGTGATCGATCCTGTGGATTCGCCCGGTGCGGGAGCTCAACAGCGCCAGGGTGGAACCGATAAGCTCGTCGTAGGCGGTGGTGAGCACAAGGGCGCAGGGAGCTCCCGGTGGTTGAGCTAGGCGGCACAGGCAGGTGGTCCGAACCGAAGCTGATCCGTCCACCGCAGCAGGGCTGGGACGGCGGTCGTGTGCCGGAACGGGATCCGCGGCGATTTGCTCGAACCGGCATGTCATCCCACACGCTCCCCCCGATTGGTCGCAGTTTTAGGCGGGGTGCATGGACTGTTTCAGTGTGTACTTGTGCCACTACTTAGGCAAGGGCGGGGTCGTGCAAAGTCGGCTCGCGCGGAAGGGGTAGTCTTGGGCTAAAATGGGCGTGGGGCTGGACGCCTTGGTGGTCGTTAACAGCAGCCCAATGGAGCGGCGTCACGGATCTCACGAGCCGTCGGGCGGGGGCATGTCTTGTGGAAGACCTGACAGTGCTTCTTCATCGAGCGGCCAGTGGTGATCGGGAAGCGGAGAAGCGCCTTCTCGATGCGGTATATGCGGAGCTTCGGGGCATCGCGGCCCGCTACATGGCCGAGGAGAGGGGTGACCATCTTCTGCAACCGACGGCCTTGATTAACGAGGCATTGATCCGACTTCTTCGCCAACTGCGGGAGAAGAAGCCCGTCGACGGCGAAGACGAGCATACCACCTGGTTGCCTGCTTTTCCGAACCGCCGCTATTTCTTCGCTGCTGCGGCGGAGGCGATGCGTCGCACCCTGGTCGAGTACGCGCGCAAGCGGCTGCGGCAGAAGCGTGGTGGGGGCACATCGGTGGCTTCCCTCCGTGGGCAGGTGCACGATGAGCTGGCTTCGGTAGAGACGGTGCTGGCGGTCCACGAGGCGCTGGACCAGCTTGCCGAAGAAGATTCCCTCGCTGCTCTGGTGGTAAAGCTCCGCTATTTCGCCGGCCTTTCGCTGCGTGAGACGGCGGAAGTTCTGCAGGTCTCGCGCTCGACCGTGTCGCGACGGTGGGCGTTTGCCCGAGCGTGGTTGATCGATCGGCTGAGCACGGACTGAGCGGCTGTGGGGCGGGAGGCTCTCACCGTTCGGGCGATCACCTGCAGATTGTTCTGGTCATCGGGCTCGGAGCCGCGGCGGTGGCACATCGGCGGCTTGTCTGGCGCATGGGACGGTGGGGCTGTGCGCAACGGGCCTGAGATTGGCGAGCAAGACGCGGGGGCGACGATGAGCGGACCGGAACGGGAATCGAGCGATCGCTCGTCGTTGGCGGAGTTGTTCGATCGGCTCCTCGATTTGCCGGACGCCGCTGCGCGCGCCGGCTTTCTGGAGAGGTTGGAGGAACGCGACCCGGGGCTTTCGAATCGGCTTCGTCGTTTGCTTGCGGCTCACATGAGCGCGGAGACCGGCCGCTTTCTGGAGAACTGCGCAGCGGAGGTGGTGGCACGTTTTGTCTACCACGGGCGCTCTGACATTACGCTCGGCCCAGGTGTGGGGCTTGTCAAGGGAGATGCCCCGACGCTGGTGTCGGGCCGGGCTCCGAAGCCGATCCTTGCCCCGGCGGCTATGCCGGATCGGATCGCCCACTATCAGCTATTGCAGTGCATCGGCCAGGGGGGGATGGGCTGGGTGTACCAGGCTGTCGATCAAAAGCTTGGCCGTGTGGTCGCGCTGAAGGTATCCCAGCTCGTGGGCCCGGACGCGTCCGTCCAGGTGCGCACCTTGTATGACGAGGCCAAGCTCGCCGCTCAGCTTGACCATCCCAACATCATCTCGGTGTACGATGCGGGATTCGACGGTGAGTGGCAGTATGTCGCCATGCAGTTTGTGGAGGGGGAAACGCTTGCCCACGTTCTGCGCCGCGGAGCTCTCTCGCCCCGCGTCGCGGCCATGCTCGTTCGCGTGGTTGCCCAGGCCGTCCATTATGCCCACGAGCAGGGGGTTGTGCACCGGGACATCAAGCCGGGCAACATCTTACTTGCTCGCGGCGCGAGTTGGGAGGCAGGCGGCCGGGGGGCAGGCACGGAC
>JALSID010000004.1 GCA_026981825.1 Planctomycetota bacterium
TACAGCTACTGCCGGTCGCTCCGGCGGCGAGGCTACGAGCGGCCGATCATCATGTTGACGGCCCGCGCCCTGAAGGACGACCGCGTCAAGGGCTACGACAGCGGGGCGGACGCCTACGTCGTGAAGCCCTTCGAGCTGGACGAGCTGCTGGCTATTCTCCGAGCCCAACTCCGGCGATCCAACCTCGATGTACGCGAGCCGCGGCCGCCCATCCAATTAACCGGCCAGTACCGTTTCGGTCGCGTCTTTGTGGACTTCGACGCCTTCCTCGTGCGTGTGGGGGACGAAACCCGCACGCTCACGCCACTGGAGCTGAAACTGCTCAAGTACTTCATCGACAACGCCGGGCGAGTTCTCACCAGGACTGAGCTACTCAGTGCGGTCTGGGAGGACGACGGCATGACGGGAACCCGCACGGTGGACAACTTCGTCTCGCGACTTCGCCGCTACATCGAGGAAGACCCCTCCAACCCACGCCACATCATCTCGATCCGAGGCGCAGGTTACCGGTTCGTGCCAGAGGTGTCGCAATAGCCGGTGGTGCCGGCAGCCTCGGACACCGGGGGAGCCCATGCGGCGCCGATTCGCGCGGCCACAACCGGTTCCCTCGAAGTCGTTAGCCCCTTGCCGGTTGACCTGCAGGCTGTTCGCCCGTAGGCTGCAATCGAATACGGAGTGGACGTTGCCCGTTGTGGTTTCTCTGGCCGGCTCGGCATTTGGGGGGTTCTCTTGGCGCGCAGAAGCGGCGGTCAGCCCGATCTTTTTGGCACCGGCAAAGACGGGGGGGGTTCCGGCCGCCCACGCGGCCGGCAAGCGGCACTGTCCGCAGCCGTAGGAGGAAGGAATCGCTCGAACGCACCACCCTTGTTCACGGGACCGTTTCCAGCGGTCGAGTGCCAGTTCGCAGCGGATCTGCACAGGTGCCTTCGGGCTGATCCTCTAGTGGGCGTGATCGTTTTCGTCCCCACGCACCTGGCGCGACTGCACCTGCGCCGCAAGCTTGCTCTCGCCGGCCTGCCTCTCTGCAACGTGCATTTCCTCACGCTTGACGGTTTCGTGATCGGCGCCGTGCCCGAGGTCGGTGGCCCGCGCTACCTTTCCCCCCAGGCGGCCGCGGTCCTGGCGTCTGACATTGCGGAGGCCGCTCTGGAGGCCACCTACTTCGGTCAAGTCCGCTGCCTGCACGGCTTCCACCATGCTCTACTGGCCACGATCTTTGATCTCAAAGAGGCGGGCCTCGAACCCGACGACTTAAGAGCTTGTTTCGCTCAGGAGGTCCCGAGCCCTCTAAGAGAGAAGCTAGACGCGATTCTGAAGTTCTGGCAGGCGTATGAGGCTCGAAAGGCTGAGCTTGGCGAGGGCGATCTGCCCGACCTGTACGCGTATGTGATCGATCACCTGGACGACGTCCCCCTCATTAAGGGGGTATCGCACTGCTTCTTTTACGGCTACTACGACTTCAAGGGGGTCCAGTACAGGCTGGTAGAGGCCATCGTCAGCAGACGACCCTGCTCGTTCTATGTTCCGGTGAACACACACGATCCGGTTGGCGAATATGTCCGGCCTGCTGTGGAGAGTTTGACCGAGGATCTCGGCTGCGGGGAGCAAGAGGTGGGGCGACCGGAGCACGCCGGTGGCCGGCTCACCGCCCTCCAGCGGCTACAAGACGATCTCTTCGCGGAGGTGACGGGGCAAAGGCCGTCGGCGAGCGATACGTCCGTGCGGATCCTGAGCTTGCCCACCGATGCGACCGAGCCCGATCACGTGGTGCGGCTGGTTGCGGACGCGTTGGCAGACGGGCGACCAGGGCATGCCGTAGCCATTATCACACGCACGTCTGCTCAGGCCTACCCGTACATCGTCGCACTCGATGCTCACGGTATCGAACTCGCCGACGTGACCCAGGTTCCGTTGTCGGCAACAGCTACTGGGACGGCGATCATGACCTTGCTCGAGCTGGCGTCGGAGCCGGAGGCATCGCGGCGCTTTCCGCGACAAGCTGTGTTGCGTCTTCTGGAGGCCGCAAGCGGCTTGCTCGGCGAAGACGCCGAGTGGCCGCGGTACTTGGCGGAATTCGACGCGATCACGCGCCACGGGGCGATCGTCAGCGGCAAGGACGAATGGACGAAAGGGCTGGAACGGGTGCGACGCATGCTGCACCAGGAGGCTGAGTCCGGCGAGGGCTTGAAGGGCATTTCGGACGAAGCTGTGGACAAACTGAAGAGGATCGCAGGCGGATTGTTTTCGGCTCTGGAATCGCTTGTCGACGCGAATTCCTGGCGAGACGCCGTCGCGTCTTTGACCAGGGCGCTGCAAATCCTATTCGAAGGGGGCCATAAGCTGCCGAAGGAGGTGCGCGCGTTTCTGAAAGCGCTCAAGGAACTGGAACCATACGTGCGCTGTTTCAAGCTTCCCCTCTTCTTGACCGCTGCTCGTGAGCATCTCGACGCCGTCGCCGAACAGCGGAACCGTCCGGACTACATGGAAGGGGGCGTTGTGGTAACCGACGTGATGTCGGCCCGAGGCGCGCGGTTCGACGTTGTAATCTTGCCCGGGGTTGCTGAGCGGCAGGTGCCGTTGCCCTATCGGCAGGACCCGATCCTCCTGGATGAGGAGCGCGAGTGGATCAACCGCGCGTTGCGGCTGCATCCCCCCATTATGCAGCTTCCCTTGCGGCGGCGGAGAGCCCACGAGGAGCGCTTGCTGTTCAAGCTGGCGATCGATTCGGCCGACCAGGCTGTGGTGCTCACGTTCTCGCGGCTGGAAACCGGCACGGCCCGGCCCATCCTCCCCTCGCCGTACCTGCTTGATGTCCTGCGCGTTTTCGGGGTCGAGACACCGACGTACCGTGCTTTCCACGAACAGAGGCCCCTGCCGTGTGTCAGCTACGTGGCCCATCGCGCGGCCGACGCGTCTGCCTGGGCGCTGAGCAAAACGGATTTCCTCCGCCGCAAGGTGGTACGAGCCGCTCAAAAGTTGAGCGCTGCTGGAGTCGATCACATCCCCTGGGCCGCGGCGGCGTCCGTCAATCCTGTACTCGAACGGGCCTTGCGTGCGGAGCGGAAGCGCTGGCGCACACAAAAGCACACCGAGTATGAGGGCCAGCTTGTCGACCAGAACCGAATCGCCGTGTTGGCGAACCAGCTCATGCGAAACGGCGAACTCACCGTCTCCATGCTCGACGATTACGACTGGTGCCACTACGCCTTTCTTCTCCGACACGGACTCCGCCTGGACGAGGAGCCCGATCCGATACGGGAGTATCGGATTTCTCCCGCTCGTCTGGGCAGCATCGCACATCGCATCCTGCACCGCACGTTCGAGCGCTTCCCCAACCCCCCAGATGCGGTGGACGACTTGCTCCACGCCCTCCGCGAGGAAGCGGAAGCCGCGTTCAACGAGGCGGAATCGTTCGGTGCGATCGGCTTCCCTGTCCTGTGGAGATGGGAGAAGAAGCGGTTGGTCCAACATCTGGAGACGCTGGTCGGCCTGGAGTATGAGCGGCTCCTAGAGGAGGGCCGTTGGGTCTGGAGGTGCGAGCAGCCGGTCGGGCAATCGCTGGGGGGCGTATCGCTGGCCGACGGCAAACGGATCGTGGTCCGTGGGCGGATCGATCGCATTGACCGGGGGAAGGACGGAACCTGGCACATCGTGGACTACAAGGCGAGCAAGGGGGCATCCGTGGATAACCAGCTCATTGCCTATGCTGCCGTCGCGGCCCAGGAGTGCCCCGATGAGTTGCCCCCCAGCCGGTTCGGAAGCATCGAGGCGTGCTACTACAGAGTAAGCGGGAGGGGGAACTATTTCCAGGCACAAAGCGGCGAACTGAGCGAGCTGCAGGGCCAACTGGAACGAATAACCGCCCAGCTTATCGAGGGCGTGCAAAAGGGCGATTTCCGCCAGATGCCCAACAAACAGGTGTGCCCGGCCTGTACATTCAGCGAGGTCTGCATGAATCTGCAGTTTGTTATTGCGAGGATAAAAGGCACCCCGCCGACGGGATCGGCGAGTGGATAGAGTTTTCGCAATGCTGGTTTCTGCCGCGAGTTGCGCCACTATCGGTCCGGGAGATGTTTGCAACTGGTGGCTCGTTGCCGGTTGATGTGTCGACTGTGGGACGGGCTGCAGCGTGGGCACCCGCAGATCGGCGCAAGCACGCCCGAATCGGCCTCTGTCCGCTGCGAAGGAAGGGGCCGAATGGAACCCGCCCGGCGCGGTCGGTGATGTTGCAATGGGCGGGATCACAGGAAGATCTGGCCGCGGGCGCAACGGGGGCACAGGGAGTCGGTGCTCAACGCTGACGCGGAAGCTCTTTTACGCCGGGAGGCAGCATGAGCGACGAACGAAGCCTGGGACCAACAACCGTGGATATAGAGGGGACTTGCGTGGATGCGCGACTGCCGGACGAGAAAGACCGTGAGGCCGCAAAGTCCAGCGGCGACCAGGTCATTCTGGTAGAAGCGGCCGCAGGAACCGGTAAGACCACGCTTCTCGTCGATCGCATCCTGCACATCTTGTTGCACGAACGGCATCCCCGAACGGGCGAGCCGGCAAGCTTGCGTGACATCGCAGCGATCACGTTTACCGAGAAGGCTGCGGCAGAGATGCGCGAGCGACTTCGCGATCGCATCGAGGAAAAACTGCAGAATGGGCCAGCTACCCCGGAACGCGACAGGCTGCGCCAGGCGCTAGGGGATCTGGACTGCGCCCAGATCACAACGATCCACTCGTTTTGCGGATCCCTCCTTCGTGAGTGCCCCGTGGAAGCCCAACTCGATCCCGAGACCGTGGTCGCGGACGCACTGCTCCAGGGCATTCTGGTGGAAGAGGCATTTGAGCGCTGGCTGGAGCGGATGCTTGCGGATGAACGTCCCCTTGAAGAGAATCCGGTGGCTCTTTTCCTCGATCAGGGCAGCGTGATCGGCCGGCGCGGCTCCGATAACCGGCGGAGCTTGAGCTTGAGGGGAATCGCGCGGCGGTTGATCGAGAATCGAGAGCTGTTGCCCTATCTCGAATCAGTCCCCGAGGACTTCGATGAGGCCTTGCAAAAAGTGGCCGACGAGCTATTGGCTGAGGCAGAGAAAATCCTCGTCCTCTGCGGGAACTCGAAGAGGACCAACAAGATACGCGATTTCCTCGAAGAGTTCGTCCATGCCATTCGGACGAGGAAACAGGTGGATACGCCGCAGCTTCGCGCACGGCTGGAAGAGCTCGTCGAGAGGGACTGCCGGAGCGACGCGAAGAAATTCTTCGGGGGGCAGGAAAACCTGGACCGCGCGAAGAAGCTGTGTGAGCGGATCAAATTCGCGCTCAGCATTTCACTGAACGCGAGGACGGTCAACCTTCTCGTCGAAGAGATGAAGAAGCTGATCGATGAGTACGAGAAACTGAAGCGGCAGCGGGGGCAGCTTGACTTCCTGGATTTGCTCCTCAAGGCCGCAGCACTTGTCGAAAATCCGCACGTGCGGGATTACATAGCCGCTCGTTACCCATTCCTCCTCATCGATGAATTCCAGGACACCGATCCGATCCAGGCGAAACTCGTGCAATCCCTGTTGGCCGCGGAATCCGTCCGTCCCAAGCTCTTTCTTGTCGGTGATCCGAAACAGTCGATCTATCGATTTCGACGAGCGGACATCGAAACCTACTCGGCCACCCTGGACGCTCTTGCCAGGGATCACGGTGCGAAGAAACTCTTCCTGACCTGCAACTTCCGCTCGGTCCCGTCGATACTTCAGTTCGTGAACCACGTCTGTGAACCCGTGATCCGTCAACCCAAAGACGGAGCTTATCAGCCGGATTACGTCCCCCTGAAGTCGCCCCCAGGCGCGAAGGATCTCGATCGACCCGCAGTTCACTATTTGAAGCCCCCTTCGTCGTTGGTGCAAGCGGAGAGAGAGGAGAGAGGCTCAGAGCGGCCACTCAGGAGAGATGATGTACGGGAGATCGAGGGCTATGTCGTCGCTCAGTTTCTCCAACAGATCTGTGCACAGGGCTGGCCGGTTCGAGACGAGGAAGAGCTTCGGCCGATCAGACTGAGCGATATGGCCATTCTTCTCGAGCGACGGAACGGTCTGGATGCCTACGAAGTCGGTTTCCAGGCGGCGGGGATGCCCTACCGACTGGTCGGTGGAAAGGCGTTCTACACCCGGATCGAGATCAAGAGCGTCCTGGCGGTTCTGCGCGCACTGGAGAACCCGATGAGTGAGCTGCGCGTAGTGGCGGCGTTGCGCAGCCCAATCTTCGGGCTCAGCGACGAGGACCTCGTCGAACATCGGCTTGCTCAAGGAGGGCAATTCAACTACCTGACGGGCGGTCTGCCCAATACTGCGGTGGGGGCAGCCCTCGGCGTACTGCACCGTCTGTACGACCGTCGGGAGAAGCGACCGGTGTACCGGGTTATCGAGCAGTTGTATGACGAGACGGGGGCCGTTGAGCTCTTCGCATCCTTACCCGACGGCGCTGACCGGGCTGCCAATCTGCTCCATCTTCTGGACATGTGTCGCCGCTTGGAAGCCGCGGAGCCGCAGACGTTTCGATCGCTTCTGGAGTGGCTGGAATCCATGGCATCGGAGACGGAGGAAGAGACCGAAGTGCCCGATGTGGAGTTTGACAACGGGGCCGTCCAAATTCTCACGATACATCGATCGAAGGGACTCGAGTTCCCCCTGGTCGTGGTTGGTGGGTTTAGCTGTCCGCGCGAGATCAAGGTCGATCCCCCGCTTGTGGATCGATCCAGCCCTGATCGGCCTCGCCTTGGGTTCGCCTTTTCCAAGACCCTCGCGACTCCGGGCTGGCCGGATATGCAGGACAAAGAGAAGAAGCGGTTGCACGCCGAACGCATCCGCCTCCTCTACGTGGCCCTCACCAGGGCAAGGGACTATCTGGTGTTGCCGGTGAGTTGGCCGTACTCACCGCGTAAGTCGGAGTATTCCCTCGAGGATCTTATCCGCCCCCGCCTGGAACTCGATTCGCCTGCACCGCAACCCGGCGCTCGGGTGCAGGTACACGGCACAGACCAGTGGGGAACGTTCTCCTCCGTGCCTCCGAATCCCCGGATCGATCCCGCCGGGTTCCGGGGAGAAAAGACGGAGCGCGCCGTGCAACGTCTGCTCGCGGAGGCAGACGAAATTGAGACGTGGCTGAACGCCGCGCGGCAGAACGCCAGGCAGGGGCTGCGGATCACTCGGCCCTCAGAAGAGGCCGAGCACATCGTCCTGGGCGAGAGGGAAGAAG
>JALSID010000005.1 GCA_026981825.1 Planctomycetota bacterium
CAAACCGACGAACCGAGCTCTGCACGTCCGCATCGGCGAGCTCTTCGTACTCCACCAAGATCAACGCCAGATCGCGTTCAACCTGACCGCGCAAACTCAGGTAGATCACATAATCCACCAGCCCATTGATCGTTTCCTCCGAATAGGCGCGGAACGAAGGCATCGCGGTACCAGGTGCCCCGCGGACCAGGGTATAGCGGATATCCTCCCACGTTGGGGGCATTCCCGTGCCAGTTGATGTAAACTTGAACACGCCCGCTCGATAATCGCGAGGCCGCGGGTTTAAGAACGGCGCGGTTGGTCCATTCCCGTCACCGGCCAACCCATGGCAATGCATGCACAGGCGGCGATAGTCCCGCGCCGCGGCCTGTAACCGCTCCGGCTTCACCCCAGGGATCCCCGTGCATGGCTCAGGCAATTTGGGACTGTCGGGGGTACCGAAGAGCTCATCGAGGACCTGCCAGAGCTGCTGCCGCTGGGCCTGGGAAAGCTTGATCGGCTCTTGGTCAGGCCCCGTGTAGATCTCTGCATCGGGAAGAGGGAACTGCAGGGGGCCTGTAGCACAGCCCGCCAGCCCAAAAAATAGCAGCGATGCCGCAACGGACAGGCCTACATGTTTCATCTCGGTCTCCGGTTCCTACAGAACTCAGACCCTCTCGTGATTACATCTCCATCCGTCGGGCCCAGAAACTGCCGGACCACCACTCCGCCGGTGGTCCGGCAGAAGGGAAGCTCAACTCCCTAGTTGGCCGGGAACTCGATGGTTACCTCCGTCGTCTCACCAGGTTTCACCTCAACTGCGATCCCGCTTCGTCCACCTGGACCACGGCCGAACTTTTCCTGCCAGCTCACCAGATGGACGGTGCCGGCCGGGACCTTCTCGATGGTGAACTCGCCCTTCTCGTTCGTAACAGCGAAGTAGGGGTGGTTGAAGACCGCGATGTACGCCTTCATCCACGGATGGATGTTGCATGCCACCGGCATCGGCAACGGCTCGGCAACCAGGGAAGGCCCGTCTAGCCTGGTCTGCATCCCCTCAGCGGGAGGCAACACGCGATTCCAAGGGGTATTCCGAAAGCCTTGAATGTTCGTGTTATGGGAAATGGGATCTTGACTGGCCACAATGAGCTTCTGCCCCTCACGAATCGCGAGGACGTGAGGGACGTACACACAACCGATCTGATCCAGAATCGCCGGCTCTTCAGGCGGACTCTGGAGGTCGGGATGGATCTTCGCCGGCCGATTGACAAACACGACTGCCCACTGGATCCCCTTGTTCTCTTTGTTCACAACCAGCTCTTCGCTCGTAATCGTGTGCTTCGCACACACCTCCGGATCCTTCACGGTCGTGTCGCCCTCTTTCACGAGCACCTTAGGCTCGGGCGGTTCACCCTTGTAGATCACCACTCCCTTGATCGTGCCCCAGCCTTCCGCAGCCGCCTGCTCCTCCTGTTGACCGTCCTGCTGCTGCGTTTCGCCTCCTTCGCTCTTCGTGGTCTCCGGCGCGCCCGTCTGCTGAGTTTCCGTCGTGGAGGTCTCTTCGGTCCCGCCCCCACAGCCAACAAAGCCGATCAACGCACAGCTCACTAGCGACGCCGCAAATAGAGCAGTCCAGAATGACCTCATGTTACTCTCCTCCACTCCCAGTGGCCGATGCCCGCTCACCATCTTCTCCGACAACGTCGAACGCCACATAGTCAAAGTTAAGCAGCACGTCCTTTACGGCAATTACCTGGTCGATACTCGACCCCTTGAAGACGTCCTGGAACTGTGGCGTCACCGCGCTGAAGTTCGCGGGCATCCCCGTGTAAGGCAGCAAACGCCGCGGCGAGGCGATCCACTGCCAGAGATACTCGGACCGCAGCCGGGTGGCAACCTTGTGCAGATCCGGCCCCATGTCCTCGGGGGTGCCCCCCTGCGGGTATACGGTGCCGATCCGATGGCACGAAGCACAGAGCCGGGCTTGTTGCCCGTTCTGTTGCTGATCGCCTCTGGGCCGCATCGTTAGCAAATTCCATGCCTGAAGGAAGTACCCGGGACGATCCGCCTCGCGCCGGCGAATGTAGGCTTCTTCTCGCTCCGGTACATAGTCATACGGCTCTTCCACGCGGTCCACAATGGCGAAATAGCGCGCGATGGCCGCCGCCTCGGCGTCCGACATGTGAAACTTCGGCATGCGCAGGCGCGCTGCAGGACGGATAACGAACGGATCGAGGAGAAACTGATGCAGCCAGGCCGGCTGCACCTTGAACCCTTCTCGCACCAGAGGTGGCGGGACAAATCCCCACACCTGGGCATACTGCTGATTGGTCTGTTCGGCCAGCCGCTCGACCAGAATCTCGGCGAACTGCCCGCCGATCGCCGGACGGGACTGTTCCAGTTTGACCGCGGCCGGGTCGTTCACCACCAGCCGATCGCCGACCAGAAGCACACCGTCTTCCCCCCACTTGATCGGCTCCCATAGTTCCAACGAGTAGACTTCCGCCTGCTCAGGATCGGGGAAAGACAAGGGGGGTACTCCGTCGCCGATCAGGAGTGCTTGCGCCAGATAGAGGTTCTCTCGGACACGCGCATCCCGCGCCATCTGGCGTTGCGCTTCGATCACCTCTGGGAATTCTTCCTTGTGCGCGCTCAGCGCTCCCTGGGCTGAAACGCCCGTCGCATCGAAAGCAACCTGCGGCATCTGCAACACATGGCAGCCGGCGCAGTTGTACCGGGTGATCGCTTTCCACCCTTCGATCTTGGCGAACTGCACCGGATCGGGCAGGGCGCGTCGGTTCGAAGCAATATAAACGTCGTTGACGAGCCCGAGGATGAAGGTCATCACGGCCTCGACATCTTCCGGATTGTCCGCGAACGGAAAGCGAGGCATGCGGAGCTTGTCGTCCCAGAGTCGCTCCCGGTTGTAGTCAAAGCTGCGGGGAAACTGAAGCTTCTGCCACAGGAACGCAATGCCCTTGTGATGCTTCAAACCTTCCAGGAAGTACTCGTGGTCCTCCTCAGACCAGCCCCGAGGTCCCTGCTTCTCGACAAACTCCGCCACGTGCATGAACTCGAGCTTCTCGGGGTCCTTGAACGCCTTACGCCCCCAGTCGGTCAGAGGGGTACCGATCGGCTTTGCATTCTCGAACCCCGGAATGTCGTGACAGCCGAAGCAACCGAGGCGGCCGATCGTTTTCTGACCGATGTACATGAGCTTCTTGTGACGGGAGATCGGAGCGGTCAGAAGCCGTTCGGGACCGCTAGGGGGTAATTCGTCCTCTGCCAGGCCTTCGGTAACCGCCTTCTCTGCCAGCACCACACTCATGCTCCTCTCCAGGGAGGTGCGGATCATGTCGTCGATCATCTGGTCCAGTCGCTCGGACTCCTCCCGCTCAAGGGAGACCGTTTCGTGCCACTGGGCGTCTTGGCTGAGCAACCAGGCGGCGATGTCGGCTGCCTCCTGGTCGGTCAGTTTCAATTCCGGCATGAACCCGCGCGGATTGATCTTTTTCGGGTTCTTCAACCAGTGGAACAACCACTTGACGTTCGGCTTACCGTCGGCGTCAACGAGCTTCAGCTTCAGGTCGGAGAGGTCTGGACCGAAGTCAGCCGTTGCTCGGGGGATGGTCGAGGTGATTGCCCGGTGCGTGTGACAGGCAAGGCATCCCTTTTCAATGAACGCTTCCCGTCCGCGCGCAACCTGTTCTTCGTCGGTTGGATCCACTGGAACGGGCGGATCCGGCAAGTTGAGCGGTTCAGAGTTCTGGAAGAGGTAGTAGGTGATGCCATAGATTTCGACGTCGCTGCGAAGGAGGTCGTCCGGCTCACTTCCCGGAGTCTCGCCGTCGTTGTTGGAGAGCAGGTAGAACTGGGGCATGCGCGTAGTCGGTCGGAACGCCCGGGGCAGCTTGATCCACTTGCGCACCCAGTCGGGCGTGACCTTGTCTGCGATGTGTCGCAGGGATGGCCCGACCTTGCGCATAGTTCCGGGAGGCTGGTTCGGATTAGCCTCTGCCCGCTGCCGTTCTTCTTCCGTCTGCGGTTCCAGCCGCATGTCCGGCCCGATCCGCTTCCCTTCCGAATAGCCATTGATCTCGTGACAGCCGAAGCAGCCGTATTGCCTGACGAGGTGGTAGCCGCGAAGCAACTTCGGAGCCGGGTTGCCGTACTTGGGATGGTTTTCGAGGTCGACCACGTGGACGTGGCACTTCAAGCACGACGACTCGTAGAACCGGCGGGGCAGCATGGGCTCTTCCCAGAAGTGCACCTCATGCCAGTCGAAGCTACGCTCCCACCGTTCACGCTGTTTCGGCGAGTTCGGTGTATGGGATGCGTACGTGAACGTCGTACCCGATCCCTGGCCGGAATGGCACACGGTGCACCCGAACGTTTCGCGCGGATGGGGGCTGTTGGCGGAGACATACAGATCGGGACGCGGGTGGGTCAAGAAGGCGCGCCAGTACGGGCTTTGCTTCCCCCCGAGCTTCTCGATGGTTTCCACCGTGTAAGTCGGACTGCCGTCCGCCTGAACGCTGTCGATGCCCTTGTGGCAGGTCACGCACCGGTCAAATCGGGGTACCGGCGCGAAGTTGAAGTCCAGGGGGAGATCGTCGTGGGCCGTTTGTTCGATGCGGACCGGTGATGCGAACGCATCGAGGATTGGCCAGCTCCGAACCATCTCGTCCCACCCCCATTGTCGTGACTCGAGAGCCTGTTGCAAGCGGTTCACTTCTTTGAGCAGAGCCTTTTCCTCTTGCTCGACTTCAGCCAGGGCAGCGCGGAGCTCGGCCAGTTTGTCCTCGACCGCCTTAACCTGCTGTTCGGCCTTTTCTTCTTTGAGCCTCAACTCGCGCAGTTCCCGGTCCAATTCGCGCAACTCTGCCCGCAACTCTTCAATCTCTTCCTGAGGCCGGCCCTCTGCCTTGGCGATCTCCAGCTTACTGGCCACTGAGTCACGCACCGACTGCGTGATGGCGCGCTTCTCCCGCGCTAGACCAAGAGCCCCCTCAAGGTGATTGAGCTCGCTCTCCAACTTAGCTATCTCGTCCTGCTTTTGGGCGATCTCTTGCAGGGCTTCCTGACGTCGCCGTTTGAGCTCCTCAAGCTTTTGCTTATCAAGCTTGTCCTGCTCTGCTTTCAATTGAGCCTCGATTCGGCGCGCGTCGAGGACCAGGAAGTCGCGCTGGACCCTTTTCCATTCGCGCATGTGATCGGCGGCGATCATCCACAGGATCGCCACCAGGAGGCCGAGGCTGAGCGCCCCGAAGATCACATGGAGTCGTTTAACGTTGTAATACGTCGCTTCGGTTGCGGGCATCGGACTCCTCGTGTCCTGATTCCCACCAGATCGTCCGTTTTTGGCCCTAATGGGTGAGAGACCGTCCGGACCTAAATGTTGAAGAAGTACTCGCCAACGTGGACGATGTACTTCAGGTTAAATACCCAGCGGAGCAGCATCTTCAACGGCAGCGCCGCCATCATTAGAAAGAGGAAGACGAAGATCATGTACCGGGCAAAGCCCATCTGCAGGTACAACTTCTTGAACACCGTCCGGGCTAGCAACGGGGGCAGGATCAGGAAATAGAGCAGGATGGCCACCATGCCAGGCAGCTCGCGGAGGAACCAGTGCTCGGGCTTCGCCACGCCCAGCCAGTGGAGCCAGAAGTAATCGGCGAAGTCCACATTGGTAAGAGGCAGAACGAGGTGCGGGTCCCAGTACTGGTAGGGGCCATAGAAATTCCAACCAGGACCACGCAGGAAGGTCCCTAGGGTAACCATGAGCACCCAAAGCACGATAAAGCCGAACAGGAACATGGTGATCGCAAACGGACGCTCCCGGAACGTGTAATATCCCGCCCCCTTCACATTCACGTCGATGTAGGGCAGGGCCATCAGCCCGAAGATAATCAACCCCGGGAACACGACACCCGCCAGCCAGGGGTCGTAGTAGACAAGCATTTCCTGGAGCCCCAGGAAGTACCAGGGAGCCTTGGATGGGTTAGGCGTTTCGGTCAGGTTGGCGGGCTGCTCGATCGGCGCCTTCAAGTAGATGCTCCATACAACCAGAAAGATCGTGAAGGCGATCATGCAGAGCAACTCGGTGTAGACGAGATCGGGCCAGACGAGCACCTTTTCCCCACGCTCCTTCTCGACCACGGGCTGGCCATTCGCCACGCGCCGGTCGTTTTCGACCGCTCTACGAAGAGCGAGCCAGGTGAAGAAGCCCACTGTAAGCAGCATGAGCGAGATCGGGATGTTGTCCGGCTTAGCAACGATTTGCCGGAAATCCCAGTCTGTCATACTGAGCCCATAGAAAACCAGAAAGGCGTTCAGAATAGCCCATCCTACGGCGGGGTTCGTTATCTGCTCGCGGAACAGAAGAAGAACGGCCAGGGCAAGCACCGAGCCGAAGAAGAAAGTCACCGGCCCTGCGACGGAATCGACGAAGTCGCGGAAACCGTGCGGTAGGACAAAGCAACGCTCCAGGGGGAGGTACGCATACGAAGCCCCCAGCAGAGCCGAGGCGATGGCCAAGCAGAACCAGAGCCAGGGGGCGACCGAACCTCCCTTCAACAACGATGGAAGGAGACCGGCGGCGATTACGAGCACGGCTAGTACTCCTAGCGTTGCCCCCAGCACACACCACTGGTCAAAATGGGCGAAGATGAGGCCTACGACGGCCAGCACGGCCGCTACCCCGAGAACGGCCTCGAACCAGGGTGGCGCCGCACGATCATCCGAGCGACGGAATAACCAGTAGGCGACTGCGCCCAGATTCAATGCGGCCACCAGCAGGAAATACCAGGTGAGCCCCGCCTTGACGGCCAATGTCATATCGGGACCATGCATTGCTGGACCTCGTCCTCCGTAGCTCTCGCTCTCGTGATCAGAAACGAATCTGGCGGCTCTCCCTGGATCGCCCGATTAAAGCGGCCCGCTGATTCCTCCATCCTTGCGCACACGCCAAAAGTGGATCATGATCAGGCTCGTCACCACCAGGGGAATGGCGATGCAATGCAAGATGTAGAAGCGGTTCAGGGTCATTTCGCCGATCTCTCGGCCGGCGATGAGCAGAAACCGGGCATCGCTGCCGGAGTGGATCAGACCAACTGGTCCAATCTTCAGCACACTGTGCAGCGGCCCTTCATGACCCACCAACGGGGTGGCACGAGCCATGTTCGAGCCGACCGTGATCGCCCACACGGCCAACTGATCCCAGGG
>JALSID010000006.1 GCA_026981825.1 Planctomycetota bacterium
GTACAGCGTGAACATCATTTCGCGATCGTTGATGAAGCGGACAGCATTCTGATCGATGAGGCGCGGACGCCGCTCATCATCGCGACTCCGCCAAAGAAGGCAAGCGAGGAACTGGCGGCCCGCTACCGCTGGGCGGATCGGGTGGCTCGGCTGCTGGAAGAGAAGCTACACTACACCTACGATCCGGTGCTTCGCAAGGTGGAGTTGACCCTGGAAGGGTGTCGGGTGGTCCGCCAGCACCTGAACGACCCAGCGGTTGCGAAACTGGGCATGGAAGCGATTTATGAGTTCGTCGAGCGGGCGGTGTTGGCCCATCGGGCGTACTTGCGGGATCGGGACTACGTGGTTGTCGACGACAAGGTGGTGATCGTCGACGAGTACACCGGGCGAATGATGGAGGGGCGGGAGTGGCAGCGGGGTATCCACCGCGCGGTCGAGGCCAAGGAGGGCATACCGATCACACAGGAGACGGGCGAGGCAGCTCGAATCACGATCCAGACTTTCTTCCGCAAGTATGAGAAGCTGGCGGGCATGACCGGTACGGCCGTGACGCAGGCGTTCGAGTTCAGGGGGATCTACAAGACGCCCGTTTTCCGTGTGCCCACGAACATGCCGGTGATCCGGGAGGTGTTGCCACCGCGGATTTTTGCAACCGCCGAAGAGAAGTGGCGAGCGGTAGCGGACGAGGTGGAGCGGATCCACGCTCAAGGGCGACCGATCCTGATCGGTACGAGGTCGATTGAGAAGTCTGAGCTCCTGAGTGCTTTGCTCAAAGAGCGCGGCATACCCCATCAGGTTCTGAACGCGAAGCATCATGCACGCGAAGCGGAAATCGTGGCCAGGGCGGGGGAGCACGGGGCCGTTACCGTGGCCACGAACATGGCGGGGCGGGGTACGGATATCAAGCTGGCTCCGGGGGTTGCGGAATTGGGGGGGCTGTTTGTGATTGGCACGGAGTTCCATACGGCGCGGCGAATTGATCGCCAGCTCATCGGGCGGTGTGGCAGACAGGGGGATCCCGGTACCGCCCAGTTCTTCATCTCGCTGGAGGACGAGATCCTCGACCTGATCACCAAGGGCGAACGGGTGGAGGACCGGATGCAGGCGGAGTTCATGCGACGCCGATTGGAGAAGTTGCGCCGCTGGGCGCGTAGTGTGCCAAATCACCGCTTGCAGCGGCGTTGGTTGCTTCGCGTCTTCGAGCGGGCGCAGCGCCGCATCGAACGGCTCTACTACAACCAACGCCGCCAACTCATGGAGATCGAAAAGCGTTGGGACGAGATCAAGGAGCAGGTCGGGCTCGATCCCGTGCTTGACTGGCGCGAGCTCTGATCTTTCCCCCTGTGGTGGCGCCAAGCACTTGTCGCCATCTCCGCCGACGGCGAATCCCTATACTGTATCCTGCTCGGGCCCTTCTTCGTACGTTCAGCCCTCAACCACTGGCGTCTGTTATGGAACGCGTGGCTGTAGCTGTTGTTCTTCGGGACGGACGGGTTCTCGTGGGGCGCCGTCCCGCCCATAAACCTCTGGGTGGCTTGCTCGAGTTCCCCGGTGGTAGGGTTCACCCGGAGGAGACGCCCGAGCAGTGCGTGGTGCGGGAAGTCCTTGAGGAAACGGGGCTTCGCGTGCGGGTCGAGCGACTGCTGGAGACGGTCAGGTTCGATTACGCCCACGCGAGCCTCGTCATCTGGTTCTTCCTGTGTTCTGTTCTCGCTGGCTCGGCGTCCGGTACCGGATTCACGTGGGTTCCTGTGGCCGAGCTCGATGCATCGCAATTCCCTCCGGCAAATGCTTCGGTTGTTGAACGTTTGAGGTCTGGCCTTGGGCATGGGGGCCGGCCAGGTTAGTCGAGGTACTGGTCGAAGGGGGATAGCGAAGAGGCAGATGTGTCCGGCGCCGGCAGTTGTTGCACGGAGACGTCAGCGGCACCCGAGTCGGATCCGGCGCCCGTGTTGCTGCTGAGCTGCCAGTTGCCGGGTGCGTCGGGTGTTGGGCTGGGAGCCGTGGGGGCAGATTCGGCAGAGGGTTGTGTTCCTGTGGAACCCGGTTCGTCTGTGCCACTGGTTGCGGTGCCCGATGTTTCCGTGAGCGCGGGGTCGCTCGCAGACGGCGCCGTTTCGGCCGGGCTCGTAGGCGCGGTTGAAGCCGTGTCCGCCATGGCCAGGGCTTCCGCTGCGGGTGCCGCCGCGGCCTCCAGCGCAGCGGTCGTTTGCGGAGCGGGATCGATGGCTGGAGGGTTAGCGACGGAGGTTGCCATAACGAGGGCGGCGGTGGTGGCTGTGCCGGCGGCGGCAGCCAGTCCGGCGCGGGCGAGGCGGGCGCGGAGGGCTCGGCGCCTGGCGGCAAGCCGGCGGATCCTGCGGCGGATGGCTCGGCGACGTGCACGCCGCACGCGGCGAACGCGCGCACGAAGGCGGCGGATGATTGCTGAGATACGGCGAAGGCGTGCTGCAAGAGCTGCCATGGTCAAACCCCCGGTCCTGCGTCGTCAAAGGTGTCTCACGTGCGGTCGATGTGCTGTCTACTGGACCATAGGTCGTCACCGCCGCTTGTCAAGGAGCGAGCCGAGCGGGGACGCACGGCAGACGATCGAAGGGACAGCAACCGGATGCGAATCGAGCCTTTCCGAATATTCCCTTTGTTGCGTGCCCCTCTCTAGGTTTCGCACGCCGCGCGCGTGGCCCCCCGCTGGCGCTGGTGCTGTCGGGAGAACTCGACGGGCAGTGCCGTCACGTCTTGCTGCCCGAGCTAAGCCCGGTCGGCTTCCTGCTTGGCCAGGAGTTCTTTGATCGACCGTCCTGGGGCGCCCATGATGTTGTAGCCGCAGTCGACGTGGAGCACTTCACCGGTGACGGCCGAACTAAGGTCGCTGAGCAGGAAAGCCGCGGCCTTGCCCAGTTCTTCCGGCCTCACATTGCGGCCAAGGGGGGCTACCGAGCGATGCAGGCCGAGCATCTCGTCAAAGTCGCCCACCGCGGAAGCGGCCAGCGTCTTCATCGGACCGGCCGAGATCGCGTTGACGCGGATGTTGCGCGGTCCAAGGTCGTAGGCCAGGTAGCGAACCGCGCATTCGAGCGTCGCCTTGCACAACCCCATCAGGTTGTAACCGGGCACGACCTTTTCGCCGCCGTAGTAGGTCATAGTGAGCACCGCACCACCGTCGCGCATGAACTCTGCCGCAGCGCGGGTGACCGCGATCAAGCTGTACGCGCTGATGTCCATGGCGACCTTGAACCCCTCCCGGCTTGCCATGAGTGTGGGGCATTGCAGGTCTTCGCGGGGGGCGAAGGCGATGGAATGCACCAGGAAGTCGATTTGAGGATAGGTCTGACGCACTACCGAGAAGAACTCGGCGATGTCCTCATCCTTGGATACATCGCAGGGATGGATGACCTTTGCGCCGATCGGTTCCGCCAGTTTTCGCACCCGCCGTTCCATGCGTTTTTTCTCGTCGCGGTCGGGCAGGTGGTTGAACGCCAGCTCCGCCCCCTGCTCGTGCAAGTACTTCGCGATCTGCCACGCTATACTGAATTCGTTGGCGACACCGAGGATGACGCCGACCTTGCCATCGAAGAGCCCCATGACCTCCACTCCTGAATGCACGAACCTGTCTGGAACACTGGGCTACCTGCCGTATGTCCCAAGTTTCTGAAGCCGTCGTCGTCTCGTCAACCGTTATTGCACTGCGGCCTACGGGGGCGGACTGTCACCATGATGCCAAACCGTCTCTTCCGCTCGGTGCCTGCCAGGACGCCGAACGGTCCGTGGCCGGGTACGCCTCGGTTTTCTCCGGGCGTCGACGGCTGCTGTATGCTAAAGGTGGACCGTGAGTTCAAGGAGTCAGGACGGCGCGAATGGGACATCTCGACGAGTCGATGCATGAACCTGGTGTTCAAGAAGCGGTGACCTGGTTCGATCCGCGCGATGCAGCGGACGTGCCCGCCTCGTTGCTGCTCCGTGTGCTCGATACCCTCGTGTTGTCGGGCAGCACCGAGCAGGAGCAGCCCACCGGTCTGCTGACGGCGCTGGAGCAGGTGCTACGTGCGTCCGCTGCCTGGCTCTGGCGGCGGGGGGGCCAGTGGCAAGTGATTGCTTCCAGCTCAACCGTGGCCACGACAATGGCGACGAACCTCTCCGCGGTTGCTGCCGGGGTGTTGGGGGAAGCTGCGGCGACAGGCCGCGTCGCGCTGATCGAACACGATCGTGGTCACACGGTGTGCGTGCCTTTGGATGAGAGGCACTGCCCGAACATGTTCCTCTGCGCCTCGCTGGGGGGAGCTGATCGCGACTTGGCGGTTGAAACGGCCCGTGGCCTCGCCTGCTTGCAGTCGCTCCTCAGTTGGATGGTCCGCCAGCTCGTTGAACATCATTCCCTGGCCGGCCAGGTGGTGGATTTGCGTGCTCTGCTGGATGTCACGCGTCGCCTGGCGGTGATCAAGAACACGGAGGAGCTCCTCGAGGCGATCGCGTCCGAGGCGGCCTCTTTGCTGGACGCGGAGCGGGCGAGCATTTTTATCTGGGATCGCGAAAGGGGCGAACTGATCGCCCGTCCTGCTCTGGGGGTCGAGGGAAAGGTCCTGAGGGTACCGGATGATCAGGGGATCGTTGGAGCGGTGTTGAAAGGGGGCGAGCCTACGGTCGTGAACGATGTCCGAAGCGATCCTCGATTCAGTGCCGATGTCGACCGGAGACTCGGCTTCCAAACGCGCAACCTGATCGCCGTGCCCCTTTCTGACCCTCGCGGCCGCCGTCTGGGCGTTTTCGAGGTGCTCAATAAACGGAGCGGGTCCTTCACGGCGCGTGACCGCTGGTTGCTGGAACGCCTGGCCGATCAGGTTGCCGTCGTGCTCGAAAACGCAGCGGAGCGCGATCGCCTCACCCGGGTTGCAACCCACTACAGCGAACAAACTCAAGAGGGGGCACAGATCGTGGGGCGGAGCCGTGCGATCGTGGAGCTCCGCGCCACCGTCCATCGGCTGGCTCAGACCGATTTGCCGGTGCTCATCCTGGGCGAAAGCGGTACGGGCAAGGAGGTGGTGGCTCGCGCGATCCATTCGCACAGCAAGCGGCGGGGGGGACCGTTCATCGCGATCAACTGTGCCGCGATTGCGGAGACATTGCTGGAAAGCGAATTGTTCGGCCACGAGCAGGGGGCGTTCACTGACGCACGGGAGACTCGCCCGGGTAAATTCGAGCTTGCTCAGGGGGGGACACTCTTCTTGGACGAAATCGGTGACATGTCCCCTAGCGGCCAGGCGAAACTGCTCCGTGTGCTCGAGGAGAAGAGCATCTACCGTGTAGGGGGGACCAAGCCGATACCGGTGGATGTGCGCGTCATCGCAGCGACGAACCGGGACCTGGTGCAGCGGGTGCGCGAAGGGCAGTTCCGGGAAGACCTGTACTACCGGCTCAGCGTTGTGGCGATCCAGATCCCTCCCCTGCGACAGAGGCGCGAAGACGTGCTGGAGCTGGCCGAGTTCTTCCTGGATCAATTCTGCCGTGACGCTGGAAGGGAGCGGCTGCAGTTGAGCGAGGCGGCCAAGCGACGGCTGCAGGAATATGGGTGGCCGGGCAACGTACGCGAGTTGCGCAACCTGATGGAACGGCTGGCCTTCCTGGCTCCTGGGCCGACCATTGAAGGGGCAGAGATCGAGCGGATCCTGGCCGCAATGGGGGTGCCTCGGGACGAGGAGGGCATCTCCGTACGCCTGGGCATGTCGCTGAGCGAAGCCACGATGGAGTTCCAGAGACGCTACATCCGGGAAGCGATCCGTCTGGCCAATGGAAACGTTGCGGAAGCGGGGCGGCGACTCGGCTTACACCGCTCAAACCTGTACCGCAAAATGAAACAGCTCGGCATGGATCGCGGTCCAGAGGGGGACAAACCCTGAAGTTGCTGCCTCGCCGCCCTGAACCACGACCAGGCCGAACTGTGGGTTACGCGGTTGCAGTGGAAGTCGTTATTCGAGCGTGGGCTCCCAACCAGGCTCGTACTCCCGTTTCCAGTAGGACATCGCTTCCTTGTCGTCCACGACGTGCCCATTCGTGGGATCGCACTTCAGGTCTCGCTGGACACGGTAGGCGATGTTGCCCAGGTGGCACAGGAGGGTGCTCTTGTGGCCTTCGGCAATCTCGGAGTTCAACGGCTCATCATTGCGGATGGCGTTCAGGAAGTTCGCAATATGGGTCGCGTCTCCGCCTGGACCGGTTTCTTCTTTGATCAGCCGATTGCGCAGGTCGTAGACCTTGTAGCCGGCCCCGGTGATTACGAGCGTACCGGTCTCGCCGTGGAAGCTGGCTCCGAAGCCGGTGTGCTCGATTCCAAACGGATTGCAGCTCAGGCCCTCCCAGGCGATGCTCTTTTCCCCCTCAAAGTCGTACGACGCCACGTGCGTGTCCGGTGTTTCCTGATCGTCGTCGAACCGGTATCGACCTCCTGCAGATGTGACGTGCACGGGGAAGTCCACCTGCAGCCCCCATCGGCACAGGTCGATGGCGTGTACCCCGTTGTTTCCGATCTCACCGGTTCCCCAGTGCCAGAACCAGTGCCAGTTGTAGTGGATCACGTTCGTCCGATACGGTCGTCTGGGTGCCGGGCCCTGCCAGAGCTCGTAGTCGAGGTAGTCGGGCGGATCCGCGATCTTGCCGCGGCCGATCGATCCGCGCCGGTTTGCGTACCAGCCCCGCGAGTAATAGACGCGGCCGATGATCCCTTCGCGCAGCGCTTGCATCGCCTCCTGGACCTTCGGCCAGCTCCGTCTCTGGTTACCCATCTGCACCTTGCGGTTGTACTTGCGCGCCGCCGCCACCATCATCTCGCCTTCCCATGGGTTGTGGCTACACGGTTTCTCCACGTACACATGTTTTCCCGCCTTGCAGGCCAGGATGGTGGCCGGGGCGTGCCAGTGGTCCGGCGCGGCGATCACGAGAGCGTCCACGGACTTGTCGTCCAGGATCCGGCGGAAGTCGGTCACCACCTTGGGGCGGGTGTTCGACACCCTCTCGACCGCTGCGGCCGCTTGCTCCACCCGGTTCCGGTCCGCGTCGCACACGTACGCTACCGTGCACCCAGCCTGGCCCTGAAAGCCCCTCGCAAGCTGGGTTCCACGGCCACCGGTGCCCATGACGCCCACAATCACCGTTTCCGCCGCGGCCCGGGCGCGGCGGCCCAACGCGTGCACGAGCGGTGTGCTTGCTACA
>JALSID010000007.1 GCA_026981825.1 Planctomycetota bacterium
CTCCAACCACGGGTCGGGCAGGCGGTGGGCATGGTGGAGGACGAGCGTGCCACGCCCCACCCGTTCGATGCGTCGCAGCACAGGGTGTTGATCCGCTTCATCCCATGAGGCAGGCCAATGCGTTGTGGCCCAAATCGGGTGTTCGGCGGAAAGCACACCGATCGGCTGAGTTGAGCGATGGCTCCAGTAGTGGATCAGGTGCGCGAGCATTCGTTTTCCGGCGCCCCGCGCGCCCACCAGAACCAATGGGAAATTCTCCCCCGCCAGGTCCGCGATCGTGCGCACAACGGAAAGAAGCGGTCCGGCCGCAACACAGACGGGCGAGCCCCGGTAGTAGCGCACCAGCAGACTGAGTTCTTCCTGGGTCTCGACGCGAACAACCAAACCGGATGGCCCCCCCGGTCGGATCGGCACTGCCACCGTCTCGCAGGGTAGCGGGTGGGTGGGGGTCTGCGGCCCTCCACTGCTGGAAAGGAACTCCCTCAGATCGGGCGTGCTTCCGACGGGCGCTGAGTGGGCGGCGCTCAAGAGGACGAGATGATAGTCCCCCACGGGGTGAGCAACCCCCTGCAGTCGGAGGGGTCCTGGAGAGGAGCCGGCTGCCCCCTGGTAGACGCGCACCAGCCCTCCATCCGTTATCGGCCCTCCCTTTTCTGGGATGGCGGACAGGACGGCTCCACGAAGCCGTTGCCCGTCGGCGCAGAGGAGCTGCTCGCACGCGCCGTTGCAATGCAGGATCGTGCCCTTCTGATCGGTTAGCAGCGCAGCGACCGGCAACGCATCCAGGAATTGGACGAGTTGATGGGCAAGGCGATGGGCCGCGTGGCCCTTTCCCCTGCCGGGTGCTGGAGACTGTGCCATGGGAGCGTATCCTCGTTGCTAGCGGTGGCGGCGCGCCCTGGAGACAGCGGCCCGTTCCGCGGACCGCCGACCGTACGCACGGCTTGCCTTTTCGCCAGTTGAAAGGCGATCCAGTTCCGCGCGCACCTGGTCTCGAGCCTGCATCGCCTGGGTGCGAAGGACGTCGTTCAGACCGATCAATCGGTCGATCGTCTGGCGAAGTCGGTCCAGCGCTCGCTGCAAGCGCGGGCCTGGCTTGTTCGCCCCCCGGGTCTGTTGCCACCGAGCCCGCGCCTCGGCAAGCGTTTCGTCGATCTCTGTGGCCTGATTGACCAGTCGCTGCTGCTGTTCCAGGACAGCGACTAACTCCTGGAGATCCTGCTTCGGTGTTGTGAGCCATTCGCTGAGCAGTTCGACCGCCTGGCGGTAACAATCCGCCTGAGCCTCGAACCCCTCAGCCAGCAGCTCTTCCAGCGTCGCAACATCCGAATTCACGGCGTCAGCTCCCTGGAGAAGGCTGCATCGCAGACTCTAGCTGCCGGACCAGGTTGTCGGTTTGCCGGCGCCACTTGAGCGACTCCAGTTGCCACTGACAGGCCTCTCGCAGCTTCATGTCGGCAGCGCGTCTGGCAACTTCGCGGTACAGTTGCTGCGCTCGGTCGTAGTCGCCCACCATCTTCCAGCACATGGCCTGTTCGTACAGCACCCAGTGGCGCTCGTCTGCGGGAAGCTGCTCGGAATCGATCACCCGGTAGTAGCGGAGGGCGTCCTGGTAGCGACCGCTACGCAGGCAGGCCCGTGCGGCTCGAAGGGGATCCACCGGTCCGTCCAGGAGCGGGATGGATTCGGGGTCGTCCTCTTCCTCGTCCTGGTGTGCTCCATCGGACGGTTCTGGCTGTCGCTCGGTAATTGGGGGCCGAGCGGTCACCGGCCGGGCTCGTTCTGGCGATCGGTCAGCGGAGCCGATCGTCTCCGCTTCCTGCTCCCCTTTGGAACGGTCAGCGTCGACCTCGTGCGACGAAGCGTCCTCTTGTGCGGACGGGGTCGCCGATGCGTCCGACTCCGGAGCAACCGACCGGGCTTGTTCGGGCCGTGTGGCGCGTCGGCGTCTTCGCTCCTCCAACAACGCGCTCAACCGTTTCAACTTGTGTCGGACGCGCTGGATGAGCTCCTTGTTGGGGTTTTCTGCGGGGACTTCTGAATGCTCCAATTCGGCGGCTCGGTGCTGGACCTCGTCAAGCTGCCCGGCCATCTCACCGAGCGAATTTTGCACGCTATCCAGGGGGGTACGGTCACCCTGCACCTGTTTTCCCGCCGGGTCGGTGAGGGGAAGTTTCGGCCCGGGCTGGGCGCCGGAGGGGTCCGGTTGCCCGGTCCCGGTCTGCAAGGCTAGGGCAAGGACGAGTGCCGCCCAAACCTGGCCCATCGATCTCTCCCTTCCGTGCCTGGTCCTATTCGAGGGGGATGCGGCCACCGTAGCACATGGCGGCCCGTTTATAGTCCCCCATAGCCTCGTACGCTTGTCCCATCAGGGCCAACACCGTGCGAACCTGTTCGGTCTGTTTGATTTCCCGCAGCACTTCGCGGCAGAGCTGCAAAGCGACGGCATACTGTTTGTTTCCGATCTGGAGCTCGATTTGGCGAATACGTGTTTGCAGCAGTCGGTTGGGGTCACTCCGAGCCGACTGGGCCAGCAGATGGCGCAAGGCAGCCTGGTAGTTGCCCCGCTGGTGGTAGTACTGAACGAGCCGTTCGAGGATCTGCTCTCGGAGCGCGCCCGGCATGAGCCGGTCGACGTGCTTTTCGTACACGTCCCTCATCAGGTCCTCTAGACCGAGACGGTACAGAGCATCGCCGATGAGGAATACGCCGGGGGTACCGAGCAAGTTGGTACTGGAGGCGACGATCGCGCCGGAGAGGAGTTCTGCTTTGAGCTGTTCGTCCCGGTTACCCCCCTGGAAGGCAGCAAAGGCATCGAGAAACCGAGCGACCGCCTGCTGCGGCCCGGTGACGAAGTCGCCGCGATACTCCCTGAGGAGTTCGCCAGCGGCCGCCGGGTTCTCGTCCAGCAAATAGGCGCACGCCGTCCAGAGCACGGCGAGCCCGCGCTGCTGGGGATCAACAGCGTTTAACAGTGCCCGCCGACACTCCGTCACCCCGTTCGGGGTATTGCCCCGCAGCAGGTGCAGTCGGCCGAGGAGCAGGTGCGCGCGAGCAGCCAATTCGGTTCCAGGCGCCGCGTCCACGACCCCGTACAGGTGGGGCACCGCCTCGGAGAAGTGCTGCTCCTCCACGGCCACGAGCGCCAGGTTGTAGTGGGCCGCCAGCACAGCCCCCTTGTCTGTGGCTTCCCGAATTGCCGCGCTGTACGCGTCCCGCGCACCGTCGGTATCGCGCTGCCGGTGCCGGAGCAGACCCAACTGGACGTAGGCGATCGAGAGCGCGGGATGGTCGGGTAACCAGACGTTGGCATCACGCACCAGTCGTTCGGTGAGGTTGGCGTGCCAGGACTGCCTGGCGGGCGGCGCCATGTGCTCGGCCAATGCGAGCTGAACGGCCCCGTCCCTCGCCTCCCACACCAGACCATACCTTGCCGCCAGATAGGTGAGAAGGTGACTGTAAAGGAGGCCGGACACGTGCACCCGGAATGCTTCTCCTTTGAGCAGGTCGCTCACACCTGGCTCCAGTTCGAGCTCAATCCCCCCCTGTTGGGCAGTTTGCTCGAGCAAGCGGAGCGCGTCGATGGAGCGCAGGTAAACGTCGATCCGCAGGTCGGTGACCTCTGGAGCGACGCGGGTTACCTCGATCTTCTCCTCTACGGCACCGTTGACGTCGTCGCCGTCCAACAGGAGCACGGGCTCGATCCAGCGGAGCGCATATTCGGGAACCCAGTCGAAGTGCACTCGGGCCGGCCGCAATTCCGTGCCTTGCTCGGCCCGATCCCCCCCAACGAGCCCGACGGCGAGCGCCAGGATGTAGCGGGCCTCGTGCAGGGCGTCGTGGTCACCCAGGTCTGCGGCCTGCTGGATAAGGACGTCGGTGGCCGCTCGAATCGCGCGATCGGTCAACCCCATGCGCAGCCAGCAGCGTGCCTGGGAAACGAGCAAGATGGTTGCCGGCAGGGGAACGGTTACCGAGGCGCGGAGCTCGGAGTAGCGGCGATCGGCTCCGGGGTAATCCCCCAACGCTTCCAGACACAACGCGGCCCGATAAAGGGCGGTGACTCGAACCCCCTTGGACGCCAGTTCAGCGATCTGTTCGTACGCGTCCAACGCCTCTTTCCAGCGGCGTTCGCGGAAGAGACGGTCGGCGGCAGCCAGGTCCAGCAGGCGAGCGGGTTCCTGGGGCTGGGGCAGCGGCCTTTCCACATGCTCGGTCGCCTCCGGTACCGGCAGGGCGGCCGGTTGCAGCGCAGACTGCTGCAACTGGGAGTAGCGGGAGAGCAGAGTGAGCAGGGTCCAGAGGACGGCGACCTGCATCCCCCAATAGAGAATGTGACCTATGTTCTTAATGGCGTCCCGCACCCGCATGTGAGACCGTTCGCCCCGAGAAAAGGACTTAGAGGTGCGCTATGAGCCGCACTACCGCTAGCACTCGTTGGTCTCATCGGCTCGGCGCTGGCCGCTACTTCAGGAAAAACCGCGCTCAGCGCACCGAGCTGGGGCGCGGCGCTGTGCAGCTTGGCACGGCACGGTTACGAAACAAGCTAACGGACCCGAAGAGCACAGGGTTGTGCAGCGCGGTTCGCAAGGAGGCGCGATCGGACCGTTCGGCAGGCTAGGCGTGGCAGGGTGGTCCTGCCCGTCCAGTGTGTAGGTGGCACAAAACCGGAGGTAGGTCAGAAATGCCACTCGTGATTACGAACAACATCGCCTCCTTGAACGCGCAGAACAACCTGGCGCGGACCAACGAGGCCCTCAACCGCTCTCTGGAACGGCTTTCCACAGGGCTGCGGATTAACCGTGGTGCGGACGGCCCAGCTAACCTGGTCATTTCGGAACAACAGCGCGCCCAGATCGTCGGTCTGGAACAAGCGCTTGAGAACACCGACAAAGCGATCGCGATGATCCAGACTGCCGAGGGGGCTCTTAATGAAATCAACCGCCTGCTCCTCAAGATCCGCGAGCTGGCCCTCGATTCGGCCAACAGCGCCGTCAACGACGCGGACGCCCTTGCGGCGAACCAGGCTGAGGTCCAGAACGCTCTGGACACGATCTCGCGTATCGCCCAGACCACCCAGTTCGGCACGAAGAAGCTGCTCGACGGCTCGGCGGGCATGAACGGTGTCGCCAGCGATAGCGACGTGACCGTGTTGAAGGTCACCGAGGCGGCCACCGTTGGTTCCCACGCGATCAACATCACCACCGCTGCAGAGCGTGCCTTCGTCGAAGCAGGGACCGCGCAAACCTCCCCTCTCGCGGCGGACGAGCAGCTTACGATCAACGGCGTCACGATCGCCCTCAGCGCCGGCATGACCCAGGCGCAGGTCATCGCCAAGATCAATGAGTACACCGGCCAGACAGGCGTTATTGCCGACAGCGGGGGCACCGGCGGCGCGACGCGGCTCTACACCGAGCGGTTCGGCAGCAGCGCGTCCGTGAAGGTGATTTCCGACACGGCCGCCGCGGCTAACTCCACCGGTTTCGGCACCACGGAGCTGAGCGACACGGGCGTCGACATCGCGGGCACGATCGGTGGTGGCACGGCCACCGGTAATGGCCGGGTGCTCACGGGAGCTCCAGGCGCGGCCGGTGAGGGCATCACGGTGGAGATCGCGATCGACCCCGCGAATATCGTGCAAAGCGTCACCGGCGCCCAGGGGACGGTGCAGGTCACCGACCAGCGCCTTGTGTTCCAGATCGGCGCAAACGCGAACCAAACGGTCAAGTTCGCGATCCCGAACGTCGGCCCCGGCGCGCTGGCCCTGAACGTCCCGGGTAACCTGTTCGCCAAACTGGCTGACATCGACGTCCGCTCCGCCGACGGCGCACAGGACGCGATCGAACTTGTCGATCAGGCAATCGACGAGATCTCCACACTCCGCGGTGACCTCGGTGCGTTCCAAACCAACACGCTCGAGAGCACCCGGAACAACCTGAGGACGACCCTCGAGAACCTGCGGGCTGCCGAGTCGACAATCCGCGACACCGACTTCGCCGCTGAGGTGGCGGAGTTCACCGCGAAGCAGGTGTTGCTCCAGGCCGGCGCTGCGGTGCTGTCGGCAGCCAACCAGGTTCCGCAGATCGTCCTCTCGCTTCTTCAATAACCCACGGCCTGACGACTCCGTAACGAACACCGTCCGCGCTCCAGTGCAGGGCGGAACTGAGCCGGACGGTCACGAGGCCAACGACGGCCGGGGTCAGGAGACACCGACCCCGGCCGTTTCTTCCCCCTCGGACCGGCTTCCGAAAACGGGCTAACCCTGGAGCGAAGCCATGTTCCAAATCGATGGGCTCGTAAGCGGTCTCGACACCACAGCGATCATCGACGCCTTGCTTCAAAGCTACCAGGCAAGGATCGACCTGCTGCAAGCGCAAAAGCAGGAGGCGGTCGATGAACAGACCGCGTTTAAGACGATGGAGGCGAACCTGATCGCCTTGCGATCCGCCCTGGTGCCCCTGTCATCGTCGGTCAACAACGTTTTCGAACAGAAGACCGCTACCGTTAGTGATGAAACGGCCCTCGAAGTGGCCGTCTCTCGTTCCGCCACGCCCGGTTCGTATGTCTTTAAGGCATTGCAGCTCGCTCAAAACCAGCAGATTGCCACCCAGGGATTCGCCGCCCCGAGCTCCCGGATCACCCAGGGAACCCTGACCATACAGGTTGGTTCGAACGCACCGGTGACGATCACGATCGACTCGACCAATGACACCCTGCAGGGCCTGGCCGACGCGATCAACGCGGCCGGCGCCGGCGTCCAGGCGTCGATCATCCACGATGGTTCCCCGTCCACAACTGCCCCCTACCGCCTGCTTCTCAGCGCCATCGACTCCGGCACCGAAAACGTGATCACCGTCACCAACAACCTCGCCCCAGATAGTGGAGGCGCCATCCGTCCCGAGTTCAGCGGTACCTACATCGGTGATGCCGTCAAAGGGGCGTCGTTCGCAGGCACATCTACCCCTACATCGAACCGCGGCGCCAACAACTACACCGGTCCGGACAACGATACGTATACCTTCACCGTGCGCACCGGTGGAACCGTGGGTGTCGACAACGGCATCACCATCGACTACACGGACGGATCCGGGGACAACGTGGGAACGATCACCGTCAACGCAACGGACGTCGACACCTTTCTACCCGTGGCGGAAGGACTGCAGATCAAATTCTCCGCAGGCAC
>JALSID010000008.1 GCA_026981825.1 Planctomycetota bacterium
GCGGCTTCCGGATGACCGCATCGGACTGCTGTACGAGCGCGACGACTACGCTCGGATCATGTTCGCCTCCTTTACCCTCGACTGGTTGACCGAAGGGCGGGATCGGATTGTGCGACTGGCGGAGCAAGAGGCGAGGGGCAGAGGACCGAGGTTGGCGCGGTACAGCGCCGTACGGGTTTGGACGGCCGGATGGTCCCGGATGGCCGCTGCACGCGGAATTGGCCGAATGCACGGTATACGCGCACAGGCGGTGTGGTTAAGGAATTGCCCCTAGGAGCGAACAACCTGTCAGACGGTGCAAGGTCTGATGGCTAGGAGGGCGGAGAGCAATCCCGTGCAGGGCCAAGCAGGCGTAACGCTCAGCATAGAAAATCGTCAATGAAGGACGAGAGTGAACTGGGGATCGCTGGTGCAGCTCGTCAGGATCGGGCGGGCGGAAGGGGCAGTCAGTGTCGCCCTGAGGGATCTCGACGGGCCGCGCGGTGAGGAGACCGACAATTCTGGGGCTCGGGCGCACTACCGTTTCCCGTGCCACGTGCCCATACACGGGAGGTGAGAGATGTCCTATGTCGCGTTCCGACGTATTGCGGGGGCCATGGCCCTGGGGGCAGTGGTCCTATTGGGAGGGCTGTCGTGGATGCATTCGTCAGTTCGCGACGTCGTGGGTGATCTGGTGGAGGGGCTGAAGACGGCGTGGGTGGCGCCGCGCGAAGTGCCCGTTACGGCCGTCTATGGGGAATGCAGCGGCGACAGTCTGGAGGGCGGGAGCGTTTACTTTTGGGACGGCGAGAGGCTGCGTTGGGTGGGAATCGTGGCGGAGTATCGAGAGAAGGGGGGCTCAACTTCCGCCCTGGTGGTGTACCGACCGGCGGCCGCGCTGGAGGCTGAGAACCTCGAGGCGGTGATCTACGCGCGCCGGTTCACGATCGGTGAAATCCTGCAGTTCATCGTCGCTCATCCCGAAACGGAACAGGAGCTGGCGGCATTCCTGGACCGAGCTGCCGCAGAAGTGATCGGCCAATTGCCTCGGTTGGCTGCCGTGGCGTGGGATGCTGGCCTGGATGAAGTTGTGGAGGAACTTGTTGCCCACATCGCCGAGGAGTTCCAACGCCACCAGGACGGCCTGGAGGCCAGTGCCGCGCGGATTCTGAGCGAGTTCATGGCGAGCTTGCAGGAACCGGCGGTGCGCCGCCGGTGGGAGCCGATCGTGCGGGACGAGTTCACGCCTGTCGTAAAGCAGATCACTAAGGACGCGGTGAAGATTAGTTGGCCCGACGCACGACGGTTCGGCAGAAGGTTGGTCGAGGCGATGAGGAAAAAGGACGTTACCGCCATGGACGCGATCACGGAACTTATTCTGGCTCGTCTCGGCGACGCCCTCCAGAAGAACTCGGACGAAATACGCCGTGCCACGAGCAGTTGCGTCCGACGGCTGGTGAGCGATCAGGACCTGCGTAGCGAGCTGGCGGGACGTCTGGAACCCGTCGTCCGTGAGGAGCTGAATCGGGTCGTTGAAATCCTCCTCACGGCGGTCAGGAACGCGTTTCAGAACCCAGAGTTCAGACGGCGCATTCGTGACTTGCTCCTCAATGAGGAGCTGCGCACTGAGGTGATCGGGGTTGTGGAGCAGTTTCAGGACGACGCCTACGAGCTCGTGCAACGGATCGCGCAGCCGGACGGTCGGTTGCGCGAAGAGGTGGCTCTGTTGGCGAAGGTGAACGCTCTTGGCGAGGGGTTGCCCGTGGTGATCGTTCGGCCCGCAGCGACAGCAAGCCGCGGCCGAAAGTACGCCGCAAAAGCGGGGGAATAGGGTAACGATCAGTTCTGCGGGGGCTAGCCGTGGACCTTGTGCTGGAAAAGGTGACCATTGCCGCCGGGGACCGCCTGTTACTCAGGGAAGCGTGTGCTCGGTTCGAGTCCGGTAAGCTCCACCTCATCGTCGGTCCGAGTGGCAGTGGCAAGTCGCTTCTTCTCCAGTTCGTGGCGGGCCTCCTTGCGGACGGCGCCGCTCAGGGTTCGGTGCACGCGTCGGGAGCAGTACGAACGGGGGAAGGTCAGGACTCCGATCGTAGCCGAGTCTGTCTCGTCCCCCAGCAAGGGGGGCTGTTCCTCGAATTGCCGACCCGCAGCAACATTCAATTCGGGAAGGATCACGGATGGGGTGGCGCCGATGAGGTCGACATCGAAGGGATCTGCAACGAGCTCGGGTTGAACCCGGATCAGCCGGTGTGGTTCCTCAGCGGCGGCGAGGCGCGGCGCTGCGCCGTCGCTCGCGCTCTGGCGGCGAACGCAGCGGTGATCCTCCTGGATGAGCCCACCGCGGGTCTCGACCCGGTGGCGGCCAAACGGGTGGTTCGATCGATCGCCTCCGCCGTCCGCGCCCGGGGGGTTACGGTTGTCGTGGTCACTCACGACTACGAGCATTTCCTCTCGGATGCCGACAGAGTCTACCTGCTGGACTCCACCCGTCAGCGGCTGGAGCGTGTCGATAACGCGACGCTGAAGTCGATCGAGGAGAGATTTGCCGCGATGGGGGCGGACGACGACCAAGGGGGCTACGAGCGGGCCGCCGGGCCGGGTGTTCTGGCACGCATGCTGGATTGGTGGGGAGCGACGGTGCTTGTGCCCCTTCTTGCACTCCGCTACACGTTGCCCTCGCCGGTATCGTTCCGCTGGCTGGCCTATTTTCTTAGGCGGTACGGCCGCTACATGTTCGGGCCAGGAGCGGTGGCCTACCTGTTCGTTGCGGGCTTGATCGCCGGTTTCGTCAGTACCTACTTTACATTCCGCCACCTTCCGTTCCGGGAGGTGCTGGAGCCGCTTGTTCTGGAGAACGTGGTGGGGGGAATAGGGTTCACGTCGTTTCGGGTGACCGTTCCGGTGCTGGCCACGCTGCTTATCGCAGCGCGATGCGGCAGTGCCGTTGCGGCGGACGTGGGAATCAAGAGCCAAACGGGACAGCTAGACGCCATGCGCACCCTGGGGGCTTCGCCCCGCGCCTATGTCCAGCATTCGGTGCTTTGGTGCTTGGTCCTGGGGTCTCTGTTCCTCGGCGCAGTGGCGATGGCAGGCGCGGTCGTGAGCAGTGCACTGACGTTCTGCGCCCTCCATCCGGAGCGCGGGTGGCTTTTCTGGAACCGCTGGTTCTTCGCCTGGCTTAAAACGGGAGGCAGCCCCTATTGGCTGGACGGTACCGGTTGGGTGGTGGCTCGACTCTCCGTGGCCGGATGGCTGACCGGGATGATCGCGTACGAGCTCGCCGCATCCCCGAAGCGTTCCGAGGCGGAAGTAAGCGGTGCCATTACCAGCACCGTCCTTGCCGCTACGTTGGCGGTGCTCGTCCTCCATGTCGTGATCGCGCTGCTGGAGTTCTGATCAAGCGCGGTGTCGGCTTCAGCGGCGGCCTGTCCAGAGCTCGGTCAGGTCTCGTCCGATGCCGCCGCTGTCCGCTGGGAAAGGGGCGCTTGTACACGCTGCCCACGAGCGGGGCCGGTATGCTGGTTATCGAGGGGGGCTCGGCGCGGGGGCTGTATGGCGGCTGAGAGGCGACGCTGTCAGTCCGAGTTCAGGTGTCCCCCTTCGCGCCCGGGCCGACGCACCTTTCCCCGGGATGAATCGATCCATAGCCTTTAAGGGATGCGACCGGGGAGTCCTTGGAACCTCTTGGACGGAATACTGGCGATGCTCAGGAGCCTTCTTGCCTCGATCCTGGTTCTGGCGATCGCGAATGGACGATGCGCACAGGCGGCCGAGTGGAAGCCGGTGCCGGGGCACATCATGACACGGTGGGCCGAACAGGTGCAGCCGAAATCGGTGTGGCCCCAGTACCCTCGGCCACAGATGATCCGCCCCGATTGGGTCAACCTGAATGGCCTTTGGGAATTCGCGATCACTTCGAAGAACGCACAAAGTGCAGAGAAGTTTGACCGGCGGATTCTGGTTCCGTTTCCAGTCGAGAGTGCCCTGTCGGGCATAAAAGAGCCGGTCAGCCCCGAACAGGCGGTCTGGTATCGTCGTGGTTTTCGCATTCCAAGCCGTTGGCAGGGAAAACGCGTGTTGCTCCATTTCGAGGCGGTGGACTGGTACGCGAAGGTGTGGGTGAACGGTCAACTGGTGGGTGAGCACAGGGGGGGTTATGATCCGTTCTGGTTTGATATCTCCGAGTATGTGGATTACGCGGGGGAGAATGAGCTGATCGTGCGTGTCTGGGACCCGACCGACCGGGGATACCAGCCGAGAGGGAAGCAGGTGCTTGAGCCGCACGGCATCTGGTACACGGCGGTCACGGGCATCTGGCAAACGGTTTGGCTGGAAGCGGTGCCGCGCAGCTTCATTCGCGGCTTTCGCGTTTATCCCGAAATCGATCCTCCGTGCGCAACTTTTGTCGTCCACGGTGTCGACGTGCCTGCAGGCGCGAGAGTTCGGATCCGTGTGCACAGCCGCAGTCTGGGCGACAGGTTGGAAGCGATCGGTCCCGAGATCGCCAGCGGGGCCGTGGGGGAACCGGTGCGGGTGTCCGTGCCGCGGGCGCGCCTTTGGTCGCCGGAAAAGCCCTGGCTGTACTGGGCCACGCTGGAACTGGTCACCGACACAGGCGAGCTGCTCGATTCCGTCGAAACCTACGTGGGGTTCAGGCAGGTCGCGGTGCGGAAAGATGTGGACGGCTACAATCGGCTGTTTTTAAACGGCAAGCCGATCTTCCACTATGGCCCCCTTGATCAAGGTTGGTGGCCGGACGGCCTGTATACGGCCCCCACGGACGACGCTCTTCGCTTCGACATCGAAGTCATGAAGAAATTCCGCTTCAACGCGGTACGGAAGCATGTCAAAGTCGAGCCGCGCCGGTGGTACTACTGGTGCGACGTGCTTGGATTGATGGTATGGCAGGACATGCCCAGTGGCGACCGGTTTGTTCGGAGGGGGGAACCTGACATCGAACGGACGCCGGAGTCGGCGGAGAATTTCTGGCGCGAATACCGGGCGATGATCGATGCCCATTTCAATCATCCTTCCATCGTGATGTGGGTTCCGTTCAATGAGGGCTGGGGTCAGTTCGAGACCGCGAAGGTCACCCAGTGGACCATGGACTATGACCCGACACGCCTGGTTGATTCGGCAAGCGGATGGGAGGACCGGGGGGTAGGGCACGTCGTGGACATGCACCGCTACCCGGGGCCAGGGATGCCTGAGCCTGAGGAGAAACGGGCGGCGGTCCTTGGGGAGTTCGGCGGCCTGGGCCTGCCGGTGGAGGGGCACCTGTGGTGGAACAAGCGGAACTGGGGGTACAGGACGTACCGTACCAGGGAGGAGCTCGAGAAGGCCTATCTGCAACTCATGGATCAGCTCAAGCCGTTGATTTCCCGTGGGCTTGCGGCGGCGATCTACACGCAGCTTACCGACGTCGAGGGCGAAGTGAACGGGCTCATGACCTACGACCGTGCGGTGATTAAGTTCGATGTGGAGAAGCTCGCCAGGATCCACGAGAGCCTGTACCAGCCCCCGCCCATTGTTCGACAAACGATGGTTCTACCCACTGCCGAGTCGGGCCCGCAGAGCTGGCGGTTTACCCTCCGGCAGCCCAAGGGGGAATGGATGGATCCGGATTACGATGATTCCTCCTGGAAGGTCGGGGTTGCAGGTTTCGGTCGGGAGGGTACTCCGGGCGCAATCGTGCGCACGCCCTGGACGACTTCGGACATCTGGCTGCGGCGAGAGTTCAAGCTGGAGAAGGTGCCGGAGGGCTTCTTAACGGTACGCATCCATCACGACGAAGATGCCGAGGTCTTTCTGAACGGAGAGAAGGTGGCCACGTTCACCGGCTATGTCACCTCCTACGGCGACTACCGCGTGCGCGACGGCCGGGCTGCTTCTGTATTGCTCCGCCCCGGGCGCAACGTTCTTGCGGTGCACTGCCGCCAAACCGGAGGGGGGCAGTACATCGATGTCGGGCTCGTGGTCGAGCAGGAGCATCCGCGGCCGCGGTAGGGTCGGCAGGCACAGGGGGCTTTTTCGTCCATTCGGCGTACCCACGCAGTAGTGGCGCTCTGCGGAGCGGGGCGTGGTGGTACGCGTTTCTTCGGGGGCAGCTCGGCGCTCGGACCATGACCAGCCTGATCGGTCTGATCCCTCGCGTAGGCCCAGCGGAGCACGCGGGACGCCAGCCGGGACGCAATGGGCGGCAACGGCTTGAAGCGACGGCCACGACGGCGGCGTGGCCTGCCCAAGAGGGGCGCTGGTGCGGTTGCAGTGCCCTTAACGCGTTCGCACCGCACCAGGGTTCTGCAAGGCGCTGCTCGCGCCGAACTGGCCTCGTGTTATGCGATACCTTTCGGTGAATGGTCGGGGCAGGTTGTCTTCCCAACGGTGTTCCAGATAGCAAACATAGTCGTTTTCGCCGACAACCTGGAACAGGAGCCCGAAGGAGACCGGCTTTGGCCCCGGCGTGAGGTCCACGATAAGTGCCCCGTCCTGGACCCCCTTGTCACGAAGCGTCGAACGCAGCTTCTCTGACTCCCCCAGGAACTCATCCAGATCGGAGCATTGGAGCCAGTTTAGCTTTGTTTCAGGGACAACCTGTCCAAGTTCACGCTCTAGCCAGGCCCGCGCTTGTTCGAGCTCCCTGTCGGGCGCCAGTTCGATTACATAGCAGGAGGTGGGGCGGAACGTGGCAATCCCGAGGTAGGTCGTCTCGGGGTTTTTGCTCAATACGGTCAACAGCGTGCGGGATTCGAGACCACGGACACCGTCCTCCTGGATAGCACGGATGCGGGCGACGATCTGGGGCAGAAGGGTGTCGCGGTAGTACACGCGTGCCCGTTCGCGGTCTATCCGGTGAAGAAGCAGGTAGTAGTCGGCCAGCGTACCCGGGTCGGCGTCATCGGCAGGGGGTAGGAGGAGCACTTCGGACAGTTGCCTCAACAGTTGCCCGAGGTTGCGTAGCCCGTCGGGGACCGGGTAGACGTCGACCGGGGGCTCGGCAGTCTGCAGGCAGCGCCGAAACTCACCGCTTTGCGATTCCGCCACGACAATGGTCCCGGCGCCCATACTGCGAGCCAGAGCCGCTTTGCCGGTCACATGACTCACCGGTTGAACACCCCGTTGGGGGTCGAAGCAGAAGGAGACGAGAACCGGCGGACCTGCAAGG
>JALSID010000009.1 GCA_026981825.1 Planctomycetota bacterium
ATGGGGGGCCAATCTCGGTTCAAGCGGCGCTTCGTTGCTATCGTGCACCCAGTAGCTCAGCGGGAACGTGACGTTCAGGTCTTCCGCACACTGGACAACGGCCAATTCTGCCGGTGACCGATGAACATGTGTGTCGGCCGACAGCCAACCGGAGGCGGCCATGTGCGCCCACCGCTGCACCCGTACTTCCAGCCGATGGGTTCGCCCCGGTGCAACGCGCACACGTCTCGATACCGGAATGTATTCCTTACCCCGTACAACGGTTATCGTGTACTCACCCGCCGGGAGCCGGAACCGGGCTTTGCCGAGCACACAACTGTGTTGTTCTTGGGAGCTCCCCCTGCGAATCCGGTATGTCACAACGCCGCGCTCAGCCTCTGCCAGAAAGTACCGGCCCCCCTCGCCCTGCACATAGATCCGGGCAGGAAGCGTCTCGCGTGTTCGCTCGTCCTGGACCTCGACGTGCAGCAGACCATCTGCGCCGTCCGCCAGGGAAACGACCAGTAGGAGAACGCCTTGCAGGATCACGAATCGCTGCCACATGCTCGTTTTCCCGGTTCGGTGGAGGACTGGCCCGTGCACACGCGGGCTAGCTGAGCATAGGCGAGAGCGAGCTGTACGCTAACGGACAGTATAGCCGACCCATATCTGCCCCCTGCCGTTCGTACGCCTTACTAGCCGGTCGCGCCGTCAGCGCCCCGTGCACTCACCGGCAGGCCAACCCTGGTCGGTGCGCCGCCAGGCGGGCAGAATCGGGGTCAGAAAGGAGACAGCACCCGGCGGGATCTGTCGACCAGCCAGCCTAGTTCTCCCAGGGGCTTACGCTAGACGCCAGCCGTCTTCGATGAAGTGTTCCGAAGTGACCCGTCCCTTCCCGGTTCGAACGCCGAAAAGGACAAGGAGCCGTCGGCGGAGTTCGCGGATTGGCACGGCGATCATACGGTGGAGACAGATCCACCAAGGGGGCCTCGGCCGGGAATAAGCGACCGGGGCAGAAGCAGTCTCGATGTGTTTTGCGCGAAGCTTCTCAAAATGGTACCGGTCACTGGCCTGAAGCAACCGGAGCAGCGGACGCCGGGGGTCGAGCCAGCCCAGGTCACGCCAGATTGCAAAGCTAATCTGGAAGTCGAAGAGGTACGGGTCACCGTTGCTGGCAACCAGCACGTTTTCTCGCTTGTTGAGATCCACATAGGCAACGTTCCGCGCGTGCAGCTCGCACAGCAGCCGATCCAGGCGTGTAAAAAACTCCTCCGGCAACCGTTGGCCTTTTCGGATCGGTCGACCGTCGATGTAGGGGCGGGCTACCCCGTTGGGCACGGGGCGTCCGTCCACCTGGAACGGAAGCGGCGGCCCCGGAATGCCCGGTACGTCACAAAGCTTCCGGAGGAACCGACGCTCACGCCGTGCGAGCAGCTTACCGAGCCAGCGCATCGGAATCGGGCCAAACCGGTGCCACCGGTGAAACTTGCAGATGATCCGCCTGCGGTCGCTGCGATAAACCGCGGTGGCTGCCCAGAAATCGTGCTTGAGCACCCGTTCCAGACGGTAAACGTCTCCGTGAACGGTCACCGTGGCGGGCGGCTCTTGGCTGCCCAGCGCACGCAGCACACCAGGTCGCGGTCGACCTCGCGGTTGCTGTGCGTGCCCCCCAGTTGGCTGCATGGACCGGTGCCCCCGATCACTGACTGATTCAAGATCTCCCCGCTTCTAGGCTTATCGGCCTCTGCGGCCCCGGCCGTGAAGCTCTTTGGACCGCGGCTGGGCGCGCAAGGACGGCGATGTGCCATGACAGATAGAGAAAACCGTCCCTTTTGTCAAACCCGCCCGCGAATCCAGTACCACAGGTAGGCGATCAGTTCGTGGAAGAGCAACTCGTTCCGCCGGACGGTCGTTCCGTCGGGTAACAGCTCCTGGAATGGGCCTCCCGAGATGGTGAAGTCGCACGCCGCCGGAACCACCTCGAAGCCCAGCTTGGTGAACACGGCCACGGCTCGCCGCATATGGTACGCCTGGGTTACCACGGCCACCCTGCGGCACCCACGTTGCCGGAGAATCTGAGCGGCGAACAGCGCGTTTTCCCACGTGGATCGCGATCGCTTTTCGAACAGAATGTGCTTTTTTGGCACCCCCATCTGTGCGAGCAACGTGGCGCTCACTTCGGCCGCCGTGTATCCCGGTTGGCCTCCTCCTGTCGTCACCACGGGAACGCGAAATCGCTCCCGATACAGCCAGGCCGCGTGAGCGCACCGCACGTACGTGTCGTAGCCAGGTAGAGCCTGTGGATTGAGCTGGTCGGGCGTGCGAACTGCACCCGAGAGTACAACGATGGCGTCGACGCGCTCTTCTTGCCTTAGCGGTGTGGCATAGGGCAGCTCGAACGGGAGCGCTAACAGATAGTGGCACGGCGGCCATGCCCAGAGCACGGTTAGCAGGCAGGAGGCCAGGGCTGTCGCGACAGCCCTGCGGCTTCGGCGGCGGAGCGCGATCAGGAGCGCGCAAGCACTGACGAGCAGCAGGAGGGGAAAGACAGGTTGAACATACCGCCAGGACACCGATGTACCCCCTGCCCTGCCCCCTTGTCCGTGACGGCTGCTGCATTCGGGGGGCTAGGGCTCAAAGCCCGCTCTACGCAACGCCTCGCTCTCAGTCCGATCTACATGCCGCTGGTCAAGGGGCCGCGAGGTAGGTGAAGCCGTCAGGCGTCGACGGCCATGCGGCCCTCTTCTTCCTTACGGCCTCCAAGAAGCGATGTAAGACCCAGGGCGAAGAAACCAACCAGAAGCACCACCAGAAGCAGACTGCCCACGTTCCAGAGGCCGCTTGTAGGATAGGCGATGATCGCGTAGCCAAGGCTTCCTGCCAGTGTGGCATACCAGAAAAACCCGATCAGGGTCTTGCGGATCACCACCCCTTCGCGGCCAAGCAAGCCCACGACGGCACAAGCTGCCACCACGTTGTGCACGCAGATGACGTTGCCGGCGGCGCCACCGACCGCCTGTAGGGCGACCACCCACATGGGATCGGCGCCGATGCGCTGAGCCACGTCGAACTGGAACAGGCTGAACATCATGTTGCTGATCGTATTGCTTCCGGCAACAAACGCCCCAAACCCTCCCACGTAAGGGGCGAACAGGGGCCAGTAGCCCTGAGCGAGCTCGGCCATAGCAGCGGCAAGCACCGTGGGCATCTTGTCGTAGCCCCTCGCACCGCCATCACTGAAGATGAAAACCTGAACCATTGGGACGGTGAAGATCAGCGCTTTCGATGCGCCTATCAGGCTTCTTCCCGTGGCGCGCACCCCGTCCACAAACGTGGCCGCGGGCATGCGATGAAGGAACCAGGTGGCCAATGCAACGAGCACGAAAATCGTGCCGGGCAGGTAAAGGATGTTGTGCTGGAAGGTGATGTCGTCCTGCCCTGCCAGCCCCGAGAAACGGATCGTGGCGCGCTGGATCAGGTCGTATACCCCCAGCGCCTTGACGCGCGTCACAATGAGCAGTGCAGCAACCAGCACGTACGGCAGCCAGGCTCGTATAGGGCCGATCTCCGAGCGTTCTTCCTCGCGGTGCAGCTCAATCGTCCCGTTCCACTCTGCGGGCCATTCGGCGCGGTCCAAAAACTCCCACTCGCTCCGAGTACGCGCCACTCGCACCAGAAGGACCATCAGCACAAGCCCGGTCAGACCGCCAAGAAGTGAGGGGAACTCCGGTCCCAGCAGCCAGGCGGCGCTCACGTACGGCACAACCAGGAAGGCCCCCGCAGCAAACGCCCAAGGCCAGGCTCGTACCCCGTCGACAATCGACCGACGCTTGCCGAAGTAGCGGCAGACCAGCAACAGGATGAGCGCAGGCATCGTTAGGCCGACGCACCCGTGCAGGATTGCTACGCGTGTTCCGACGGCGTGGAGGAACTCGTCCCAAGAGCCAATCTGCATCGCCTGGACGTACTGCTCCACTGCCGGGGCGCCTGAGAGGCCTCGATTAACTCCCACCAGGATCGGTGTGCCGACTGCGCCGAACGACACGGGGGTACTTTGGATCAACATGCCCGCGGTCACCGCGGCCATTGGGGGAAAACCAATTCCCGCCATCAGTGGTACAGTGACCGCGGCGGGGGTTCCAAACCCGGCCGATCCCTCGATGAACGAACCAAACAGCCAGGCGATGATGAGAAGCTGGAGACGGCGGTCGCCGGTCAGGCTGGTGAACATCCGCCGGATTGTGCCCAATCCCCCGCTTCGGTCCAGGGTCTCGAGCAGCAGGAGTGCGCCAAAGATGATCCAGAGTAGCTCGAACGCGATCAGCACCCCCCTCAACGTTGCCACGGCCACCCGCGCTACCGGGACCTGCCAGACCAAGAGCGCGGCGCCGGCCGTGACCAGGTAACACACCGGCATGGCGACACTGGCCGGCAGGCGCAGTAACACGAGAAGAACAAGAACCGACAGCACCGGTAACAAGGCGACGAACGCGAGCACGGCGGTTCTCCGGTCGCTGAATCGCGAGTTCGTACCCCAGTCCCGGGGCGCTCCACGCAGCGGCGTTTCTGACTGGGACTCCCATCTGGGCGGCGGAGTCCGGTACTGCGAGCAGGAGCCCCCACGGTCGAGCTATTGCCGGAACGCTCGGCGGACGTCTGACTCGGTTGCCGAACCGCTGATCATACCATATGCCCGCGTGGGAACTCTACCGTTGCTCCACGACCTCGTCGTCCCTGCGGGTGTGGGCTGCCTGCGGCGGCCAACTTTCGCCTGTTGGACACAACGCCCCGATCTGGTAGAAAGACGCTCAGGTGGGCGTGTACACGGACGAGGAACATAGACCGGTGCGTGCGGGACGGAACCGACCACAGGCGGAGGATCGCCGAGCCACGACAGGAGGCGTCAACGCGCGCGAATATTTGACGGCGCTTGTGGCGTGCCTGAGTGCTGCGACTGGGTTGCTCGGCCAGGCACTTGTTTCCGGTCGCGTTCTCAGCCCCGCGGACGTGCTCCTTTCTGACGCCGTGTTTGGGCGGACGGGGTACCAGGATTTTGAACCGTCGAATCGCCTTCTGACCGATGTGGCGTTCGCCTTCGAGCCGTGGCTGATTGAGGCGCGGCGGCAACTGGTTCAGGGGCATTGGCCGTTCTTGAACCCCTATGCGGGCCTCTACGTTCCGCTTTTCGGCAACTTCCAGTCGGCGCTGCTGTGCCCGTTCAACTGGCCGTTTCTGCTCACGGGTAGCCCGCGCAGCTTTGCCTTCGCCGCCTACCTGAAGCTGCTCACCGCCGGGCTGGGGGCGTGCTACCTGGCCAGACTCCTGCGACTTCGCCGGCGCTACGCCGTTCTCTGCGGGGTCTGGTACCTTTTGACAGGATTCGTCGTGCTGTGGCTACTTTATCCGCTCGGCAGTGTGGCCGCTGTTTTCCCCTGGCTCACCGCCTTTGCCGTGCGGGTGGTTCGCGCGCCGTCGGGTCGGTCTGTGGCGGCGCTGGCCGTCACGACGGCCCTGGCCTGGGCGGGTGGACATCCCGAGACGACCGTCCACGCCGCCGTGGGGGCCGTGCTGTTTGGCCTGGGCGCCGTTGCTTCTTCCGCATCGGAGCAGCCGCCGCGACTCAAACACGTCGCGTACCTGGCGGCTGGTCTTGGGTTGGGCACCCTGGTCGCGATGCCCCTGTTCTGTTCGTTCGCCGACTACTTTCTGGAAAGCCACGCTCTTGTCGAGCGAGGCGAAGGACGATCCTGGAGGCCGATCCGGACGGGAGTGCAGACAGGCCTTGCGTCGGCTGTGACGTGGATTGCTCCCTACGCGTACGGATCCTATGCGCGCGGCGACGTCCACATCGAACGTGCTCTGGGGGTGGAGAACTTCAACGAAACCGGCAGCGGGTACACGTCCGTAGTCGGGGCTGTTCTGTTCGTCGCCGGGTTGCTCTTGTGGCCACGCCGAAGGTGGGTACGCACCGCGTTGGTGTTAAGCGCCACGGGCTGGCTCGTGGGGTATAAAACCTACCCGCTCTATGATGTGGTTCAGTCTCTGCCGGTCATCGGCCTCTTCCAGAACCAGCGCCTGCTTTTGTGGCCCTGTCTGTTCGCCCCCCTTGTAGGGGCGGAACTGCTGCAGACGCGCGCCTGGAGTAGGCTCCGCGGTTGGACGCGCTGGCTGCCGCTCGCTCTGCTGACGATGACTGCCGTTGTGGGGCTGGCGGTATCGTCCGTGCTGCCCTGGGCGAGGGAGTCCATCGAGCGGTATGTGCGAGCGTACACGGAAGAGCTTGTGCAGGAAGGACGTGTCGACCGGCACGTTGCATCGGCGCGCGCCATTCTCATCACGGAGCGCGCCGTGCATCGGCTCCCTCAGCACTACTTCCGAACCGCCTTGTTCTGCCTTCTAGTTGCCGGATTGTACGGGGCCAGTCGCGTTCGAAGGTTTCGCCGTCCTGCCTGCGTTAGCCTGGCTACGATGCTCCTGCTGGATCTCGTTCTGTTCGCGCGTCCCCAACTCCCAATCATTCCGCGCTCCCACTGGTTTCCGATGCTTCCGAGTGCCGCAGACACCCGTGTTCAGGAGGAAGCCGGCAGACGAACGCTTTTCGTGGGGGAAACATTCCCCCCAAATGCTGCCACCGTGTACCGGGTAGCGGACCTCAGGAGCTACGACGGGGTGGAACACCGCGGTTTGGTGACTCTCGTTCGAATGCTCGATCCCGATGCTCGCACGAGCGCGGATGCGCTCGATGGGGAGCGTCTGTTCTACCATAGTTGGCGACACCGGCTTCTGGCGTTGATTGGTGTTCGATACCTCGCAGTACCTCCAGACGCGGCGATTCCGGATCCAGCTTGCTGGCAGCCGGATGGCCGGATCGGCGCGCTGGCGCGGTTCAAGCTGACCTGCGAACCGGACACTCGGCTGTGGTTCGTACCGGCTACCAACTTGTGCACGATCCGGAGCTGGAAGGATCTCCTGACGCAGGTGAAGCCAATAGAGCCCGTCCTGGTATCCTCGCGGACAGAGCACGACCTGGCCTTTTCCTGTTCTGTCCCTTCGGAGGGGGTGATCATTCTCCCACGCTTATACTTGCCCGGGTGGCGGATGGTTGAGGGGCCGCAGGAGGGGGACATTGTGGCGGTCCGGTCGG
>JALSID010000010.1 GCA_026981825.1 Planctomycetota bacterium
CCGAGTTCGAGCCAAAGCGTGCGGCGAAGTACGGCATCCGTCATTTCTGCTGGGTGTGCATCAACGCCAAGGAAGCGGAGAACTACGGGCTGGCGCGCGAGGTAATCAGCCTCCTGCCCGAATTCCTGGATCGGCCCAACGTGTTGGGTATTGGCGAAATCGGTCTGAACAAGAACACCCGGAACGAATGCCTCGTGTTCCTGGAGCAGGTCGAGCTGGCCGCCGAACACGACGAACTCATCCTCGTGCACACCCCCCACCTGGAGGACAAGTATCAGGGCACGCGGATGATTCTGGACATGCTCCGTCTGGACAGCCGTATCTCGCCCGATCGCGTGCTTATCGACCACGTGGAGGAACACACGATCCGCTACGCCCTGGATGAAGGGTACTGGGTTGGGATGACGCTGTACCCGGTAACGAAATGCACGCCGCAACGCGCCGCCGACCTGGTGGAGCAATTCGGCACCGAACGGATCACGGTGAACTCGGCGGGGGACTGGGGCCCATCGAACCCGCTGGCCGTCCTGGACTTCATCCACGAGATGCGGATGCGCGGTCACAGCGAAGAGACGATCCGGAAGATCGTCTACGAAAACCCGCTTCGGTTTTTCTCCCAGTGCCGACGGTTTAGCTTTGCACCACCTGAGGGGGTACGCGCAACGGCCTCCGTCTGAACTCTGGTCCGGACCGTCCTGGGGCGAACCGGACAGAGATGTGCCGGCAAGAGGACGAAGCGGACTCCTAGGCAACCAGCGTCCGACGACGGCGGGGGCTCCATTCGCACAGAAGCTGGCGGAACCGCGAACGTTCGGGGAGAATCGACGAATGCTCCGATGGCTACGGACGATGCTCGAACTGGTCCGGTTTAGCCACACGGTGTATGCGCTGCCATTCGCGCTGATCTCCGCCACGATGGCGACCGTGGCGGACTTGCGCGATGGCGCCCGGATCCGCCCCCTCGATTGGTTGGGCATCCTGGCGTGCATGGTCTTTGCGCGAACCACGGCGATGGCGTTCAACCGGCTTGTGGACCGGCACTACGACGCCCAAAACCCGCGGACGGCCGGTCGGCACCTTCCTCGAGGGACGGTAACGCCAGGTCAGGTGAAAGCGCTGATCCTGGGCTCGAGCGCGCTGTTCATTGCGAGTTGCTTTCTGTTCGTCGCTTCGAACAACAACTGGTTGCCGGTTCTCCTATCGGTGCCGGTGTTGATCTTCATCTGCGGCTACTCGTACGCCAAGCGTTTCACGGCGCTCGCACACGTGTGGCTGGGAGCTTCCCTAATGCTTGCACCCATAGCGGCGTGGATCGCCATCCGGGGCACGGTCGAGTGGCCCCCCGTGGTGCTTGGATTAGCCGTGCTCTTCTGGGTTTCCGGCTTTGATATCATCTATGCGTGCCAGGACACGGAGTTCGACCGACGTGTCGGACTACACAGCCTGCCGGCTCGCGTCGGGGTTAAGAACGCACTGCGGATCTCGGCAGCCCTCCACGTCCTCACGGTGGTCTTTCTCGCCCTGCTCCCGGTCACATTCCCCCTGGGGGTGATCTACACCATCGGAGTGGTAGGCATTGCGGTGCTGCTGGCGTACGAACACTGGATCGTCCGTCCTGACGACCTCACCCGGGTCAACGTCGCGTTTTTTAACGTGAACGCCATTGTCAGTCTGGGCATGCTACTGGTGACCTGGCTGGACCTTGCCGTGGGCTGAACAAGAAGCGCCCCCCTTACGACAGCACAGATCCCCCCGCAGGTACACCGGGGACAGGGCACGGATCCGCAGTGGTGTTCGTGAGCGATGCGCCAGCGCAAAGGGGGCTCCAGGCAACAACGGGGGGCGCAGGCAACCGCCTGCGCCCCCGGTTGGCAGCTCGCCTTCCCCGAATCGGGTTAGCTCCCCAGCACGTCCTTAACCGCAACGTTGATGTAGGCGTGGATGTGGGGTGCGCCGCGGAAGTGGAACACCGCGGTCGGCCCTTCAATCCGCCAAATGTCCCAAACCTTGTCGTTTCCGATGTCACCCTGCTGGTAGAAGGCGATGTGGAGAGCGTCGACGCCCCCACCGGCCTCGATCGTTGCCAGCGCCTCCTGCCGATCCTTTTCGCGATAGGGGAGGAGGATGTCGTGGATCACCTGGAGAACGAGCTCTTTCTGATCTGCGCTGAGCTCCGCTACCGGCAACCCGGGACGCTCTTTGGCATGGCGGCGAATCTGAACCTGGGTCTCAGGGGGAGCTTTCGGTAGCAGGGCACGCTTGCGCTGTTTCCCATCCAGGGCCTGGAACACCTGATTAGCCCGTACGGCCTGATACCAGAACACGTTCCCCGGATGGCCGGGCTTCTCGTTGAACTGGGGAGCGTGTCCGTAGACAATCGGCCCCCCAAACGCGGTCCCTTCTACCGAATCACCGTCGCAGCGCAAGGTAGCATGCCGCCCGGTAAGCTCCCACTCGAACTTGCCCGACTCGGGATCACCGAAAATGGCACACGTGTACCTGGTCAATCCGCCCCAGTCGTCCTTCATCTGCCGCATGATCCGCTCAAAACCGTCCTCCGAAGTGATCGACCGGACAATCTCGACCACAAGTTGCTGCTGCTCCTTGTTGAGCACGTCCCTGATGGGCAGATCCACGATTTCCCAGTTGGGCGAGACGCGCTTTCTGCGTGGATCGTCCCAGGGTAAGACCAGGATTTTTCGCTGCTCTTTCGTCAGACTGCGGTAGAGTTCCTTCACAAGGGATTCGCCGCTCTTCTTCGGAGCTGCGGCGCTGGCCCCCTTCGGTGCCGCGTGACTTGCGCAGGCCAGCAAGGCAGCCGTGGCTGCCGTATCCTTCAGGAAATCCCGGCGCGACACCAGCTCGCCACACTCCGGACACCGGACCAGTTCGTCGTGCGCCATGGCAAAGACCTCCTTCGACCACAACGTTGCACCTGCCGTGCTACTGGGGACGGGCGCTCCGATTATAACAGATTTGCACAAGTTGATGGGTGCGACCCGGCCGGCGGATCCGCCCGAGCAGACGGCTTCGCCCTATCGTGCTCCCAGCCTGAGAAGTGCCAGTGACGCCGTGGCCAGGATGGCCCCGACGATCCAGAACCGGACTACCACCCGGTTCTCGGGCCACCCGCTGAGCTGGAAGTGATGGTGGATTGGGGCGCACTTGAACAGTCGTCGCCCCGTGCGTTTGTAGCAGGCCCGTTGCAACAGGACGCTACCTGCCTCCACAACGAAAACTCCGCACGCCAGGGCCATCAGGACCTCCTGGCGAGCCACAATCGCCGCGTAGGCGAGCATACCGCCGAGGGCAAGCGCACCGGTATCGCCCATGAAAACCTCGGCAGGGTGACAGTTGTACCAAAGAAAGCCCAAAGCGGCCCCGATCGTTCCCGCCATTAGCACGGTCACTTCGCCCGCCCCCGGCACGTACGGCACCCCGAAGTGGTCCGCCAACCGAGCATGACCAGCCACGTAGCTCAGAACGGCAACGGCGCCCCCGGCCAGGACGTAGCAGCCAGCCGCCAGCCCATCCAGACCGTCACTCAGGTTGACCGCATTCGTGGCCCCTACCAGCACGAACACCACCCAGGGTAGAGCGAACCAGCCCAAGCTCACCGTGACCCCGAGAACCGGCACGTACAGCTCGCCGTGCCATCCCACACCACCGGCGAAGAGGAACAATCCTGCACAGACCAATAGCGAGAGGGCTGTTTGAACAAGCAGCTTCGCCCGTTCCGACAAGCCCCCCAACTCGGGCCGATGCACCTTTAGCGTGTCGTCGACCACTCCGAGTGTCCCAAGGCCGAGCAGAAGCCCGGTTCCGATCAGGAACAAAGGCTCCTTCCAGCTCCCCCACAAACCAGCGGCGATCAATGTGGCCGCGATGATGAGTAGCCCCCCCATGGTGGGCGTTCCGTCCTTCTCCGCATGAAGTTCGCGCACGTGAGGGGAGGGACTCACATTTGGTTCACGGTAGCGCGTTCTCAACCAACGGATGAACCGGCCACCGAAACAGACAGAGATCAAGAACGCCGTAATGGTGGCTGCGGCCGTTCGGAACGTAATTGACCTGGCCACAGCAGCCGGATCGAGGAGAGGATCGAACCAGCTTGCAAGCAGTTCCGCCAGAAGCAGGACCATTGTGCCGCCGCGTCCACCATGCCGCGTCCGATCGCCGGTGCCGCCCCAACTGCCATCGGCAACCCGCCCGGCGTGAGCCAACCTTAGTAGCCCCAACTGCGCTCAAGCTCGCCGAAACCTGCCGGGAGAATCGCTTACGCGGCTTCTCGCGACTGCTCCGACCGCTCGACCAGCCGTCGAACCACCCGCTCCATCCGCGCCGCTCGGGCCCCCTTCACTCCGATTACGGACTCCGCTCCGTACTGCTCGCGCACAAACCGCACCGCTTCATCTACGGAAGTCGCGACGTACACACACGGCAGTCCTGTCCGAGCTGCCCCCTCGGCCACCAGCGCAGCCCGCGGACCGCAGACCACGAGGCAAGCAAGGAACGGGGCAATGCTTTCGCCCAGCTCGCGGAGTAACCTGCCCTCGTCTCGTCCCAGCTCCAACAGGTCGCCGAGCACGAGCACCGGTCGCCAGTTCCGCGACCGCGCCAGAGCGGCAAGCGTCGCCACACACGATCGCACCGAAAGCGGGTTTGCGTTGTAGGCATCGTCCAGAACCAGTCGTTCGCCGCAATCCCACAGACGGCTCCGACCCTCCAGTGGGGCGAACCGGTCGAGCCCGTCCTGGATTTCCCGATGCGAAAGGCCGAGTTCGCGCGCCACCGCTACCGTGGCCAGGGCCGCGTACGCCATCGGCTCGCCGAACGCAGGCAACCGGAATACCGCGCGGTCGACAATGAGCCGAGGCGACCGGGGATCCGGCACCCAGCGTCCGCATACGTCCGCTGCGCTCTGCCCTGGCCGCAAGGAGTAGGTCAGTACATTGCGGGGGAGTACGGGAGAGAAGCCCATACCGGCCAGGGAGTCCACGTTCAGCACCCTCAACGCCCATCTGCGACAGCGCCAGAATAGGCTGAGCTTTTCGCGGAGAACCCCCTCAATCGTGCCCAGGCCGGCCAGATGAGCGGGCCCGACCGCCGTCACCACCGCGACATCGGGATCGGCGACGACCGCAAGATCCGCCACTTCCCCAGGGCTACTCGTTCCCACTTCCAGGACGAGCATTTCGCAGTCTCTGGGACAGTTCAGAACCGTCAGCGGAAGCCCCAGGTCGTTGTTGAAGCTTCGCTCGGCGGCATGCACCCGATAAGAACTCTCCAGAACGCAACGGAGCATTTCCCGTGTCGTGGTCTTGCCCACTGACCCGGTAATGGCGACGGCGCTTGTCCCTAACACGCGGCGGTACCATCGAGCGGCTTCCATCAAAGCGAGTCGCGTGTCATCGACCACCAGCAACGGCACAGGCACCTTTGCCACCGCTTTGTTCACAACCGCTGCACAGGCCCCCTGGGCTGCTGCGTCCCCTACGAATCGGTGACCATCCGTACGCGTACCCTCCAGCGCCCAGAACACCTGCCCCCTTCGAACGGTGCGAGAGTCGATGCTCACCCCGGAACAGACGGAATTGCCTCGCAGGCCGATGAGCTTGGCATCGATCGCTGCCCGGAGAGAGCGCAAATCGAAATGGGCTATGCCCCCCGGCGCTGCTGCTGGCCCCCCGCTCCCTGTTTGCGTCTCCACCATGCCCGAACCACCTCTCGGTCATCGAACGGCACGCGTACCGACCCAATGATCTGCTCTGTTTCGTGTCCCTTACCCGCGATCAGCACCACGTCGCCTGGCTGGGCGAGGTCCAGAGCGGTTTCGATCGCACGGGCTCGGTTGTGGCAGACGATGATGTTGGCGGGGGAGCTGCACCCCTGGAGGATATCGGCCACGATCACTTCCGGATCTTCGGTACGAGGGTTGTCGTCGGTGATGATGACCAGCTCGGCCCGCTCGCTTGCCACACGCCCCATCAGCGGCCGCTTGGATCGGTCCCGGTCGCCCCCCGCACCGAAAACGACCAGCAATCGGCTGTTGGGTGATTTGTACCGGCGCAGACAGTCGAGGACGGTGCGTAGAGCGTCCGGGGTGTGGGCATAGTCGACGAACACGTGGACATGTTCCGGCGGCGTGATCCGCTCCAGGCGGCCCGGCACGGTGCCCGCTGCGGCCAGGCCGCTGCGTATCGTCGGCAGGTCCACCCCCAGCGCTCCGGCCAGGGTCGCCGCGGCGAGCGCGTTGATCACGTTGTGCGGACCAGGGAGGCGCACCGTACACGTTCCCGTCCACCACGGGCTGACGATCGCAAAGTGGGTACCGCGCAGATCTGCGTGCAAGACCCTGGCGCGCACGTGGTTCCACTCCTCAAAGCCGTACCACAAGCACCGCTCGACCGCGTCCCTCACTACCGTGCTTGCCCAGCGGTCCGATCCAAGGGCGGCAGCAATCCCATCCCGGCGAAGCATAGCGAACAGACGTGCCTTCGCCTCCGCGTATGCCTCCATCGAACCATGGAAGTCGAGGTGATCCCTGGACAGTCCAAGGTAGGCGGCTGCCGCGAACTGCAGCCCCACGCACCGCCGCAGGGAAAGGGCGTGACTGGAAACTTCCATCACGACGGTCCTGCAACCGGCCCGAATCGCGTGGCGAAAGAACCGGGCGAGCTCAGCAGGGCCAGGGGTTGTCAGCCGTGCCGGTCGCACCGTCGAACCGCTCTGCCAAACGATGGTCCCAAGGAGGGCGACCCTGCACCCGGCGCGCTCCAGAATAGCCCGCGTCAACCAGGCGGTGGTGGATTTCCCGTTCGTACCTGTCACGCCGATCAGATCGAGTCCGCCCAGGGAGTCGCCCAGTAACCCCCAGCAAAGCTGTGCAAAAGCGGCGCGCGTGTCGGAAACCTGAATCTGGGTAATCTCCACGTTCGATACGAGCCGTTCGACCACCGCGGCTATTGCCCCCCTTATAGCCGCCTGCTTCAGGAACGCATGTCCGTCGGCTTGGTACCCCCGGATAGCGACAAACAGGTCGCCCGGCCGGACGGCTCGTGAGTCGGCACAGACGGCGCGTACAGCCAGGTGGGCGACGGGCGAATCCGACGCAACCGGCAGC
>JALSID010000011.1 GCA_026981825.1 Planctomycetota bacterium
CGAGCGCTGGACGATGATCAGCATAGCTGCGGCGCGTGCGGTTGTGCAAGGGGTAGGGCGGGTGGCCGAGCCTGCACGGGGCGTCGCCGTACCGTCGCGCGCCCGAGGGCGCCTTTCCCGCCCGCAACCGCTCGGCAAAGGAAGCGATCCCGCTGGCCGCCAGGCGGCGGGCTTCGGGCTGCTTCGGCCCGGCGGCCGAAGCGGCGCCAGAGAGAGCGCGCCCCATTGTCGATTCCGCGACGGGCGGGCGTTTTTTGCGCCCGGCGGGGTCATTTCTGCGAGCGGTTCGCTCGCCCCCATAGCTTTGGTGCGGACCCGAGGACGGGTCGCGCTACCGCTGCTCCGCCGTCGCAGCGGCGGAGCTCCGGTCCCGCCTGGCGGCGGGCTCGGGGCCGCTTCGGCGCGGGAGGGGCGAAACGGCGAGAGAGAGCGCGCCACATTCGCCATCCCGCGACGGGCGGGCTGTTTTGCGCTCGGGGGGTCGCATTTCTGCCACCGCTTCCTTGGCCCCCATGGCTTTGGGGCGGACCCGGGGCCGGGTCGCGCTACCAATGCTCCGCCGTCGCAGCGGCGGAGCTCCGGACCCGCCAGGCGGCGGGCTCGTGGCCGCTTCGGGCCAGCGGCCGAAGCGGCATCGGCAGGGCGCGCCCCCTTGCCGGTCCTGCGACGGGCCGGCTTTTCTTTCGCTCGGCGGGGGCCGTTGGCGCCGGCGCTTCCTTGGCGCCAGCGCTTTGGGGCGGACCCGGGGCCGGGTCGCGCTACCAATGCTCCGCCGTCGGAGCGGCGGAGCTCCGGACCCGCCGGGCGGCGGGCTCCGGGCCGCTTCGGCCTGGGCGGGCCGAAGCGGCGAAAGAGAGAGCGTGCGCCGTCACCCATCCTGCGACGGGCGGGCTTTTCTTTCGCTCGGCGGGGGCCATTATTACCGGCGCTTCCTTGGCGCCAGCGCTTTGGGGCGGACCCGAGGACGGGTCGCGCTACCACTGCTCCGCCGTCGCAGCGGCGGAGCTCCGGTCCCGCCTGGCGGCGGGCTCGTGGCCGCTTCGGGCCAGCGGCCCGAAGCGGCGAGAGATAGGGCGCGCCATCCCCTATGCTGCGACGGGGGGCGTTTCTCCCATCGGTGGGGTTCGTTGTTCCCGCCGCTTCCTTGGTTCCCATGGGTTAGGGGCGGACCCGGGGACGGGTCGCGCTACCACTGCGCCGTCGCCGGCGCGACGGCGGTCCGCCGCTCCCGGTCCCGCCGGGCGGCGGGCAGCATCGCTGGCTTTTCCCAGCGGTTGCGGGCGGGGGAAACGGCGGGGCCTGGCCACCCTGCGGCCCGCCGCGGCGAGCAGGCGCGGCTGGCGAGGAATGCGCCTCTGCGCGCGGCCGGGTCCGGGCGCGGGCCGGCGGGTGATGCCTGCCCGCCCGGGCCGGGCGGGCCTACCAATGCGCCGTCGCCGGCGCGACAGCGGTCCGACGCCGCCCGTCCCGCCAGGCGGCGGGCTCGGGGGCCGCTTCGGCCCGGGCGGGCCGAAGCGGCGGGCAATTAGCCGTACGCCCTTCCGGCCGGCCGATGGTGGGCTTGTCCGTTCTTCGACGGGCTTGATTCTGGCCCGCGCTTCGGCAGCTCCGTCGGGTTTGAAAGAAAGCGGCAGAGGACTGCCGCACTGCAAAACCGCCCTCGCCGCGGCGGAGCTCCGGTCCCGCCAGGCGGCGGACCCTGGGCCGGGTCGCGATACCAATGCGCCGTCGCCGGCGCGACGCCGGTCCGGCGCCCCCGCTCCCTCCCGTCAGGCGGCGGGCAGCCTTGCCGCCTTTTCGGGGCGATCGCGGCCGGGAGAGGCGAGGGGGCTGCCGCCATCGCCGGCGCGAGACGAACGAAGGCGTACCGGCGAGCCTGCCGGCTCGCCGCTAGGAGAAGGCGCGGCTGGCGAGGAAAGCGCCTGCGTGCAGGCGGCTGGGCCCGGGCGCGGGCTGGCGGGTGGTCCCTCCCCCGCCGGGGCCCAGGGGGAACCGATGGGCCGTCGCCGCCGCGAGGGGGCACGAATGGCTCATCTCTCCGGCTTTGCCAGTACGCCAGGGCCTTCGGCGGCTGCGCTTTGACGCGTAAGCCTTCGCTTTCGGCCTTGACAGGCTAGCGTGGCGAGCTATACTAAGGGCGTGGCGTGGCTGGGTGCGCAGCCCAGTAGGTAGTCTGTGAGTGTGGTAGAGAAGGCGCTGACAAGACGGTCAATTCCGGTTGCCCACGGTTGGAATCCCCTCTCGTGTTAGGCGGTTCCCGGACAGGCTTGTTGGCGGCGGTGGAATGGACCGGTGAGAGATCGGATCGATGACGGCGATTGCCGGGAGCGTCGGACACTCGAGACCGCTCTTCCCAGTTCTTCCCCAGCTCTTCCGCAACTCACACCCGTTCGCGCGGTGTGAACGGGGGCACGCCAGCTTCTGGTTCTAGCAGGATTGGACGGACGGTTGAGTAGCATGGCGAAGAACATTTACGTCGGTAATCTGCCCTATTCCGTCACCTCCGAAGAGCTTCGCGAGGTGTTCGAGCAGTACGGCGAAGTGCAGTCGGCCGTAGTGATCACCGATCGCTACACGGGTCGTTCACGGGGTTTTGGCTTCGTTGAAATGGTCGATAACCAGGAAGCCGAGCGGGCTATCGAAGAGCTCAACGGCAGCAACCTGGGTGGTCGTAACATTGTGGTCAACGAGACGCGGCCTCGCGAGGACCGTGGTGGTGGACGACGCGGCGGTCACCGCGGTGGCAGCGGCGGCTGGCGGGGTGGCTACCGCCGGTAAACGCCGGTAAATCAGCGGCACTCAAAGGCCCATGCTTTTCCCGGCAAGCATGGGTTTTCTTATGCGCAGCACAGTCGATTCTGTGCCCAACCAGGCCTACCTACACTCCCCCGGCGAGCTCTCAACCCACTGCCGTCTGATACCGTACGGTACTGATAACCTGATATCGGGGGAGCCAACTACGCGCGTCGCGCGGGAGGCTGCGCGACTGAGGCACATTGGACCATTCGGACGGAGCACCGAGCAATGGGTGCCAATCGCTCCGGGCATCACAGCCGCATAGGTTCCCTGCTGGCGGAGACGTGGACCCTTGTCGCTCTTGCGGCAACCCTGGCCATCCTGACCCTCCTGTTCCTGCGGATGGTCTATCCGTACGTCCTGCCCATTTTCCTTGCCGCTGTTCTGGCCGTGATCCTTCGCCCCCAGTACCGCCAGCTCGCTGCGTGGCTGGGCAACCGGGAGCGGATCGCAGCCCTACTGACCGTGTTGCTCAGCGTCGTCGCAGTTGTTGTACCGCTCGTGCTCGCCACCAGCATCGTGGCACTGCGTCTGTACGTTTTCTGGCTCGACGCCCAGGCGGCACGTTCGGGAGCCGAGATGGTGAACCGCATCGCGCATAACCTCGGCGTGGACGAGCTTGTCGAGAAGCTGGAGGAGAAGACGGGCCGGGACGTTACTTCCCTGTGGCAAGATGTCCAGGCGAATGTTCCGGATGTCGTCAACTGGTTGGCCGGCCGCACTCTTGGTGTGGCCACGGCCACATTCGGCGTCATCGGCGGTGTCGCTTCGCTCGTGGTTGCCTTCTTCGTCTTCTTGTTCGCCCTCTATTACTTTCTGGCCGAGGGGCCGGGCCTTCTGGAGCGAGCCAGCCGCCTTTTGCCTCTGCCCATCGAATACCAGCTTCGGCTCTTCGACGCTTTCACCAGCACAGTTCGGGGGGCCGTGGTGGCGATGTTCGTGGGGGCAATCGCCCAGGGCGGTGCACTGGGCCTGGCCCTATGGCTTGTGGGGGTACCCAAGGCCGGGTTGCTCACCATTCTGTCCGTATTGTCGGGCTTCGTGCCCTTCGTGGGTACGGGGCTCGTGTGGGTACCGGCCGTACTCTGGCTCTGGTTGAAAGTGAGTGCGGTGCGTGCCCTAATCCTGGCGCTCTACTCTGCGGTGGTTGTGGCCGGGATCGATAACGTGATTCGTGCCTACCTGATGCGGGACACCGCCAGGCTCCACCCCTTGTTGGCCTTGATCAGCATCCTTGGCGGCATCGCCTATTTTGGGTTGTGGGGCATCTTTGTGGGACCGATCGTGGCCTCGTGCCTGTACGCGACGGCCGACGTCCTCAAGCTCGAACTCGCCCGGCTCAGCGGTCAGGACCAGCACAGTTCACCGGCTGCCCTGAAGGGGGCGGCGATTGGGGGGGCCGGCAGTGAGCCGATGCAGAAGAATCGCACCGCAAACCAGGAACCGGACGAAGGCAGCCAGATGAAGGTCGAAGGGAAGCAGCATCCTGCCGGCCCAGGGGATCCGGCAGATCGTGGCGATAAGCGGCGCCCCGGGGAGTAAGCCCCTGAGCGGTGCCTCGATCGCACGGCCCCCCGCACGGAGCAGGCGGTGGGCGTTCCACGGTAGAGCCTTCCGGGGGGCACCAGGGCTGCCCACAGCCAAAACAGGATCGCTTCCCATCTCGGTCCCGCCTGAACGGCTGCGTGTCTGCGCCCACCACAGCCTGGCCCCAAGCGACGCCCTGGCCGTGTTAGACCCGAAGCGGTGTTCTCACCGCGCTTGCGACGCGGCTACGAGCGAGGAGGTGCCGGTGCGTGTGCGGTTTCCCGACCAAGCGATCGCCTGGACGGTGGTCTTCCGCAGCGTGCCACCTGGCCGCGTTCAAGAGAGCGCAATCAGGAAGACGATGCTCAGCACCACGGCGTTGTTCAGGGCGTGGGCGACCATGCAGGGGATCAGACTGCCGTAACGTTCCCGTCCCACGGCGAAGCCTGCTGCAAGACCGGTCAGGGCGGGCACGGCGAGCAACCCCTGCGGGTGGATAACCGCAAAGATGAAAGCGGTGAGCAAAGCGGACCAGAAGATGCTCCAGCCCCGTGAAAAGAAGCTCGTGTAGCCGCGAAAGAACCGGTAGAGCAACCCCCGAAACAGAATCTCCTCCAGAATCGGTGCTCCAACGACGGCGGTAAGAAAGATCAGGACCAGTTGTGTGACGTTTCCCTCCAGCACCACGTCGATCGCCGGGTGACTGGGCTGAGGCAGCGGTTCAAGGGGCGACGAAGGCGCATGCAGTTGCGGGGAAAACCTGGAAAGGAGGAACGTGTAGGTGCCGCCGACGAACAGGGCCGGCAGGGCCATGGCGTAGACCCCTATGCCCTCCAGCAGGCGACCGAACAGTTGTCGAATGTGTAATCCCACATCTGCCAGCCAGGTGGCCGCTCCGGCGCCGGACCGCCGCAACACGAGGAGCCCAAGGAGCGCGAGCCCATGCGTCAAAAAAACACCGGTGAGAGGCTCCGGGAAGAGGGCCGGCAGCACGGCTTGTCCGGCGATCACCAGGGCCAGCACTGCGGCGAAGGCTTCCAGATGAAAACCAGGATGGATCCTCGAGGGGGCGAACCTCAAGTGATCGGGATTCTGCGCGGAGAGGTATAGAAGCCTGATCCACAGGACCACGCCCACGACGAAAAGTACAGCAACGAGAAACAGGAGCAACATGAGGAAGCCGAGGACGCCGGCGGCGCGATGTCCTTGGGCCTGCAACCAGTCCCTGTCGCCATGCTTCCGCGCCAGCAACGCCTTTCCACACCAGCCCAGTTCCTCAACCAGAAAATCCTCCTGTTCTGGAGTGATTTCTTCCTGTTCCTCGGCGAAAACGAGCGTTTCGAGAGTTTCCGCCAGGCGAACGTCCCGTTCGCTCACGTCCTCGGGGTACTGTTCCATCAGGGCCTGGAGCTCGCTCAGCTCGACAGTCGCGATCTCGCCCAGCCCAAGGGCATAGAGCACCGCGATCTTTGCCGCACGACCACGTACCGTTCGCACCTCGACATTGTCCAGCACGCCGGCGACCCTTTCGGTGTCGCGGACGGCGGTCAGGAGCGCGGCCGCGATCTTGCCCATCATCTGGACCTCGACGACTTCGCTTCTTTCGGAGGCGGCTCTGGATGTCGCGGTCGGCTCGTCGTCGCCGGCGTTGTTCAGCGCATACATGAGGGCCAGCAGCGACAAACTGGCGATGCCGGCCAGCAGCGTACGTGGTCGCGGGCTGGGCCGCTGATCGGGAGCGGTTGCAACGACTGTTGGTTCGCTCAGGTCGATTGTTTGTGGGCCCTGCTGGTCTATGGGCTCCATATGAGGATCTCTCCCAAACCTTTCTCAGCCAGGTCACCGCTGAATCGTAGATAGTTCGCCGCCTTGGCCGGCTCGGGGAAGGGAAAGCCGAGGTTGGTCAGATGCTCGGCGAGAACGCGTACAAAGACCGGCTGGAATCGGGCGGCGAACCGGAAGGTGGGCAGCAGTTCGGGGAGTGTGTTGGGCGGCTCCGGAGGCACCAGCAGGATCGTGCCGCGCTTCATGCCCGCCCCGGTGCGCAGTCCAGGCTGGGCGCCGAGGACAATCGTACCCGCGATCATGCTCACGCCACAGAAGTCCGCTACTTCGCCGCGTACGACGATGAGACCTCGGCGCATGGTCGAGCCCACTTCATTGCCGGCACGGCCATGCACGACGATTGTCCCCCCGCGCATGCCTCGTGCACTCCCGCGGTACGCCGCCCCGAGCAGGTGGCCCGCATCGCCGTGCACTTCGATCAGCCCCCCACGCATCTCCGCGCCGCACCAGTCGCCCACGTTGCCTCGCACTTCGATTCGCCCACCGCGCATCTCGGCCCCCAAATGCATACCCACATTGCCGTCCACGATGATCGTTCCCTTCGTCATGCCGGCTCCGATCCACTTCACGTGGGAGACATCTCCCTCGATCAAGATGAGCCCATCGTCGGCGCGGCCCTCCACTTTGAAGAACTCCCCCAGCGCTTCCTTGCGATTGCCGTGGTACACGGTCTGGTGGGCTACAGCGGTAGCGTCGAGTGATCCGAGCGTATCCGGGGTGATTACCTCGGCCTCAATCGGCACGGTTGTGCGCGTCCTGGGAATGAGCTTCAGCATGCTGGGTTCCCGATCCCGCTACTCGTACGTTGGCATCGCGGTGCGGTGGTCGCGTTCGACGCCCCCTAGGCAAACAGCTCGCGCAAATGGAACAGGTAAGGCCCCAGCTTGCCGCCATAGTTGCCTGCGGCGATCTGCACCACGCCAGGGCCACA
>JALSID010000012.1 GCA_026981825.1 Planctomycetota bacterium
ACCTGGCACCTTGGGCAGCGTGAGCGCTGGAGATTGGCTTCGTCAGCGGGAAGCCGGCACTTTTGCCCGCAGAAGAAGCAGGGTACGATTGCTTGGGGGGTTGGTTCGAACAGTTTATCCTCCGTCGGAGAGAGGCTGAACATCGGCTTCGAGCGACGGCTACACAGCAACTCGTAGGCTCGGTTGATCTGAGCGAGCTTCTCGGCGGCCAGCTCCCTTAGCGTCTGCTCAGCGGTAGGATACCTGTCCGGGTGGTATTTCTTACACAGCTCGCGATAGTGGGCCCGAATCTCGTCCGCCGAGGCAGTTGGTGGGAGGCCTAGCACCTCGTAGGCTTCCAGGCAGCTCCCGTCTTCCTCCTCCGGACGAAAGAACAGTTGCCCCAGCACGTTGACTTGGCCATCGGTGTCGCCCATCTGCAGGGCAACCGTCCGGATCCAAATGCGTTCGCTCTCATCAACCTTGTTGTCCCGGCTGGCAACGCGCCAGGCGCAGTACAGCAAAAATCCGCGGAAGTGTTGGTCCTTCCGGCCCAGATCGAGGACTTGATCGTTAAGTTCGTCGTTACGAGCCAGGTCGGGGAGCGCCCGTAGCATGCCCTCCCGGGTCACGCGCCGCGATCCGGCCACCTCCAAACAGATATCAGCGATCAGTTCTTTTTCGCGCTGGTCGAAGTTGCCGGTCTCGACCGCCAAGCGGGCAAGGAACGCACCGACGTAGGCTGCCACCGCTTCGCTTTCCGTGGGGGTCTCTTCTCCGGCAGCGTCGAGAAGATGCCCAACCACAGCCCCCACCAGTGCTCCGACCGGCCCCCCTAACATTGCGCCGGCACCCGCACCCAGGAGTTTCCATGCCCATCCCATCGAGCCCCTCCGGAAGAGATTCGCTTTCGTCTATCCCACACTGACACTGCACCCACTAGTCTAGCGCGTAACGGGGTGTCCCCGCAACAGGATGAAGAGACGCTAGCTTCTTCGCCAAGCCAGTGCGAGAAACTCTCACCATCTTCTCGCCGGTTAAAGCACGCGCAAGCGTTCGTGACGCGCAATGGTGTGCGCGGACCGCGAACCCGGAGTGTAACCGCGTCACCTCCCTTCAACGTTTACGGGATCCGGCCTCACGGAGTCCTCGCAGTTTGCACCAAAAAACACCGCACCTGCCGGGCCACACAGCGGTCAGCCCTAGCCCCCAAAGTCTCGTTAGCCCCCCGCTGCGCAGAGATTCCTGGTCTGATTCCAAAAATCGCCGCGGTGCTGCTGAAGGATTCTGCCTACAGCACCTCGCCGGAGGGGGGGACAGGGCGGTGCAAGCCAAGGTCAACCGCTCTGGTCGGACCTCCGACGACGGAAGTCCCGGAACGTGTGCAGACACCCCATAGCGACGTCTCGTTCCAACAGGAGCAGGACCTGGCAATTCGGGCAGCGCGCGACTCGCAGGTCGAATACTCCCGACGGAAGGCGGCACTTCTGCCCGCACAAGAAGCAACGTACGACGAGGCGTGGTGAGGGTGCGGTGAGCCTATCTTGTCCCGCGGATAGTCCGTAAAGAGGGGTCAAGCCAGCGTGGCTGAGCACCTCGTAGGCCCATTTGATCTCGGCGAGTCTTGTCGCCGCATGTTCTCGCAACGCGGGTGGCGCTGCGCGGTACCTGTAGGGGTGGAACTTGTTGCTGAGCTCGCGATATCGCGCGCGGACCTGCTCAGGAGACGCGCCTGGCGAAAGCCCTAGCACCTGGTATGCGGCCTCGTGCGTCCGATCCTGGCCGCCGCGCACAAGCAGTCCGCCAAGGAGTTGGGCCAGCCCCTCCGTGTCGCCCATGCGCAATGCGGCGGATTCAATCCAGGTCCGCTCCGCCTGATCGATGTCGTTATCGCTGATGGCCACGGACCAGGCACAGCACAGCAAGAAAAACCTCAAGTCCCTGCTGCCTCGTGCCCTCCGGATTACCTCGTCGATGAGGGCGTCGTTCCCAGCCAAGACGGGCAGCGCCTGTCGTACCTCGTGGGGCGGGAGTCGCTCGGATTCGGCGATTTCGACACAGACCTGGGTAATCGCTTCGCTTCGTTGTGGATCGAAGCCGCCCGTCTCTTGCACCAGGCGCGCGAGGAAAGCAGCCGTGGAGAGCGCAGCGGTCTCAGCCGGGGTGGGGGGATCATCAGACGGAGGAGCCGCCGTTATCCCGTGCGCGGCGGTCTCGGAAAACGAGCTGATCGCGTGGCCGATCACCTCGCCGACGAAGTTGCAGATCAGGTCGCGCAGGACCTCGCTCAACCAATCCGTATCCCAGTCCATCTACCCCTCCCGCGCAGGCTGGTGATGTCACAGATCGATCCAAATGCCGATTCTAGTCCGCGTCGCAGCGCACCGCAACCCCTTGTTCTTGCTCCGGTTACCGGTACCGCGTAGGCGCAATAGGGGCCCGGACACGAGAAGGGCGAACCTTGCAGGGTAGCCCAGAACAACAGCGACCGGGGCCCGTTGTGCCGTCAGATGACGCGTCGAGTGGACCGGGCCCGCTCCCCCCGGACCTGCGCAGAGGCCAGCCTGCGCATCCGGGAACGGCCCGATAGACAGGGAAACCCGCTCCCTACACGCCTGCCCGATCCATCAACCAGCGAATAGCGCGGTCGCCGATGTCGTGGCGACACCACGCACCGGGGGCCTTGATCTTCCGAATGGCCTCGTACGCGTATCGCTTGGCCTCGGGCAGCGTATCGCCCAGAGCCGTGACGCCGAGGATTCGCCCCCCATCGGTGACGACCTGGCCGTCCTTAATCGCGGTCCCGGCATGGAAGACCTTCACGTGCGCTGCGCTTTCGGCCGATTCGAGCCCGGTGATCGGTAACCCTTTCTTGTAGGAGCCGGGATAGCCCTCGGAAGCGAGCACCACGCAGATCGCCCAGCGTTCGTCCCATGCGACGTCGGGCAGCTCCCGGATGCGGCCGTCGATCGCCGCGTTGCAGAGCTCGTAGAGATCGCTGTTCATCCGCATCACGAGCGGCTGGCACTCGGGATCGCCAAAGCGAACGTTGAACTCCAGGACCTTCGGCCCCCCTTGAGTCAACATGAGCCCGGCATAGAGCACCCCTTTGAACGGCGTTCGGCGGCGGCGCATGGCATGAAGCGTGGGAATGAGGATGTTGCGGTCGATCTCTTCGAGCAGCTCCGGAGTCACCATCGGCGTCGGGCTATAGGCCCCCATCCCCCCGGTGTTCGGCCCCCGGTCCCCGTCGTAGGCCCGTTTGTGATCCTGAGCGGGCTCGAGCCGGACCAGGTTGCTGCCGTCGCAGATCGCAAGCACGCTGAGCTCTTCGCCCGTTAGCCGTTCCTCGATCACGATTCGATTGCCCGCGTCACCGAAGACGCGCTCGCGCATGATACGCTTCACCGCAGCACGCGCCTCCTGAATCGTCTCGCAAACGATCGCTCCTTTGCCTGCGGCAAGTCCGTCCGCTTTGACGACGACGGGCTTGTTGCCAATTGTGTCGAGGTAAGCATTGGCATCGGCCGGATCGTCGAAAACCTGGAAACTCGCCGTCGGAACGCCGGCTTCGCGCATCAGCTCTTTTGCAAAGACCTTGCTCCCCTCCAACTGCGCTGCCGCCCGGTCGGGGCCAAAGATCCGCAAACCTGCCGCCTGGAACGCGTCGACGATCCCCTTGCACAGAGGCTCCTCCGGTCCGACAACGGTCAGTTCGATTCCCCGTTCTTGGGCAAAGGAGATCAAACTTTCGAAGTCCAGGGGGTCGATGGGCACATTCTCAAACTCGCGCGCCGTACCCGCGTTGCCCGGTGCCACGTAGACCCGGTCAACCTGAGGGCTCTGTGCAAGCTTCCACGCCAGTGCGTGCTCTCGTCCGCCCTTGCCGACCACAAGCACTGCAGCCATGCTCACGCTCCACCGGTTTTCATCTGCCCGTGCGATTCCGTAGGAAACTAATCTTAGCCCCGCAGCGTGCGTGGCGAGTTCTCCTGGCGCTCGATGGTGCCGCGCGGTCCCACGGCAGCTCGGCACTGCGATCAGCTCCGCCGTAGCGCTTGTAGTCCGTGCAGGCCCCGGTGCACGGGTGGTTCGCCGACGGGGTCTTCACCTCCGTCGCATCCAATCGTTATCATGTCCGGCAAAGCGGTCGGCACATGCGACTCCCGAACCGAGCGTAACGGAGGGTCAGGTCATGCTTACGGTCTCGGCTCGTTCCGCCGGCTCGCGAAGAGCACTTGTGCACGACTGGTCCGTCCCCCTCCCCGATGCCCTGGTGGGCAAGCCTGTGAAGCTGCGCGACATTATCGACGTGATCGTTCGCGCCGAGGTCGAGGCGTTTCGGAAGCGTCAGCGGGAACGGCGGTTATTCCGCGTGCTCACCGCTCGGGAAATCGAGGAACAAGCCGAGCGCGGCAAGGTAGCTCCGGGTGGCAGCGAGGTTCCCGAGCAGAAGGTGGACGAGGACGAGGCGGTACGCACGGCGCTCGAGGCGTTTCAAGATGGGCTCTACCTGGTCATCGTCGATGGAGAGCAGATCACGGACCTGGACACGCCCGTTCCCGTCCGGCCTGATAGCCGGATTATGTTCGTGCGGTTGGTCCTGCTTGCCGGTGGGTGAGCGCCGGTGTCGGTGCTGAGCGCACGTTGCTCCAACGAAGGAGCGGTTCGATCGGGATGATCCGTAGCAGAGGGCGGTGTCGCAGGAGCGCAGTCCCACGTTCTGCACAACTCTGGAGGCACCATGGGCAAGGACCGGTTTCGCAAGCAACTCGAGCAGTATTACTGGTGGCGACCGACGCAGAGGCTTCCGCAGGAGACCTTAAAAGACCGCTATCTCGCCCGCCTCAATGCCCTGGACAGCCCCCTGGGCTTGGTCGGGCGGCGTCTCCTCGGTCTGGAACCGGATGAGGAGGACGTGGACGATTGGGACACGCGGGGGATCACAGAGGACATCATCACCTTCGACGAGCTGCCTGCCACGGATCGCTTAAAGTTGCTTCGCGTGTTCTTCCCCGCAATGGCCGATCTGGTCGAGTGGGCCTGGCAGTACCTGCGGACGCTGCCGTACGAGCCGGCGTGGTCCACTGCCCAGCCATACCGTGCGCCAGGTGAGCCCGCAGTAAGTTTGCGGAAGCGCGTGAGCTGGCTCGAGATTTTGGTGGGCATCGCCGCCCGGTTCCGTGACGAGGTGTTCGAGCCTGTTTGGATCGCCACGTGGTGCCCCCATTTTCACACCGGATACGGGGAAGCGTTCGCCGTGGGCTGGCTCCTGGGCGCGGTGCTCGCCCGACAGGGAGAGCGGCTTTCCGAGGAGGTGTACCGCGTCCTCGTCGACTCGGCAAACAACGTCCATGAGGTGGGCCGGATGGGGAGCCACTTGCTTGTGGCTCTGGCGAGCAGCCCCCGGCCGGAGGGATGGGAATTGCTCGAGCGGCTACTGCTGGCGGCGCAACGCCAGGAAGGGTTCCGCCAGAGCATCCTATCGGCCGTGGCAAACGGGCACGTGGGTGCTCTGAGACGAAGCCTCACCTGCATCGAAAGCCGGGACTTGACCCGTTTCAGCAGTGTGGTCCAGGCGCTCAAGTACTGGACGGCCCTAGACCTCAGCGCGCTGCAGCCTGCGCGTGTGAAGCGAGTGGTGCGGTTGTTGACACGTTGCCTGACGGAGGAGGAAGAACGGCAGTCGGCCTTGAGCAGTTCTTCGCCGCTTGAGGTCTACGCGGCGCTGTGGTGCGCGGGTGTCGAGGACGCCTCGCGGGCCGTCGAACTCGCAGAGAGCCTACTCGAGCGGAAGGAACCGGAAGTTCGCTTTGCGGCAACTTACTTTCTTAAGTCTGCGGTTACGGAGAGCGCCGACCACGCGCTGGCCAAGGCAGTTTACGACGAGGACCTGGTGGTCGCGCTGCAAGGTATAAGCGGCGTGATACGTTGCACCAGTGTTCACGTGCACGCCAGACGTGGAGCCACGCCCTCGTGGGATCCACAGTTAACCGACCACCTTGAGCGGCTCCGAGAGAGAGTGCGGCACGAGTTACCGAAAAAAGCCGGCGGAATTGAGCGCATTTGGGAGTATGCGAACCTGGCTGCCGATTACGTCGACTGGGCTCTGGTCGAATGCCTCCAGTTCGCTCCTGCGGAACGGTTGGCCGCTACTTTCCCGACGCTAGAACCTTTGGCTCGCAGCCGGCTCGTCCACCTGATTGAGGAACGCGCGCGGCGTGAGCCTGCGGTCCGGCGAGTGCTTCTGCACGCTTTGGCCGACCGGTCGACTTGGGTTCAGAAGAGCGCAGCCGAAGCGCTCGCCAAGGCAAGATTCACCCGAGAGGAACTGAAGATCGTCGAATCGTTCCTAAAGCGCCGGGGCCAGGCACTGAGAATGAGGCTTCTGAACCTGATTCTCCGGCATGACGACGAACGGGTCCTCGAGTCAGTACGGTCCTTGCTTGGAGGCGATGCGGCACAGCAGCTTGCCGGCGTGGAACTGCTCGAACAACTCGTGGCCGCGGGTCGCAGTCGGGACCGTTGCCGGCAGGTTCTCGAGAACTACTTGGCTGCGGACGGTGGCGAGGGTAACAGGCGAGATAGACGGAAGGCGAGTCGGAAGAGGAGATCGACCGGGGATGCCGCCCGTGCCCGCGCAGCGCAAGTCCTCCAGAAGCTGGGTGGTCCATCGCCTCGTGAACGAAGCGGCGCCGTGAGTGGCCCCAGTACGGCGTTTGGACTGCTCGAAAACGCACGCGTGACCCCTCCCCTGCGGCCGCGAAAGCGCCGTGTCCGGCTCGTAACCGACGCCGCAGCGAATTTACTCGAGTCGCTAGACAATCTGGTGGCGGAACACCGTGACGAACCGTTGTACCCGGGCAGGAAGGACCGCCTGTTGGGGGAAGAGGTCTGGTTCCCAGAGCCGCGGCGATCGGCCACGCGGGAAGAAAACGCGCGAGCCTTTCCGTTGCGTGCGTTGTGGGAGAAGTGGCTGGAAGATCCGGGACGACCGCGCGATTCAGATGGTCTCGAACTCGTGCGAGCATATCTCTGGCCGCAGCTATGGAAGCAAACCCCGAAGCCGGTACTACGCGATCTCGGGAGCGAGCGCATGCCCCC
>JALSID010000013.1 GCA_026981825.1 Planctomycetota bacterium
TGTGCTATTGGCGGATTCAGCACCAGCCCCAGGTAAAACCAACGGACCACGCGGAACACCCCGAACGGGACGACCACCACCGCCACCGTTTGCAAGGGCAAGAAATAGCGATCCCACCGGAGCGGCACGGTCAGACCAAGGACAGCAATGACCCCACCCGCGTAGACGAACATCACCCATTCGGCCGGAAGCTCCCCCCTGCTCACCGCTTCTCTTCCCGCAGTGAAACAGGAAAGCACCCCGACAAGTACAAGCGGCCCCCACAGCCAGGGGACGATTCCAACGGTCGTGTACTCCACGACCGTGTACTTCCGACCACGGTCGCTGCGCTGTTCGAGCAGGCGCCACGCCAGCGGCGAGTACCGTCCACACCCCTCGAACCACAGGGCGTAAAGCCGTTCCAGTGGTGTCTTCAATTGGTCAGCGGGAAAATTCTGGGCGCCTTCGCGCATCGCCCGGGCGCGGAACTTGACCAGGTACAGGGCACGCCGCACCGGTCCCTGCCTAAGCAGATCGGGCTCCTCGGTGCGCCAGACGGCCAACATGCCGTACGGGTCCGTCTCGATCGCCCGCTCGGACGGCCGAGCGAACAGCGTCGGGTTCAGGAAGGTGAACAGTCCGAAACTGAGCGGCGGCACGAGCACGAGAACCAACAGCACACGCACGGCCCCCTTGCGCAAAGTGAGAGCCAGGAAGAACACCAGGCCCAGGGCCAGTTCAACGAAGACGGGGGCCATAGCGCCGTTTAACTTCGCCAGAGGCGCCAGAGCAGCGGCCACGCTCAGTCCAGCCAACGTCACGACCACACGGACCACCGAAGCGTTCCGGCTCGCAAGGCGCACAGCGGCCAAGGCAAGCGCGATCGTGGCCAGGGTGGACGCCTCCGTCATGACATCCCCCATCGCTCGCCGGGCATGCGTGTAGTAAAGGGGGCAGGCCAACAGGAGGGACGCAGCCAGAATCCCCGTAGTGCGGCCCTGGAGAAGCCGTCCCACCACGTAGGCGAACATCACGCCGCCCGCCCCGAAGATCGCCGTCGGGATCCGACAGGTAGCGATTTGACGGGAATCGTGGCTGAAAAAATCGCCCCCCATCCAGGTCACCCACGGTCCCAGGTCCTGGGGAACCGCCAATCCCGCCAGATCAAGGGAAAGGCCGAAAAGGTACTTAGAGAGGGGAGGATGGTCGAAGGCAGGGTAGAGGACCCAGTGGGGGTGGTGCCAGTCCCCGGCGGAGTACAGACGCCAGTAGTAACTCTGCGCAAACATGGCCCCTTCATCGATGAAGTAGGGCTCGTCCCCCAGGCCGCGGAAGTACCTCCCTATGCTCAGCAGAGCGAATGCAAGCACCACGGCCACATCTACCCGCCAACTCCAACTGGCCTGTGACGTGGCGCTGTGATCTGGCATGCGAATCTCCGCACGAACCCTGGCTTCGCTCGGTCTGTAACGATTCTAGGAAACGCTCCATCCGAAGCTTGCTGCGACGACGCGGGGACGGAGGAGCGTGGGAGCTAGAATTCGGCGGCGGATGGCGGCCGTCGACTGCACAGGCTCGAACCCAGTAGTAGGCCCAAATGAAAACGCACGCCGTTCCGAAGCGGACCTTGACATACCGGTTAACGATTCTGACTGCACTTTTTCTCTCTGGCTGTGGCACCGCGATCGCGACGACGGTTTCCGGACCAGGTGCCGCGCCTGCCCCCACCTATGGCCAACCGATCAGCTCGGCTGCGGTGCTGAACCCCCAGCACCGCACGTTCCGGCAACCCCTCGGGACCGCCGGCGGGCGCTCGCCAGAAAGGACCTACCGAGCGTACCCGCCTTCGCCGGAGCCCGCTTCCCGACTTCTGCCCGCACCACCCCTCCCCGGTCCCCAGCGCCCGCAGCGCGCCGTGGCCGAAGTGCCAAACCACCAGGCCGGTGACCGTCCGGGCTCCAAACCGGCGCCTCCGGCCGCGCCCCACGCCGAACGGCCCGGCACACAGCGCCCGACCACAGTAGCCAATCTGGCCAGCAACCGCCATGAGCCGGATACAAACTCAACAGACACCAGAGCCGCCGATTCGAAGCGGTCCAAAACGCGGTTCGTGCACCAGAAATGGCCGGGACTGCCCGGCTATGTGGTCATCCAACCCAACATGGCGTACGGGCACCAACCGGAAGCAGTTGGCCTACGATGGCTGAAGCGGCGTGGCTTTACCACCGTGCTGGACCTTCGCTCCGATGCTGATCCAGCCGAGGCTCCCCTGCTTCGCGAGCTCGGGTTGCAGTACATCAACGTGCGCCTGCGTCCGGATCAGCTCTGGACGGATGCTGAGTACGCACGGCTGAAGGAAGTGTTGACCCAACCCCAGTACCGCCCCCTCTTCATTCATGACAAAGCCGGCGAGCGGTTTGGCGCCCTCTGGCTGACGTTCCGCGTGCGCGAGTCTGGGCTATCCGTTGACGCCGCTCTGAAGGAGGTGAGAGCCCTCAAGGTGCCCGACGATACAAAGCTCTTGCAGCTCGCCCTGGAGGCAGTTCGAAAGTAGCCGCCCTTCGGCCGATAAGTGGCCTCCCCAAGAGTGGGCCCTGCGCGGCCCTTCGACGAAAAGCTCCACCGGAAGCGGCGAAACCGTCCTCTGGAACCTCCGCCGCGGGTGCCGCGCCGTACGGCGGCTGATCCCGTCCGGATCGGCCTTCTCAGCTTCTAGCCGTTCTGGCAAACTGCCCGGCAGCGACTCATCCGATGAGCGAACCGGTGCTCGTGCACAATTCGGCCCCTCTTGCTGCGTTGCTGGAACAGCTTCGCGCCGACGGCGTGCCCATCTCCTGGGCCCCCGAAACTTGGCGGTTCGCGCGCGATGGATACGCCTGGCAATTCGTCCGCCCCAAGGGGCATTCCTCCCTCGCTGACAGTGACGGCACCTACCGCCTGCTCCGGATCCTCGCCGTCCGACCAGGCAGCGTTACATTACTGGTCCGTAACCCCGAGGGGATCCGGACGGTACTGCGGACGTTGCCGCACCGACCGGCCTGCTTGGAAGCAGCCGAGCCGTCTCCTCACCTGGTGTGTTCGACCTTGCTGCCGTGCGGAAACACGCTTGCACGGGAGTATCTTCGCTCCACGTCCCTCCCGGACTTGCTCGACCGGCTGCCGTGCAATCGCATCGACCGTTTGCTGCACGTCGCCCGTCGGATTGTCTCGGCGCTGCGCTCTGTGCCGACGGTGCGGTGGCTCACGCCGAGCAACACGTTTGTTGACGCTTTCGACCGCATTGTGTTCGTGGACACAGCGCTCCACGGTCCCGATGGTGTGAGGCGTCTGTTCGAGAGCGGGCGGCGGAGTCCCCCATACTTCGACTGGATCGCACCCGAAATCCTTTATCGCGGCCAAGTGGAGCGGCTCAGTTCGCTGGCCTATTCCGTCGCCGCCGTGGTCTGGCAGGGGCTGCTCGGCTCCCCGCCCCCCAAACACCCTCCCCAGGACGGCGAGCAGGTCCGCTGGCGGCTGAAACGGCAGCTCGCTCCCCTGGCCGGCATGCCGGGGCGTTTACGCGATTTTCTCCTCCGCAACTGCAGCCCCGAGCCCGAAGAGCGTTTTCGAACGCTGGAAGAGCTAGACGAGACCCTTGCTGCTCTTGAACGTGCGCGCGTCCGCGTGTACGGGACATTTGTGGCCCTTCGGCGGGAGGGTTTCCCCTGGCTCCGACGCCGCCCCAAGCCGAAACCCAGGGGTACGTGGACTCCGACGGCCAGGGTCGCATGCGCGGCCACACTCCTCGCCTGCGCCGGATTTGCCCTGGCGTCCGCGCTGCCGCAAGATCTGGCTGCCCGAGCGGCCAGGACCCTGGGTCTCACCCCTCGCTCCCTGCCCCTCGCGCTCCCTCGGCCCGGCACGGCCCATCCAGAGCCCGCTCGCACGACCGCGGTTGCCGTGCGCACGTCCGATGAACTGACAGCGGCCATCGGCTCGGCTGGCCAAGGAACCCGAATCCGACTTGTCTCGCCCGGCCCGTTCGTCGTCGACAACGCTGAGTTGACCGGTAGCGTCCGCATCGAGGGGGACGAAGGCATTCTGCCTTTGCTACTCGTGACCGGCAGGTACGGGCTGCGTGTTGCGGCAGAGCGTCTCCAACTGGAGAACGTCCACATCGTCGTGCCGTCGTCCCATCCCGTAGAGGCCGCCATCGTCTTCAGCGGTCGAACGTTGCTCATGCGCAACTGTTCGCTCCAAACCTGGTTCTCCTCAGCCGCCTCAGGCCGCGATGTGGCAGCCGTGGCGTGCGTCCGTCCGGACCCAAACCTGGATGTTACGCTGGAGAACGTTTACGTGCGTGGGTTTGCTCCCGCGGTGAACGTCACCGTGACCGAAAATGCCCGCGTTCGGCTGAGCAACGTGACCCTGGCCGGCTGCGACCTTGGCGTTCGGGTGGAGGCGTCACTGGTCGCGGGGGCTCGCAACGCCGTGTCGCTGAACAAGACCACGGTTGTGGGCGGGGAGCTTATTGAGGTCCTGTACCGACCGGGCTTCGAGACGGGGGCGCTGGTCGATCTGGAAGCCCACAGCGTGCTCGCTCTGCCGCTTGACCGAAAGACGCCCCTTCTTGCTGTGTCCTATCCCACCGCGTTCGGCCGACTGCTGAGCCACCTGAGCTGGTCCGGCGAACGGGTGGTCGTCCCCAGCGCCGCCAGGATGCTGCGCATTCGGTTCGGCCGATCCGGGCGGGCATTCGTTGTTGATGGCACGGCGCAGTGGGCGAGGTTCTGGGGGGACGGACCTGCCGGCGTCATCGGACTGCCGCTTCCCTTCGCTGCGTCGCTACCGCCCGGTGTCGCGCTTCGCTCGGCCCTTGGCAGCGCCGTCGCCGGCGCCGGAGCCGATGCAGCTCGACACCGAGTCCCTGACGTCACCACCCTGGCACGGGCACTCGAAGCGACGCTTGGAAAAACGACCGAGGAAGCCGCCGGCCCGTTTCCGCCCCCCTCCTCAACCGGACGTGCCCAGTCATCGCCGGCACGCGCGGAGCAGCAAGCTGATCGCTCCGATTCGATGGTCGCACCCTAAGTGCTCGGCGATCGGCCGTGCCGGAGCGTCCGCACCCCACGACCTCACAACGAGCGTTTCAACCGGCGGCGTAGATGGTTCAGTGCGGCCTTCGCCCCTCGCTCCTGGATGCTCTCGCGGTCGCCCAGGCTCTGATAAGCCTCGCACGTGACGCGTTCGTCAGAGGCGACAGCGGTCCAGATAAGACCGGCTGCCTCCGCCGGCTGCGGCCCCGCGAACCCGACCGTGGCCACGCCCAGGTCTGCCTTGAACAGGATGCGGGCGGCTTCGGCCATGCGGCAGGCAACCTCTTCGCTGGCAGCCCCCTTTGCTTCCATGAGCCCGCCGTCAATGCGGAGCAGTTCCTTTTTGACGTCGTTCGTATAGGCGGAAAGGCCACCGCGGAACCATCGGGTTGCACCCGGAGGCCTGGTGAGCCGTCGTTGCAACACGCCCCCCGTGCAGCCTTCCGCCACGGCCACCGTGAGCCGCAGCCGCCGGAGCTCGCGCGCCACGGCGTCCTCCAGCTCCTCGTCCCCTTCGCCGTAGATCAGCTCCCCCAATCTCTCGTAGATGGTCCGCACGGTGGGCTCCATGCGGTTCAGGGCCTCCTGCTCGTCGTGGCCACTGGTCACCACGCGAATCGAAATGGTCGCCTCGTGGACGGTAATGCCCACCTCCGGGTCGCGGCCGCGTCGAGTTAGGTCCAGGAGCAGCTCCTCGACGTGCGACTCCCCCGCCCCGAACACCTGGAGCTTTCGCTCAACGAACACCCGTCGCAGATCGAACCGCCGTTTGAGCATCGGACGCACTTGCTCGCAGAACATCCGCTTCATCTCGGTCGGAACCCCCGGCAAAGCGATCAACGCTCGTCTGCCCCCAGGTCTATCGAGCTCCAGCCAGATGCCAGGAGCGGTCCCGTGATCGTTTGGAATCACCTCGGCACCATCCGGAACAAGAGCCTGCACGCGGTTACGCGCGGGCATGGACCGTCCCATCCGTTCGAAGCGCTCTTGGATCCGGCGCAGCGACTCCTCGTGCAGCACCAGCGGGGTGCCGGCGACCTTCGCCAGGGCATCTCGTGTCAGGTCGTCCTGAGTGGGGCCCAGCCCTCCCGTACTGATCACCAAGTCTGCCCAATCGGCGGCCGCCTCAAGCACGCGCACAATGCCGTCCAAATCGTCACCGGCCGTCAGGTGATAGGAGACCGGAATCCCCAACTGGAACAGCTCACCACTCAGCCATGCTGAGTTTGTGTCCACTGTTCTGCCCCGTACGAGCTCGCTGCCGATACTGATCACTGCCGCGCGCATGCTGTTGTTTCTCCACTAGCTTTCCCGTTTCCCCCGCGGCACAACCAGAGGGTTCTGCTTCATGCCCCGCCAGGCCAAATCCTCCTGCGTACGCCCGCCCCTTCGGAGGATCGTCCGCTTCACACATACCGCGTTACCCATCTCCCCCTGCGACTCACACGGTAGAACCGTCAGGCCGTCGATCGGTTGGGCAACATACTCCACCGGCCTGACCCGCCCGCAACCCTGGACGTGTTAAGATTATGGGCCGGTCGAAATGCGGACCGACTACGGCGGCGTGGTCCACAACTGTCGGCTGCGGTATCATGTTACCCCTCCACCCCTTCCTGGCCTAACGTCTGTTCAAGCGTGCCTGCCCCTTGTCGGCGATCTTCCCGGCGGGCGGCCCGCGGGAGTGCAGCCCCAGCGTTGCAGATCTTCCTCCCCCAGTTCATGCCGACAGCCCAGCGTCAGGCATCAGTTCCTGGGACCGATTGGCCAGAGCCCGATCGCCGTGCGGTTGCGGTGGGCAACCAGATGCGGGTGGAGCATCATGGTGAAATCGGAGTAACCCGGCACGAAGCGGACGCGACTGCCTGGACGGAGTGGCGGAGCCTGGGGGCTTACCTGGAGAACCCCGTGTTCGGCGCTCAGG
>JALSID010000014.1 GCA_026981825.1 Planctomycetota bacterium
CACAACCACGGGAACCGCCACAAGATGGAAATCCGAAGGGTTCGCGCGGGGAAATCGGACCAACGCCCCATCCGGTCCGGAATGGGGCGGACAGGCGCACGCTGTTCCTTCCTGGAACATGTAGGACAGGAACTGGGCGTGATCGTTTCCGTCCTCCCCTCCGGTCCATTCGGCCACGTCCAGGTACTCCACCTGGGCGGCCAATTGAATCCCACCCCCCGGGATCCGCACCCAGATGGCGCCCCCCGCAGCCGCGAGCGCGCGGACCAGTCGGTCCAGGTATTCCTGGAAGAACACCGCAGGAGCAGCATCCTGCTCGGCGAGCTCCTTCATCTGGCGGACGAGCTCGCGGATCTCCTCCTTCTTGCGCTCAACTTGTTGGGGATCGATCTGCCCCTGGGCCATGTACAGGCTCCGTTCGCCGGGTTAGAGCCCTCAACGCGCAATTCTAACTCCCCTGTTGCCAGACACGTCCTCCTCTGCTAACGAATCCCGCCGACGGTGTCCATGTAGACTTGGGCAGCACGTCGATCGAACCGCAGCGGAAGCGCGTAGGAGGAGTGTCGCGCAGGTCGCCGTGGGAGCACATGGCGGCCAGAGACTCTCCCAGTGAGCCCCGCTATGCCGCGTAGTGGGGCGCCGCGGCCGCCCTTGCGGAACTGAGAAACGGGACGCCGGCATATGGAAGGATCCAGACACGTCGACCACCGGGGAAACACCGCGGTGGCCGACGTAATCGAGCCAGATCGACCTCGGCCTAAGGTCCGTCCGCACCGCGCAGCTCCTCTATGACCTGCGCGGCACCTTTCATCACCGCCTCTTCGACCGTGTCCGCCCACACACTGTGCCATCCCCAGGAGATCATCGAACCCACCGGTTCATAACCCCCTTCCTGCAGCATCTGTCGGGTCGGGATGTAGGCGAAGACATCGTTCACATAAGCAGCAACCCATACGGGCGGCTGTCCGTTGCCCGCGAACCTCCGCTTCAGGTTCAGCCCGTACTCAGCCACCACCTCGCCGGCCAGGCCAACAAACGTGAGATCGTCACCAAACTGAAACGCCTGGATCAGATACGGATACGTGCCCGGGAGCTGGCCACCGTTTCGTCTGGCTAGCTCCACCATCCAGCGCGCGTGTTTGCCCCGCCTTGAGTTGGGCTCCTTTTCGGCAAGACGCGCGTAGTCCGCAACGTCGGGGACACGGGCAAACTCGAGCTGGACCGTACGCCTCACCGCCGCCACGGGGCCGCGCACCGGGAGTCTCCTGCCGCTGAGCGTGCTCTCAACCGCTCGGGCAAGCGATTGGCCATGCTGGCGCGCCAGGGCCAATTTGCCCCTGGGATACGGGTTGGCATCGCCACCGCATCCGGCGACGAAGCAAGCCGTGATCCCAGGGAAACGGGCCTCGAGCTGCTCTTGAGCGTAGCCGGCGTAGTCGCCACAAATCCCGAAGAAATCGCCACCTAGCGTGGTGCAATGGCACGCGTAGCCAAACAGCACTGCCATGGGACGACGATCCGCCGCGCCAAGAACCCACAACCCGGGCACAGAATGGTCCACAGGACCGTTCGGGTTGACGCCGAGAACAATCCGGCCCCCTCGCCGCGCACGGCGGTTCATCGCGAACCGACACGTCCCCACGGCGTATTCCAGCCAAGCGGGCCGTGCGTTGGCTAACGCCTGCCCAACAGCCCCCACAAGCTGGCGGTGTACGTGGTCCAAGTAACGCTCAATCGCTGCCCATTGCTCGGAGGTGAATCCTAACAGCACTCGGAACTGTTCGTGCACTGCAGGACCCGTATGGGTGTGGCTGGTCGCCACACACACGCGTTCCGGCGGTATTCCAAACCTCTTGCGCAGATCGGCGGTGAGCCGGTCGGTGAAGGAGCGGGGAACGCCAACCAAATCGAGGGTGATGAAGACGACAGGGGGACCTTCACCCCAGCGCAGAACCAGGATCTTGCCGTTCAGTGGCTGGACGATTTTGTCGAACGGCCGGTTGCCGCGTGAGTAATATCCGGCCATAGGCATAGGTTGCGCCGGTGTGATGTCAACGCGCGCCGCGCCCGCTTTCCAAGCCGCCCGCTGTGGGGGGCTGGCGGGGAGGAAACCAGCGCCAATGCAGACGCCAGCGACAGCCAGGGCTGCTATCGTTAGATGCCTACTCCACCGCATTACCACCTCCTCACGCACGTTTTGCGAACATGAAAGCTATGGTAATCTCTTTGCCCATAGGGTGCGTTTTGCGTAAGACCGCTGTCACAAACTTTCCGTCTGCCCGAACCCGACTTCTGATAACCCCAGAGACGCTCGCCATACCTGGTTAGCGTGTTGCTATAATGGGCTTGTGTCGGGGTCGGACCCCGTTTCTCGTGTTGGCTCTTGCCCGGTGCCCGCGACGGACGCACGTCACGGGAGAGCCTTGGCACGTCGGTACTCCGTCAGGCTGCGGTGCGCCTGTTGGTGCCACCGTACTGACGCCGCCGGCCGGGTGCGTCGTATGGTAGAACTGTTTCTCACCACGCGAACTACGACGGCAGTTGTCGACAGCATCCGTCAATTCGTCGAGTCCAGGGCGCTGACCTGGCTTTTTCACGATGGCTCCCCCCCTCAACTTCGCCATGTGAGAAGGCAGCAGGTCACGGTGGACCTCCACGAAACCGACGAGTGGCTGCGGGCGACCATCGATGGGCCACGGGCCGAGGACGTTCTGTTCGTCCTCGAGAAACTTCTGTCCCGCCTGGTCATCTGGTTCGGCACGGAGATCCGCGAGCTGCGCATCGTGCTGAAGCTGGACGACCGCGCGGAAGAGGGCTGAGGGGGAAGCAGCATCCCTCGATGGACGCCTATGCGGCAGGTTTGCGCAGCCGTCCGGGAAACGTCGCGCCGAGTTCCACACGAGTACGGCCGAAAACACCTCCGTCTCGTGCGAGTTTTGCAATCGATCTACGTAGGACCTCCTTGTCAATCGTCGAACTCCTGAGGCATGAGGGGGGGAGCTACTGTGCCCGCACAACAGCTCTCCCCATTACCTCCACACGAACAGCATCTCTGGGCTACCGATGGGGAAGTCGTTGGCTCCGCCTGCAATTGGCACAGCTCTGCGCATAACATGCGTAGCCCGGTCGCGATGCCGCGGACCAGCTCTATCGTCGTCCGAAGGTCCTTGCCCAGGTTTCGTTCCGAGCGCACGTCCTGCCAGGGGCTGGCTGCCGCAGTCGCAGCATCGCGGCAGACATGCCCCCCCTGGGTCCCTTGCCGCACTCCCGTTTCTTGCAGCGAGCATGAGATCGGGGTTCCTTCGGCAAGGGTTAAGTGTGGCAGAAGCGCCGCTACCGCCAGTACCGCCTCGCTTTCTAGAAAGTTGATCGCGGTGAGGAGACTCGGAAGCTTTTGCGCCACGGCGCGGCCGGGATTCTGCTCACCGAGGGCGCCGATGCAGCAGGACCAGCAGTTGCTACCCCGATTCGGTACCGGCCAGCACACCACCGTGTACTGGGGGGCCGCGTAACAGATCCGCAATACGATCCCCAGCTCTCGTAATTGCCGAATCGCACGTTCATTCTGGTAGACCGCTTTGTCACCCAGCCGTCCTTCACCCCGCCACTTGCTCCGCACCGCGGCGCTGATCATCTGCTGCACTCTTGCGTTCTGTAACGTCCTAGCCGCGGCCTGGTTCGCGTACAGAATCCGCCCGCTTACGTCGAACGCCGCCGCAGGACAGGGCATCGAATCGATCATCCCGCACAAAAGCCGCTGGTCGCACGCTTCAAACCCTGTTACGTCCGCCATAGGTTTGCTCCGGGGCAACAGAGTGCGCTGCTTGGTTGATCAAGCATAGCACATAAATCGCAGTCATGGTATCGACTTGTGTTTAACACCGCCAGCAGGCCCGGGTCCGTATCGGTTTGGATTCTCCCGTCCGATGGCTGCTCGGGTAAGCGATCCGACTGCGGAGTGCGCCGAACATCGCTGTGATTGCTGCTCCCATGGACGGGTTAACCGTTCGGCGTGCGCCGGGTTGAGGAGGTGCGTGTCAGGGCGGTCCCCGCCGCCGCTACATGTGCGAAACGTTCTTCCCCCTATGGATTGGCGGCAGGAACTGCCCCTGGCGGGGTGCGCGTACCATAGAGGTCGTGTCTGAACCGTGCGGAGGCAAGCTCATGCGTTTCCGGCCGCGTTGGCCGTTGATCTGGTTGGGGCTTTCGGTCGCCCTGCTCGGGGCAGAGCGGAAGCCGAACATCCTGTACGTTGTCGTGGACGAGCTGGGTTACTATGAGCTTTCGTGTATGGGGCATCCTCACTTCCGCACGCCCAACATTGACCGATTGGCAGCCCATGGCATCCGATTCACCCAGGCTCTAGCCGGTGCGCCCGTGTGTGCTCCCACGCGGTGTACCTTGATGACGGGTAAGCACATGGGACATGCGTCGGTTCGCAGAAACGACGGCGGTACGCCACTGCGAGCAGACGAGCCCACGATTGCTTCCGTTCTGAAGCAGGTCGGTTACGTCACGGGGGGGTTCGGCAAGTGGGGCTGCGGTGGTCGTGGTTCCACCGGGGTCCCGGAAAGACACGGGTTCGACGTCTTCTTCGGCTACTACGACCAGGTCCATGCCCACTCCTACTATCCCCCCTACCTCATCCGGAACAGCTCGGAGGTTTTGCTCCCCGGCAACAGAGGAGGGCGCTCTGGGCGGACGTACTCGCACTACGTGATCGTCGAAGAGGCGAAGAAGTGGATCCGTGCCAACGGTGACCGCCCATTCTTTTGCTACGTGCCGGTGACTCCTCCCCACGGCTGGCACGATATTCCCCGGTCGGATCCTTCGTGGGCGTTGTATCGGGACAAGCCGTGGCCCCACGCCGCGAGAGTCTACGCGGCGATGGTGAACATGGTGGACAGGCAGGTCGGCGAGTTCGTGCAACTGCTCAAGGAGATCGGTCAGTTCGAGAACACGATTATCGTTGTGTCGGGGGATAATGGGGGGCATGCGTACTTCGCCGACCGCGATCACCCCCGCGGTTTTCATGCGCCAAACGTCGATCCGCGTACGGGGGTCGAGTTTCGGGGCGGGAAAGGGAACCTGTACGAGGGCGGGCTTCGCGTGCCGATGATCTGGCACTGGCCCGGCCACATCGCTCCGGGGCGCGTGAGTGACCTTCTCTGGTATTTCCCAGACGTACTTCCCACGCTTGCGGAGATCACCGGCGCCGAGCCGCCACCCGATATCGACGGTATTTCGATTGCCCCCGAGCTGTTGGGTGAGGAGGTGGTGGGGCGGAAGCAGCCGCAGCATCGCTACCTCTATTGGGAGTACGGCGGCCAGGTGGCGGTACGTCAGGGGCCATGGAAAGCCATTCGCCCCGGTCGCCATCGGCCCTGGGAGCTGTACAACCTGGACAGGGATGTCTCGGAACGCCAGAACCTGGCGGAGAAAAAGCCCGACGTTCTGCAGCGGCTGATCGGGTTCGCTCGACAAGCGCACGAGGAGCCGCAAGAGGGGTTCTTCTACGATCGATCCTTGCACGAGAAAGACCGCCGCGCGAAATTCGGTGAACTCGACCGGCGTGTCTACGACTTGCCCCGTCGTCAGGTCCTGGGCCAGACCGGTTGGAGGGTGGTCCGAGCCAGTAGCGAGTCGCGTGTGACGGGCCGTCTGGCCCGGCATGCGATTGACGGCGATCCCCGGACCTGGTGGCATACGGAGTTTTCCCCCCGCCTGAGGACGCATCCCCACGACCTTGTGATCGACCTGGGCCAGAGCTACGAGATCGTCGGGTTCTACTACCTGGCCCGCCAGGACCGGAGCTGGAATGGAACGCTGCGGGAGTGTGACTTTTACGTATCGGATGATCCGAAACGCTTCGGTGCCCCTCTTGTCCGCGCCCGGCTGCAAAAGACGCGCAGGCCTCAACGCATTGACTGTCGCCCCGTGCGGGGCCGGTTCGTACAGTTGCGAACGGTCTCGGAAGTGAACGGTGGCCCATGGGCGAGCGTGGCCGAATTGGGCGTTATTGGGCGCCGGGTGAACTCAGACGACACGAGCCGGTAGAATCGGGTTTAGCGGAGGTGGCTGTGGCGGCTGCGGCCCGCCATCCGTACGAAACTCGGTGAGCCTGAGGCGACCAGCAAGAAGGAGTCCGGAATGGCAACGGCATCGTCGTCGGGGACCCAGAAGGAGAACGATGGCATCGTCGGTTCGGATGAGCCCACGGTTATCCGCGAACCGACCGTCTACCTGGTTGGTCGAGCATCGATCAATGTGGAGCAGATCGATCGGTTCTTGGCGGATCACGGGGTATCCTGGGAGACCGACACGGAGGTGGGCGCGGAGAAGCTTGTCGAAATGGCTGGACGCCTCTGCTACATGTCTTACGGGCGCGGCCGCAAGACAAACAGGGAGTACATCGGGCACCTGATCGAAATGGCGCACGGAAGCGTGCTCGAACACGCGGTCTGGAACTTTGTGATCACCGGCATCAGCCGATCCTGTTCGCACGAGCTGGTACGGCATCGGGCGGGTTTCGGCTACTCCCAGTTAAGCCAGCGGTATGTGGACGAGTCGGAAGCGGGCTTCATCGAGCCCGACTGCATCGCGGAGGACGAGGAGCTCCATCGGATCTGGCTGGAGGCGATCCAGGCGGCACGGAGGGCTTATCGCGAGTTAGTGGCCCGCTTGCAGGAGCGGTTCCGTGACGTCCCGGATCGCACCTTACGCCGAAAGCTCGCACGGCAGGCGGCGCGGAGTGTGCTGCCCAACGCAACGGAGACGAAGATATTCGTGACCGCGAACGCGCGTGCGCTGAGACACTTCATCGAGATGCGGGCCAGTGAGCACGCGGACGTGGAAATCCGCAAGGTTGCGGTGAAGATGCTGCAGATCTTGCAGCGCGAGGCGCCGAACATCTTTGGCGACTACGAGCTTGTACCATTGGCGGATGGCA
>JALSID010000015.1 GCA_026981825.1 Planctomycetota bacterium
GCGATGGAATTCAGGATCGCCGTCGACCTGACCACTTGAGCCGAACGTCCGGGCGGTGTCTACGGCGGCCCGGGGGCGCGTGTTCGAGCAAACGGTGTCGAGGGGGGCCGGAGACACGCTCTCCAGAAAGAGAATGTGGTGGGAGTGACGGGACTCTCCGCTTGCAAAGTGAGGGAGGACGCGGACGGCTCGCCGCCAGGCGAGCCCGGGCGCCAGACGCGCCCCGGTCCCGACGGGCAAGGTCACTTTTGTCTCGCAAGCGCACGGCGCCGCAGGTGGACTCGTCAATCAAGGGCCTGCTCGGTCCTCTGGACCCAACGCAGCCATTCGGTGAGCGTGCGCAGGCCGCACGGGCCGGTCGCCAGTCGAGGGGCGGATTCGCGGCACAATGCCTTGTAACGACTGCGTGCCTCTTTGTAGATCGCTTCCATCCGGCGGGCAGGAATCGGCCGGCCATATTTGTCGCGGGTCCCGCAGATGAGCAGAGGCTTCGGGGCCACTGCAGCGGCCAGGTCCGTCTCGTCGAACCAGCGAAGCATCCGCGCCAGCATCTGAAGCGAATGGCTGTCTGAAACCCCCTCGGTCAACGTTTCGATTCGGAAAACCGTCGGTGGGGGCTGACTTTAGCACCGGTGAGATACCCAGGAGGTCGATGGCTATCGTAGCGGACGATTCACCTTAGATGCGAGACATTGCGTGCGTGCCACTGGTGTGATACCTTCGAGTAGAAGGGGGCCATGACAGTCTCAGCCAGCCTGAAGAGGTTCCCGAGGTGGACCATGAGAAAGAAGCGCTCGTCTACTCCAAGGGGAAAGCTAACCGTGAGACGATGGGCGAGGTTAGTCTGGGCGGCCGTTGGCTATCTCGGCCTCGGCTTGACTGGGGGGCGGTTCCTGATCGGCTCACTTGCCATAGCCGAGGGGGAAGACGTAGTACGAACCCCCTCTGCCGGGTCGGGTTCACCGTCGCCATCGATCCGCGACAGCCGATGGCCATTGCTGCTTGTGGATACGACCCAGGTAGCCGTTAACGAAGGGGTCAGCCTGACCGTGTGCGAGGCGGTCAAACACCCGGACAACCCTGTACTTCGGTTCGGTCCTCCCGGTGCCCCTGACGCTGAGAATGTTCAGCTCGGCGGGGTTCACTTCATCGATGGCAGGTTTCGCATGTGGTACTGGACGCTGCCGGCCGGGCAGATTGCCTATGCAGAAAGCGACGACGGAGTCCATTGGGTCCGCCCCCATCTTGGCTTGGCCACATACCGTGGTTCCAAGAAGAACAACCTCGTGCCGGGGCTCGTCACGGGGATCGTTTACTACGACCGGTCGGACCCGGACCGGCCGTTCAAAGCGCCGGTTCCAAAGGGGAATCCGCGCGCCGGTTACCGCCATTCGCTGTGGACGTGGGCATGGAGCAGCGATGGTCTGCGCTGGCATGTTGTGGATCGGCCCCTGCCGACTCGCTGGGTGGATGCCGAGGGCCAGATTCTGACTCGTGTCGGCGACCGGTGGGTGATTTATGCTCAGGGGCTAACGCCCGCCGGAGGGCGAGTGGTGCGAGCGTTTCATTCGCCCCGCCTCGACCGACCGTTCTGGGAATGGGACGGGTTCACCATCTGGACCTACCACGACAAGTACCGTTACTACCAGACCCACGGGGCAGTATCGCCGTGGCCTCGTCCCGGGTTGACGTTGGGGCTGTGCGGTCAGTTCCTCGACCGTCACGAATTGGAAGATACCCGGGTGGACCTTGGTCTGCTGCTGAGCCACGATGGCCTAAGCTGGTGGGAACCCTGGCCCCTGGCCACCATCCTGCGTCGGGGCAACGCAGGTGAGTGGGATTCCACATTCCTGTTGCAGGGTTACCCCCCGTTCGTGAACGTGGGCGATAAGACGTTCTTGTATTACAGCGGTTCGCCCCGAGGCAATGAAACCGGCGGCATGCAGATCGGCCTGGCGACGCTGCGGCGGGACGGCTTCGGGTACTTAGCCATCGACATCGGTTGGACGTACACCCGCCCCGGGCCGCGCACAGGAGCCTTCGTCACCGTGCCCATCCGGCTGCACGACAAGCGCACCGAACGCGTCCTGCTGAACCTCGACAACGTACATGCTCGGCTCGATAGATGGGTCAAGGTGGAACTGCTCGATCGGCAGGGGCGCCCCATTCCGGGCTACACCCTGGCGGATGCCGACCCGATAACCACGGAGGGGATCGCTGTCCCGGCCACGTGGCACGGGCGAGCATCACTGGAGCACGTGCCCGCCGATATCGTCCGACTGCGAGTGCAGTTGCACGGCGGGCGATACCGGGCTGAAAGCCCGCGCGTCTACGCCATCTACTTCACACCGCCGGCGGACTAACTGGCGCCGTCTCCTGATCGTTCAGTGGTTTTCGTTGCACCAGCCTTGCGACCGGGCGCGGCCGAGCACAGCGAACGGAGCGAAAACCTGCTTGTAGCGGGCATGCCAAGCAAAGTCGCTTGCAGGATCGCCATAGCTGCCCCCACAACTCATGGGCCAGAGATCGTAGGTGGCTTCGGCGTTTAGGCGGCACGCACGACGTCCAGTCGGCGGACCGTCCAACGGGCAACCGGAGTATCCTGTGGCACAAGGGGCAAAAGCTGACGGTACGGCGACCACCATGACACGCGCAACCAGCCCCCATGCCGGTCGGCACCGAGGCCTGCTACCATCTGGGGGCGGCATTTCCGTAGCGCACAATCGCAACGACTGCCACTCGATTGGAACCAGTTTTCCGACCGGCCAGCCGCACCGGATGAGAACCGGCTTATTTCTTCCTGCAGGGCAACGAAAGCTGACAGTCCGAGCAATACGCCAGAGGCATCGCGAGTATGGATTCCCGCGCGGCTGTTTTCACGGTGCGACTCTCCCCCTGCAGCGTATACTCTTTACTGCACCCAGAGAGCCTTACCTGCCTACCCACGAGCTCGGCAAGGCATTCTCGCAGCCTTCGTACAACAGCCAGGTAACCGTGGCGGCGAGCCGCCAGGATCCTCCGGCGATCGCGGTAAAGTGTGGTACATCGTCGGAACCGACACCTGCTTCCGGATCGCCGCTAACGCCTCCAAACAGGTCTCGGAATGCCTTTTCGACTTGTTCGAGCGCCTCGGCTTGTTCCAGCGCCCTGGCGCTTACATCTTTTTTGGCTCTCGCCATTCTGGCCCTCCGTGCTCACTTACGAGGCACTCCGCGGTCAACACGAGGTACTTTGAAATAACTTGAATCCGCCCTGTTGTCCGGCCAAAAACCGTGTCGTCTTTCGTCTCGCGCACAGGTCCCACTTCGCCTCCAAGCTACCCGAGCAGGGGCAGTGGCGCCTCCGCGGGGGATCTGGAGCACGATCCCGGAAGAGCGGTTCCTAACCGGGAGCGCGTGCGGCCCGGCGCCTTCTGCTGCCGGGCACGCCTCTTCAAAGCGTCCTATTGCCATCCGAGGTCCAGAGTGAAACAGGGCGGACAAACCGATCGGTTCCGTGACGCAGCAGCGCCCCCCCCGACTTAATCCGTGCCCGCCATCGTGTCACCGGAGCGGACATGGCGCCGGTCTGGCGCGTCGTTTCCGTTCTGCCACGGGGCACCACGTCGACTTGAGGCCCTCGCAAGGCATTCCGTGCGCCGGCGCGCGGTATCCTCTCGTCCAGCTCGGGTCCCAACGGCTCGGAACCACTTGTGGAACAGCGAGGCGGCGTGGTCCCTTGTGCACCCGCTCGCGTGATCCGGCCTACGATTACTGCTCGTCTAACAGAGAAGTCTCGAGGAGTCTTATGCAACGCAGCCCCCTTGACCTCCATGCCCTGGCAATAATGGGCTTTTTGTTGACGGTCCTCGGCCTGCTGTTGCTCATGTGCCTGATGCCCGTCTTCTTCGTGGCAGCCATGCAGCAGGCACTGGAGCGGCTTCACCTCACTCCAATGACGGCTCTCCTTGTCGTGCTCCTGATCGTGGTGGGAAGCTTCGTCAACATCCCCGTGTATCGCGTAGAGCGGCCCAGCGTGGTGGTCGAAGTGCGGCCACCGTTTCCCTGGCCACCCTTTCTGGCGCCGGTCGTCCGCACTCCTGACGAGGTCGTGATCGCGATCAATTTTGGAGGCGGAGTTGTACCCACGGCCCTGGCCATCTTTGAGTTGGTGCATCTGGCGTTCCGGGGGCCGGGCCCGTTCCTCCTTGCGATGGCGGCAACCGGAATCACCGCGCTGGTCTGCTTCCTCGTCGCCCGGCCTGTTCCGGGCCTCGGCGTGGTTGTCCCCCTGCTGGTACCTCCCGTTGTCGCATTGCTCGCGACGTGGGCCCTATTCGGTTTCTCCGCGCCCCCCTTCTACCGCGCTCCGGCGGCTTTCGTGGCTGGGGTGCTTGGTACCCTCGCCGGGGCGGACCTGCTCCATCTGCCGCGCGTCCTGACCATGCCCGTAAACCTGGTGGTCATCGGAGGTGCGGGAACCTTCGATGGCATTGTCCTCAGTGGCATTCTGGCAGCCCTGCTGGCCTAAACGGTCCTCGCTCTCGCGCCGAGCAGCCTTGCGATTCTGGGTTGGCAGTACCTGAACTGCGAACCGTTCGCGAAACAGCTCCTGCCGCACAGCGTATTAACCTTGCGGTCCGACCCGGGTAGACCGTGGAATCGAAAAGATGTGTGGTCGATACACACTCCGCACGCCTGCCAAGCGACTGGCTGAGTTTTTCGACCTGCCGCTGCTGGCCGAGCTGAAGCCGCGGTACAACATCGCGCCAACGCAGCTCGTGCTTACCGTGCGGCTTGGTGCAGACCAGCAGAGGCAATGGGCGACCGTGCGGTGGGGGCTTTTGCCGTCGTGGGTTAACGACCCCGCGGAGCTAAACAGCGTCTTGATCAACGCGCGCTCGGAAACGGTGGACAGGAAGCCTGCCTTCCGCAGCGCGTTCCGGCAGCGCCGCTGCCTCATCCCCGCCGACGGCTTTTTCGAGTGGCAACGGCGCGGCCGAACGAAAAAGCAACCCTATTACATCCGGCGCAAGGACGACCAGCCCATGGCGTTTGCAGGCATTTGGGAACGGTGGTCTCAGGATGGCGTCGAGCTCGAGTCGTGCGCGATACTGACGACCGACGCTAACGAGGTCGTGCGCCCGCTGCACGACCGTATGCCCGTCATTCTGCCGAAGGAGGCTTGGGACGTCTGGCTCTCGCCCGGCTGCGACAATCCGGCCGCGCTTCGGGAATTGCTCCGTCCGGCTCCCGCCGACCAGCTCGAAGCCTACCCGGTCGCCACCATTGTCAACCGATCCTCGAACGACGTCCCCGCCTGCATCGAGCCCCTCGGACGCCGCGATACGCTGTTCTGAGTGCGGGCTGTCCCCGTTCGGTACGACTATGCCCCCCGTATTCGGACTTGCCAGCCGGCCCCTCTGGCTGCTCGTCCCGCTCCCGTCGACCGGCCGCGGAGCGAGTTCCCTGAACCGGCGGCCCCACTGAGGCGGGTGACGGTCGTTCTGGTCCATTTTCAGAAGTACCTGAACCATCGCGTGGGCGATGCGCGACCGGTGCCCTTGGCAGCGACCGTTCAATAGCTTATAACCGGCCCGGAGTTAATCGGGACCAGCGGGGGCACGGAGATGCGATCCGTTCTTGTAGCGTGCGTATTGCTGGCGGCTTCTTCAGCCGAGCCTGCCACGGGGCCCGAGCACGGCGGTCGCGTAAAGGCAGCCTGGGATCGGGTGCGAGACCTGGTCACCCGACCGTGGCGAACGCTTTCAGCCTGGCTCGACCGCGACCCATCTGGGCCGAAGGAAACCCACCGTCGGCCGTCGACGAGCGCCGCGACCTCCGGGGGCGGCGTCGTCAGGCAGGCCTCCGGTGCTAGCCCGTTCCGGGCGCGTCGGTTCCGGCTCCGGTTGCCGCAGTGGGTGACCCGACTTTGGAACCGCCGACGTGGCAGCTTTGCGGACGAACCACCCCCTTCGGTCGTTCCTGCAGAAGCGACCGGATTGCTCGATTTCGAGACCATGTCCCCCGAAAACCCCCATGCGGACCGCGAACCGGACGTTGTGCTCGACGTCGAGCCGCTTCGCGTCCCGGTGCCAGGACGGTGACGGCGGGACGGCTCTCTCCTGTACCCACTCTGCCGTCCGGCGCGCGGGAACCTGCGGGATCGGCCTGGCCTCCAATAAGCCCTGTCGCTCAGCGCACTCGCATTAGTGACGGCTGGCGCCGAGGCGACCCAGCATCTCGGCCGGTTACACCGTGCCCATTTCTCCGACCGGGCCACACCCTGGAGTGGCTCTACCTGCACGTCCTCACACGCGACAGCCCGTCTCGCTGCCGTGTACGATTGACTAGTCTGCTGGATGGAGACTCCACTTTGATCTTGCCGGAGGCGACCGATGGCACGAATAGCACGTTCGCTGGCAGAGTTGTACGACCCCGACACGGGCGGTAACGCGTTCCTCATCGACGGCTTGACCGATCGGGAAACCTTGGAGAAGTGGGTCCAAAAGGGGGTCCTTGGGCAGACCAGCAATCAGACGCTGTTTCTGCAGAAGGTGCAGGAGGGAGTCTTTGATGAGGAGATTGCCCGTCTCAGTGCTGAAGGCAAGGATCCGGTGGAGATCTTCAACACGCTTTATAACCGGGAGGCGCTGGAGTCGGCCCGTGTGCTTGAGAAGTGGCTCGATCCGGCGAAATCTTTCCTTTTTAGCCGCGAGACGGATGCCACCAGGGCTCACGATCCGCAGGCCGTGATTTCGGAGGCGGTCCAGATCCAGTCGCTCTCGCCCTGGCTCATGATCAAGCTCGCTAACGTTGGGCCCTCGCCCGAGGCGATCCGAGCGATGATTCGTGACGCCGTCGCTCGGGGGGCCCGCGAAGGGCACCTCGTCAATCCAAACATAACCCTCGTCTTCGGCATGCATCATTACCTGAACACC
>JALSID010000016.1 GCA_026981825.1 Planctomycetota bacterium
GCCGCCGTCGCAGCCGCCATCGCGGTGCGTTACGCCATCGAGCGCCATGACCTGGCCGGAACCATTCGGCTGTACGGAACCCCCGCTGAAGAAACGGGCATCGGCAAGTTCTACATGCTCCGCGCCGGACTGTTCCGTGACCTGGATGTCTGCCTGCACTGGCACCCCTCGAGCAAGAACCACGTGCTGTTCACCTCCTCCAAAGGTATTGCGTCCATCAAGTTCACTTTTTACGGCACTCCCGCGCACGCCTCGACTTCCCCCCATCTGGGCCGCAGCGCTCTGGACGGTGTCGAGCTTATGAACGTGGGAGTCAACTACATGCGGGAACATGTGAAAGAGGACGCCCGGATCCACTACGTGATCACTGACGGAGGGGGCCAGCCAAATGTGGTGCCACCCCGAGCACAGGTCTGGTACTACGTACGGGCTGACCGACACGAGGACATGGAGGCGTACGCGCGCTGGGTCATGGATATCGCCAAAGCAGCGGCCATGATGTCTCGTACTCGTGTCGAAATCGAAGTGGTCACCGACAACCACGAGCTGATCCCGAACCGCCCCCTGTCGGAACTCGTCTACAAGAACTTTCAGATCGTTGGCCCGCCGCAGTTCACCGAAGAGGAGAAAGCGTTCGCCGCCAAGCTGCAGGAGCCGCTCAAAGCGCAGCCCGGCTTCGATGCTGACGTGCCGCTCCACGAAAGGCTGGAACCCTTGCCGGAAAAACCGGACCGCATGAAGGGCTCTACGGACGTGGGGGATATTTCCTGGTTCGTCCCCACCTCGGGCCTCGGCGCGGTGTGCTTTATTGCAGGCGCGCCCGGTCACAGTTGGCAGAACGTCGCCAGCGTCGGATCGACCATCGGTGAGAAGGGGTTGATCGCAGCCGCGAAAGTCCTGGCACTCACAGCCGTGGACGTTCTGCTCAACCCCGAGATCGCCCGCGCGGCCCGCGAGGACCTCAAGCAACGACTCAAAGGGCGGAAGTACCGAACGCTCGTGCCCAAGGACCGTACCGCCCCCCGGGCTATTCGCTAGCGTCGGCCGCTTCTGCGTCCACCGGATGTCCGGTGTGGAAAGGCGAGCCGGCGCCCACTTGTGGTGCTGTGGTGTCGAGCCCTGTTGGTGCAGCCGTCGGCGGGAGGACGAGCGCCCCACGAAACCCGAGGTTTTCCCGCTGCGTTTCGGCAGACAACGCGACTAGGCGGATCGCTCCCGGACGATCCGGAACAGGCAAAACGGCAAGCCGCCTTCCAGGGTGCCCTGAGTCAGACTTCCGGTCGGTCGGATCAGCCAGCCACTCGCCCGCACCGCCCAGCAGGTTCACGCACCCCGTCGCCGCCACGTCATCCGGCGCATAAACGGCCCCCGACCTGCCAGAGCTTCGCCTCAACACAACCGCACCCCGGCTCGCCGTGCGCCAATCGCCCGCCGTCGGCAACCCGCGCCCGGCCCATTGCAAGTAGTTGACAGCGTCAAACCAGGTGACCCGGTCAACAGGGGCGTTCAGCGCGCCGCTTGCGAACTTAACTACGCCACTCTCTTCCTGGCCCCCTCGTTCGCCCAGCAAAAGAAAGCGGAGATACTGGCGACGAGATACTTCCCAACGGTCGATGTAGACGGGCTGAGGGCGGGTCTGGACCCGCACGAGCTCAGCCCCGTCGCGCACCGACACGAGTTCCAGAGGCAAGCGACCGGCCAGGTCCATCCGAAGGACCTGGTAGCCGATGGGCAGCCTGCGCAGATGCTCTGGAGCACCTGCAAGAGCGGCAGATGGCACCCCACGCAGTAGGCGTAGCACGGAGACGTTCAGCACGTCCTGGACCCAAAGATCGGCCGCTTGAGCGGCCAGGTCATCAAAGTCCGGGGTCGCCCACAGGTAAACAAGCTGACGTTCCAGCGCTTCCCACCGCGTTATCCGACGTCCAGGTGCAAGAGCACGGATGCGCTCCAGCTCGCCGCGGTACCACGCCAGGAACCTGCGCACCACCACCAGAGGCAAATCTTCCGCGGGTCCGTCGTAGAGCAACGCGGGCCGAGCTCGGTCGCCACGACGAAACCAGGGCAGCCCGTCGCTCATAACCGCTCGCGCCCTATGGTCGCTCGGGTCGACATCCACGACCAGAGACAGAACCGCCGTTGGCCGGTCTCGTGCCCCTTCGCCTGTTGCCGTCACCTCCAGCAATGGAGCTAGATCAAGCAGACGAACCAACTGAACGAGCCTCCTCTCAAGCTCGTCGCTGTTCTCTGCACCACGCACGTGTAGCCGGAGACGCAGGCCGTAATTCGCTTCGAGCCGCTGGAGGAGATTCACGAGAGCGGGCAGCCGCGCAGGATTGGTCTGCCAAACCGTTTGCCCGGCGCGGTGCATCTTCTCCAGTGCAGCCCGTACGTCGAGCAAGGCCGCCAGCGCAGGAAACCGCTCGACCGCAACGCGTTCCGCAGAAGGCACGTTCGAAGCATCCTGCCATCGCAGAGGCGCACCGTCGAACGGACAAAAGTGGAACGCTCTCGGAAAGGAACGCCGACAGTTCGAGCACAGAGATCCCGCATTGGGGGGCAGCACGGAAACCAGTAAGCGACCATCGAACGGGCAGTAGCGCAGAGCGGAGACGAAAACGCGCCCACACCCAGGGCACATCCGCCAGGTGAACGGCTGCCGGGGGCGATGGTACCGCCCTACTTCCGCCGCCGCAGGTGCCCCCGCATTGCCCGCCAGAACAAATGCAGCCCAGCCCGCGCTCAGGAGGAGAACGATGAACCAGGTGAGAATACCAGTACGTTTCGGGCTCATGGGCCGGAATGCTGCCCTGATCATCAGCATGCGGGAAGACGGCCAGCATCCGTCCCGAGCCGTCCCTCGCCAACACAGCCCGCCGGCTTCCGTCCCGACTTCTAATGCGCTCGTCCCCGCCACTGGTCGGCCGGATAACGAGCCTCATTCTTGCGTAGTTTGTTCTCGAAGGCAGTGGAAAGGTCGATATTCAGTGCATTCGCCATACTCAGCACATACGACAGTACATCCGCCAGCTCGTCTGCGATTTCCTGGAGAGCTTCAGGCTGCTGAACATAGCGGTTCGCCTCCTCGTCCGTCCGCCACTGGAAGTGCTCCAAAAGCTCCGCGGCTTCCAGAACGAGGGAAACGGCCAGGTTTTTCGGCGTGTGGTATTGCTCCCACCGCCTCTCGGCTACAAACCTCGCCATCGCGCACTTCAGCTCCGCAACCGTTGTATCGGCATCTGCCATGGGTGCCTCCCAACTCCAGGTCGTGCCGGCTCGCAGGAAGTTCGCTTCTTACGGAAAGACGCAAACTTCGACTACAGGGCTCCCTTTCACCAGGAGCGCTCAGCTCGGCACCGCCGCTCAGTCCCGTGCGGGGGCGGGCATCGAAACGATCTGCGCAATCCTACCGGCAGCCTGACCGGAGGTCGGCGAGTAGAGGAGCACGGCCGGTGCAACCACCACAGGGGCGTGACGAAGCGGCGGGGATCAGAGCAGTAGCGGTGCTCGGCCCGGCCTACAAGCGTACCTCGCCCATCTCGACCTTGCCGCCGCCCAGCGACTTTGCAGCCAGCAGCGCGCGATCGGAACGCTGCACCAGCTCCAGCAGCCGCAAGCGGTCTAAGCGGTCGACCCGCGCGTAACACCCCCCCACCGACACCGTGATGTTCCTGCCCCGGCGGGATTCGGACACGGCAAACTCGTAAGCCACGCTTGCCCCAGCATGCGGCGGATCCAATACGACGCCCAGGAACTCGTCACCCCCCCAGCGCACAAGCCATGCGGTTCCAAACGCGTGTGATCGGCACACGGCTTGAAGCTTTTCCGCGACGGCGCGGAGCAACTCGTCCCCCACCGCATGCCCAAAGCGGTCGTTAACCGCCTTGAAATTGTCCACGTCTATCATGAAGCAGGCGGCCGCATGGACCGGTAGCCGTTCCAGGGTCGGCACAAGTACGTCGTCGAAGAAAGCGCGCGAGTAAACCCCAGTTACGCGGTCCGTATACAGCTCCTTCGCTCGACGGTGCAACCGGGCGCCAACGGCGGTGAGAACCGGCTTTCGATCGGGACCGGGCCGGCGTACAAGGAGCGTCACTTCCGGATCATCCCAGGGGAGGAGTTCCCACCACGGCGGTGATTTCCGCTGCCCAAGCTCGGCCGCCTCCTCCTCTGGCCGTGCCGCCCCCTCAATCCAGAGAAAGTGCCGTCGCCACAGGTCGATATCCAGCTCCAACCGCAGGGGAACCAGGCAGCCACTACTGTTTGCAGTCCGCACCGGCAAGCCGCACAGGTGGGCCATCCCCAAGGCCGCCACCGCGAGGGGCGTCATGTGGGCGATGCAGACCGCCGTCGAATCAAAGCCAAGTTTCTCAGCGATCTTCACCAACAGAGCCGTCACGAAGCTCAGTCGATACGTCGCCCCCCCTTCCGTCCGGTCATCGTTCATCGGCCTGCCCCGCACCAGAAACGGTCGAATCCTGATCCCGGGGAGTCTCGCTTCGAGGGTCATCTCCAGCCATCGAGCAGACAGATAGCCCGCGCGCGAAAAGGGGGCTACGATCGCCACCGTTTCGAGGTTGGGAAACAGCTTCAGCGCACGCGAAATGAGGATACAATCCACTGTGGGGAACATCTCGCGGCGAAGGTCGTCCGGAATCAAGCAAACATTCAACAATGAGGGAAGTTCGAAGAGATTATCCCCCCTCTCCCAGGCTGCCCGAACCCGAACAGCGTCTTCTCCCCCTGCCGGAGGTCCGAACATCAGATTCATGTGCCCCGGCGTGGAAACCTTCCGAGACTTCATGATCGACCGGCCACCGATCACGCTGATGGGAACGATGGCGTTTTTGACCGCAGCCCAGACCACCGCACACCTTCCCGCTCACGTAGGCCCTAGCGTTCTGGATAGGGGAACGCGTCGTGCAAGGTCGCCTCGGACAGTTCGACCAGGTACTGCGCGATCCGTTCGACGACGACGTCAACGTACCTCCTGCCCTTCTCAGCAGTGGCGGCGCGGGGATCAGCGGTGCCGCTGGTCCGCGTTAGGCCATGCCACGGCCGCGTGACCTGCACCCATCCCTCACGAACCCCTTTCAAAACCGGCTGCTCAGGCGGCTGCCACACGAGTCGATCCATTCGCACCAACTCTGGGTAGAGCGCAAGGGCCACTGAGGTCTCCATTTCACCCGCGTGGTCATCCGGAGCGGTGAAGATCTCCGTGTAGACATCCGCCCCTACTTTCCACCAGTCTATCAAGCTGACGAACACGGGTGTCTCCGCGAACCATTCACGAAGCAACGGCTTCAACGTGTTTCCCCCGTGGCCGTTGAGGAGAACAAGCTTGTGCACGCCGTGCCGCTCGAGGGAACGGATCACATCGGTCAAAAGCGCGTTCAACGTGAACAGGGAAACGTGGATCACAAGCGGGAAATGCAACAGGTTCTTATCCACCCCATAAGGACAACCGGGCAGCAAGACCACTCGTGCACCCGCATCCGCGGCCCGCTCACAGGCCAGTTCCGCAATCTTCGTGGTGGCGATAAAGTCGTTGCCGTAGGGTAGATGGTAATTGTGCGGTTCCGTTGCTCCGAGGGGAATGACCCCCACTTCGACCCGTGCCCCCTCAACATCCGCCAACGTCGCCCTCAGCAGGTTCCACTCAGGCATCGGCTGCTCTCCGCTGCGTGCGCGAGTTGCCCCCACATAGCTTTGGATCAACCGGCACACGATCCGTTTCTGTTCCGGTCCCTCCCGGCACAACCCGGCGGGGAAACGTGACCTGGCCAGGGGCTAAGAACCCGTGCCCCCGCGTCGGCGTCTCTAGAACCAAGGGCGGGCGCGCTCGCCGTACCGCTCCTCCTTCCACGGATCACCGCGCATATGGTAACCGAGTTTCTCCCAGAAACCAGGAGCGTCCTCGGCGCGGAACTCGATTGCACTCACCCACTTCGCACTCTTCCAGGCGTACAGACGTGGCACAACCAGCCGTACCGGCCCACCATGCTCATCGCTCAGCGGCTCCCCATCGTGTGCGATCGCCAGCAACGAATCCTCGGCCAGGAAGTACTCCAGGGGAATATTCGTGGACCAACCGTCCACAGCGTAAACCATCACGAACCGAGCTTCCGGCCGCGGCGATACCCGACGAGCAATCTCCCTCGTGGATACCCCCTCCCAGAGGTTGCCCAGCCGCGACCACCGCGTCACGCAGTGAAAATCGGAAAACACCCGCACCCGCGGCAGCTTCAGGAACTCCTCCCAACTCCATTCCAGTGGGTGTTCAACCAGGCCGTACACCCGCAGACTCCATCTTTCAGGGGGGACGTGCAGAACCGGTCCGGCCTGGAGCACAGGCCACTTCCGCGTCCGCACCTGACCGGGAGGAATTCGGTTCTCCCGAAGCGTGTCCGGGCTAACGATCGTCCCTTCCGGTAATCCCTCTGGCCTGGGAGGATCACCCATCTGATACTTGTCCGTCGCCGGCCTCGCCATCGCCTTCCACCGTCGAGCGAGTCACGCTGCGTATCGCTTGCTCTCAAGGAATACTAGGGCCGTGCCCCACCAATCGCCCCGACTTTCATCCACGGCGGTGCTCCGCCCCACCAGGGGTCCGCACCCCGGAACCAATCCCCCCCGCGCTCTCAACGACGTACGCCCGGCTGCAACGCCTCGAGTGAGCCCAGGCAAAGCGGCCGGGCAGTCCAAGCACCGACTGCATCGGCCCCACCTCACGCAGTTCATGAAGCCCCCCTCGGAAGCCGATCCCGCAGCTTGTAGAGCCTGCCACTACGAGCGTCGTACAGCCATACCTCTCGGTCGGGATAGTACTCCATG
>JALSID010000017.1 GCA_026981825.1 Planctomycetota bacterium
TCGACGATCCGGACGTCCATGTGGTGGTGGAACTGTGGGGGGGCGTGGAGAGCACCTACGACGTGGTTTGCCGGGCGCTCCGTAACGGCAAGCACGTGGTGACGGCGAACAAGGCGCTGCTTGCCGAACACGGCCGCGAGCTGTTTCGCGTGGCGGATGAGTCGGGCTCTTGTCTGGCATTCGAGGCGTCCGTTGCCGGCGCGATACCGATCGTGGGCACGCTGGCGCACGGCCTCAGTGCCAACCGGATTCAGGCGATTCGCGGCATTCTCAACGGTACGTCCAACTACATCTTGACCCAGATGGCGGAACAGGGGCATTCCTATGCAGAGGCCCTCGCCGAAGCGCGCCGAGCGGGTTACGCCGAAGCCAACCCCACTCTTGACGTGGACGGGACCGACGCAGCGCAAAAGCTGGCCATTCTCACCCAGCTCGCCTTCGGGACCCATGTACCTCTTGATCGGATCCACCGCGAGGGGATCACGGGCATCCACCAGTTGGATTTGCAGTTCGCCTCGGAGCTGGGCTACAACGTTCGGTTGCTCGCGGTGGCGCGTCGATCGCGGGACGGCATAGAGATACGCGTTACGCCATGTTTGCTCCGTCAGCACACGCCGCTGGCGGAAGTGCGCGGTGTCTACAACGCGGTCGAGGTGGAAGGCGATCCGGCCGGTCGCCTGTTTATCCACGGCCTGGGCGCAGGTGGCATGGCGACGGCTAGTGCCGTGGTTGCGGATCTGATCGACACCGCTTTGGGCCGAGCCCAGGTCACGTTCCGTATGCTCCGTATGTGGGCCCAACAGGATGATCTTCCGGTCGTTCCCCCGGATCAGGGGGAGTCGCGGTTTTACTACCGGTTCAACGTCTATGACCGACCGGGAGTACTGGCCCAGATTGCCCGAGTGCTGGGTGATCACAACGTTTCGATTGCTTCGGTGATCCAACACGAGCCCGCTCCGGAGCAGACCGGCTCGGGCCTGGTTCCCCTGGTGCTCATGACCCACAAGGCCCGTGCTCAAGACGCGATCACGTCTCTGGCGGAAATCGATCGTCTGCCGGTTTTGGCACCACCAAGCGTGCTGCTCAGGGTAGAAGACTGAGCACGCCGCGAGTCATGGAGTGGGGGCCTTGCACCGAGTTATCGGCCAGAGTCCGATATAAGAGGAGCGCATGGTCGGGACCTCCAGGATCGGCGCGATTGGCCACCGGCTGGGCGTGGGGCAGTTGGGCCGAGGCGTCGGTTCTGGCTCGGGTTGAACCGGCCGGGCTTACCGCGGTTTAAGATGAGGGTTCGGTTAGGGCGCGATGCGGCGCCTTCTCCTGCAGGCCACAGATGGCGACGGGTGGGCATCGATGAAATACGTGATCGTGATTCCTGACGGAGCAGCCGACGAACCTCAGGCGTCCCTGAACGGAGCGACTCCCCTCCAGGCAGCAAATACGCCGGCTATGGACCGCGTGGCGGCCGAAGGAATCGTGGGTACGGCGTTTAACGTGCCTGAACCGTTTGTTCCGGGCAGCGACGTGGCCACGCTTTCCCTACTCGGCTACGACCCCCACCTTTACTACACGGGCCGTGCCCCCCTGGAGGCTGCAGCTCAGGGAATCGAGCTCGGCCCCCACGATTGGGCGGTACGCTGTAATCTTGTCACGATTGAGAACGGCAGGATGGCGGATTTTTCGGCGGGCCACATCTCCACCGACGAAGCGCATCAACTCGTAGAGACACTCAACCGGGCACTTGGGTCGGATCGTTTGCAGTTTGTCCCCGGCGTGAGCTACCGGAACCTGCTGATCCTTCGCGGCCACCCCGATCACCCGGTGCCGTTGACGGACGACACCCATACCACACCGCCACACGAGATCCCGGACCGGCCGGTGGCGGAGTATCTGCCCTCGGGCCCAGGAGCGGGGGTTCTGCTGGGGCTCATGGAACGAAGCAAACAGTTGTTCGCCGAGCATCCCGTCAACCAGCGGCGGCGAAGTGAGGGGAAGCGACCGGCCACGCAGATCTGGTTGTGGGGACAGGGACGGCGGCCGGCGCTGCCATCGTTCGCCGAGCGATTCGGCGTGCAGGGCGTGATGATCACTGCGGTGGATCTGCTCAGGGGGATCGCCGCGTTGATCGGCTGGGATCGGATCGAGGTTCCCGGTGCAACGGGCTATCTGGACACCGATTTCGCCGCCAAGGGCCAGGCTGCCTGCGATGCCTTGCACGAGTACGACGTGGTGTGTGTCCACATCGAGGCCCCGGACGAAGCCAGCCATGAGGGGCGTCTCGATGCGAAGATCAAAGCAATTGAGGAAATCGACAAACACATCGTGGCCCCTCTCTGGGAAGAGGTGCAGGGCCACGAAAAATGGCGGCTCCTCATCTCGCCCGACCATCCGACGCCCATCCGGACGAAAACACACGGCCGAGGCTACGTGCCCTGGGCCGCGGCAGGCAGTGGCATTCGCGGTTGCGGCCTCAAATACCATGAGTCGGACGCGTCCGGGTCCACGTTCCGCTTTGACCGCGGCCATGAACTGATGCCGTTCTTCATCAAAGAGCCGAGCATCGGGTAGGTCGGGGCGGTGGTATTCCGTTGCGACCGCGGCGCGGCACCGTCTGCGCCGACCGGTCCAGCACCGGGACGGAGTTGGCACGAGCACACGTTGCGCCGATAATATGCGTTCCGTCCGGCAGGAACTCCGTTGAGCACCGCGGCAACTGTCTCCGAGGAGCGTTGATGAGCACAGAACAGGACACCCAACCAATCTCGGGAATCTCACCGTCCGTAGTGCGTGAACAACTGGTGATGGAGGTCTGGCCCTCGATATCGGCCTACGGTGCGGGCCGGCTGGTGGGCCGACTGTTTCAGATTCCTGGACGCGTTGGACCTGTACGTATCACCTTCTTCATCGGGCTGGTTATTTTCTGGCTTCCACTACTGCTGTATTTCTTCCCCGGACGGCTATTGACCCGCTACACCCTGACCAACCGTCGCCTTCTCATCCGGAAGGGTTTCCCGGGCCGCGACGCTGAAGAAGTGCCTCTTGAGGAGATCGATCGCCTCGAGAAGCAGGTGCTTCCTGGGCAGGAGTATTTCGCTGCAGCGGATATTGTGGCACTCTCGTCCGACGGCACGGAGCGACTGCGGTTGAGGGGAGTATCACAGGCAGAGTGCTTCTACCGGGCGATCTTGAAGACGCGGCAGGCGAGGATCCGAACGCTGGAAGCGCTAAAGCAAATTGAGCAACGCGGCCAGGCCGAGCAGGCTCCGGCCGAGGCGGCCAGCTAGCCGAGCGAGGACGGTCCCTCTGTCCCCCCTGTGACGAATCGTTGGTGGATGGGCTCGCGGTCCGAGGGGTGCAAACCGGGAAAAAACTGTGTTTCGTGGCGGGCGTCATGGCTGGCCAGACCGTGCCCCAGATCGCGTCTGTGGGCTAAAAAAGACAGGGGGCATAACGGTGCAAGATGCCGGAATGCTCCGGCCTGTTGATCACGCGGCCGGAACAGAACGTGCGAAGGTAGGCCGCAAAGCCGCTTGACATTTGGGCGTCGGATGTCGAAACTATTGATAGCCGCGGGTTCGACGGGGATCCCGCGGATCTCGATCTAGTCCGTCTGGCGCAGAAGGCTCGCGGCTTCACCTTTGGTTGATCCCAGCCTTCGGACAGGAAACCGAACTTTTCCAGCCGACTCATCCCTGGTAGCCGTTTCCGGGCGTTCCTTGACCTAATTGCTCGGGCAACGGAGCAAGGAGCAGCCCCACGGAATTGGCGAGGCAATGCGTGGGGCACTGTGTGGAACTACTGTGGGCTCCAGCAGCATAGCCAAGGCGATATCGAACGGGCAACGCAAATCCCCACAAACGGGTGTAGGTATGGCAAAGGAAACGACGACTCGCACAACACGAACAAGCCGATCGGCTCGGGCACGGAATGCGGCTCAGCCAGAGCAGCCAGCGGCCGCTCCGGCGGTCCAGGTCGAACCGGGGCAGCCCACGACGCACATTGGCGAACTGCAGCGCGCCACCATCCGCGAGCTGCTGCAGATCGCGCGCGACGAGGGAATCACCGACACGGCCGGACTTTCCAAGCAACAGCTCATCTTCCAGATCGTGCGCAATCGGATTGAGCGTGGCCATGTGATTCGCGGTGAAGGCGTGCTCGAGGTCCTGCCCGACGGCTATGGCTTCCTGCGCATGCCCGAGTTCAATTACCTCAACTCGCCCGATGACATCTACGTCTCGCCGGCCCAGATCCGTCGCCTCGGCCTGCGAACAGGGATGGTGGTGTCGGGTATCGTTCGGCCCCCTTTGGAGGGGCAGCAGTATTTCGCCTTGCTGCAAATCGAGTCGGTGATGGGCAAACAGCCGGACGAGCTGCGCCGCGTCCGGTTCGACGATCTTACCCCCCTTCACCCGCATAAGCGGCTCATCATGGAACGCGAGCCGGATGAACTGAACATGCGGGTGGTGGACCTCGTGACGCCGATCGGAAAGGGCCAGCGCGGCTTGATCGTATCGCCGCCCCGTGCCGGAAAGACGATCCTGCTCCAGAAAATGGCGAACAGCATCCTCCGCAACCACCCGGAGTGCTACGTGATCGTGCTGCTTATCGATGAACGGCCCGAGGAGGTGACGGAGATGAAGCGTACGGTTCAGGGGCCGCGCGCCGAAGTGATCAGCAGCACGTTCGATGAACCGGCCGCGCAGCACTGCCGCGTCTCGGAAATCGTGCTCGAAAAGGCCAAGTGCATGGTCGAGCAAGGGGAAGACGTGGTCATCCTGCTCGATTCCATCACACGGCTGGCCCGAGCATACAACACCGAAGCGCCTGCCAGCGGAAAGATCCTGACCGGCGGTGTCGCTGTGGGTGCTCTGGAAAAACCGAAGCGATTCTTCGGCGCCGCGCGACAGACCGAAGAAGGGGGCTCGCTCACCATCCTCGCTACCGCTCTGATCGACACCGGAAGCCGGATGGACGAGGTGATTTTCGAGGAGTTCAAGGGAACGGGGAATATGGAGCTCCACCTCGATCGCCGGTTGGTCGAGAAGCGCGTCTGGCCTGCGATCGACATCAATCGCTCCGGCACACGGCGAGAAGAGCTGCTGCTTGACCCCGAAGAGCTCCGCCGGGTCTGGCTGCTCCGCAAGGTCCTTGCCGACATGAACCCCGTGGAGGCCATGGAGCTCCTGCTCAGTCGACTCCGCAAGACGAAATCGAACGCGGAGTTCCTCATGACCTTGAACCTGGCGTAAGCCGATTCGCTCTCGGCCAAAAAAACGGCGGGCTCTGCCGCGGAGTGCGGTGTAGATCGGCACTCCCCACCGGCCGTAGCTGGGCCGTTGACGGGCTGGCGGCGATTCCGCCGCGGAGGCTACAGCAACCCGATTCCGAACCGGGGCGCGTCGAGACGCGCAGACCGTTCTCCACCGCCGGTCGGTCGTCCCCGCTTCCTGGGCTGGCTATTCCTTCCGGCCCCGCCCTGTGCTCGGCCGGCAACTGCGCCCGAAGGGACCGGGCATATCCACAGGACGACGGCTCAGGCAGAGCGTCCGCGCCGCAAACCGCACACGGCTTGCCATCGATTGAAAGGGGGCCACGTCTTCCACTAGACTGTATTTCAGTGCGAGCGACGGTGGACGACACGGGGTATTCCCGTCAGATCATTGTCGGAGGTAGCCCGATGTCAGCTGCGCGTCTACGTGCGGTTGTTCTGGCGGTCGCGCTCTTTTGCTGGGTTGGCACCGCGGGTTACGGACAAACCGTTCTGCGATGGCACTTCCAAGAAGGGGCTAGCTACAAGGGACGCACCGTCTTCCGCGTGAAGAACGAGATCAAAGGCCCCAAGGGAACGTTTGTGACAGAAATCCACCAGGATTTACAGATGACAGTTCGCGTGCGTTCAGTAGCCTCAGATGGGTCGGCCGTTCTGGAGGAAACGGTGGACAGAATCGTCCTCCGGATTGTTGTTCCCGGCGGTGGGTTCACCTACGACTCGGACAAGGGGGACATGCCGGCCGAGCCCGCGGTGCAGCAGACGGTGGCAGCGCTAAAACCGCTCGTCGGTGCCACGGCTGTCGCGAAGGTAGACGCGCGTGGGACCGTGTTGGAACGGAAACTCCCTGCAGCGATGAGACAGCTCTTGCAACAGGATCCGACCGTCCGGGCCGTGGCGAGCCAGCTTTTCCCCTCGGGTTCCCAGAGCAACCAGGGGCTGCCTGTCCTGCCGATTCTCCCGGACCGACCGGTCAAGATCGGCGACTCCTGGAACCTCGGAGCCCGTGAGCTGGTTCTCCCCCTGATAACGCTTCGGTTCGATGCCCGATACACCTACCTCGGCCGGGAACGAACAGAGAGAGGAATGTGCCACAAGCTGGGCATCCGCACGCTCCTGAAGTCAAAGCCCGCAGCGGGGGCACCGGTCAAAATGGAGGTCATCAAGTCCTCGGGAAAAGGGGAGGCGTATATCGACGAAGGGCTCACGTACCTGGTGAAGTCGCGGGCCAGGCAGGTGATAGAGTTTCTTGTGAAAGGCGAAAAGGAGGAGTTCCAATACAAAGTTACCTCGGAGGTCTCCTTCGAATTGGTCCCGCAGAGGGCGAGTGAGAAGTAGGATCGCGGGGGCCAAGGACAGGGGAACCGTTACGACAAAGGATGTTGCGCTTCCCGCGTTGTGCACCGGCCTGGCGTTGTCGAGGCTGTAGCGGCCTATATCGCAGGGTAGTCCACCAGGCTCGCCCCTGCCTTCGATGGCGTGCGCTCCCTTCC
>JALSID010000018.1 GCA_026981825.1 Planctomycetota bacterium
GGGTCAGGGAGCCGGTGCTGGCGGTTGCGAATGGGCCGGTGAGGTGGACTCACGAGTGTTCGGGCCACTGGACCATCGATGCCGCCGATGGAGCAGAACCGTTGCTGCTCAGTGGCACGGGCGGGCGTCCGGTGGCCGCCCTCGGAAGATACGGCAGGGGCGCAGTGGTGCTTGTCGGGCTAGGGGTTGACGAGCTCGGTCCGGGCTTGACGAAGGGGGCCGGCAGGGACCTCTGGCTGGCGATCCTGGGCAAGGGTTCACCGCCTTGATGGGCAGTCCGAGTGCTGGCTGCGGCCGGGCGGGGGATGGTCAGCGGTCGTCGCGTAGGTGTTTGCCCGTCACGCGGCGGCCGAAGGCAACCGCGCCTCGTTCGGAGGGGAAAACGTACAGGCACACCGCGATTGCCAGCACGCCAAGCAGCAGGGGAGCCATGTGGCCGGACAAGAGAAAACCGATGCCGGCCAGCAAGACGGCTCCTTCCGCCAGCGATGCCCCCAGGATCACGTAGGTCCCGTAACTCCGCGCGATCTCGTGGGCAAGATCCTTCTCCCGAACAGCGTCCGATTCAAGCTTCCTTCGAACGAACTCCGGATACCAGGCAGTCGCCGTGATGGCAGCCACGATCTGGGTGAGGGCGATAACCGTTAGCACTATTCCCACCGGCTGCTTGAGCAACACGGCTACCTCGAGCTTAGGGGGACCAGCCAGCGCCGCCGCAACCATCAGGAAACATGCCGCACCTCCCACCAGGGCAAGATAGATCACTCTTAGTACGGAGATCGACATCGTTCTCCCTTGCTCCATGCGGGACACCTGCTAGGCCACGCCAGCCAGACATCGGTGCTGCCGACCGAACGTCCCCCCCGCCGAACACCATGATTGTACTTCTCGGTGAGGGGTCCTGAGCGCCGGTCTGTTCCGATAGGTGGACCTGTTCCGAACGGTGCTGACCGGTTTCTCGGGCGACATGGACGCTGCGCCAGGTTGTCTCGGAGCGAAGTTACGGGCTTACCCGTGGGGGCAGAAAGCGCTGGGCCGTCCAAAGCCTCCGTCGGCCTGACAGGGGTGACGTGTCGCAGGCGGGGTTGGCAAAGCCATTTTGGAGCGACCGCAACACCGCCGCCGTCGGGCTCAGGGGGATGAATCTTGCTGGCTCTTGTACACGACCCGCAGCACCTGGTTTGCTTTGACGTCCTCTAGGGTTTGTACCGTTCCGTCCGGCCAGTGGACCTCCACCCGAGGCACGCTTTCGTGTTTGCCGAGGCCGAAGGTCAGCACCAGTTCGCACTGGCTGAGGTAACTTCTTCCCCCGGCGAGTTCCTGAACCAGTTCTCGTCCGTCGGGCGTTCGCAGCACGACGCGGGTGCCATAAGCGGATCGGTTCACCCGTTGCCCATCCCCTTCGAGGACAATCCGCAGCCAGTTGTTTCGGTTGCCACCGTCGTTGCGCAGCACAAGTGCCCGGCCACCGTTGGAAGTGATCACCACGTCACAGTCGCCGTCGTTGTCGAGATCGGCGATAGCCAGGCCGCGGCCGACCACCGGCTTGAACAGGTCAGGCCCAGCGGCTTCGGCCGTCACCTCGACAAAGTCGTACAGGGTCTTGCCGCCGGTGTTCCAGAAGAGCTGGGCGGGCTGTTCGTACGTAAGAGACGGGTTTACCTGTTGGATTTCTTCCTCAAGGTGGCCGTTCACGCTGAGAAGGTCGGGATAGCAGTCCAGGTCGTAATCGAACCAGGCGACGCCGAAGGTGAGCATCAGCCGGGTCGGCTGTGCGAGTCCCGCTCCGATTGCTTCGTCCGAGAAGAAGAGCCGGGCCTCGTTCTGGGTGACGTACAGGGCTGACGCTTCATTGGAGAAGTTTCCAATGGCTACGGCCGCCATGCCATTCAGACGGTGCTCGGCCACGTCGATGCCCATGGCCCCTCGGGTGTTGCCTGCCGAGTCGAAGGCGATCCCGCTCACCTCGCCGATTTCCTCGAACGTACCGTTTCCCAGGTTGTGGAAGAAGAAGTTCTGGACCGTGTCATTGGCGACGAGGATGTCCGTCCACCCGTCGCGGTCCATATCGCACGTCACGACGCCCAGCGCCTTGCCCTTCGGGTTGCCCAGCAGGTCGAACTTGTGCACGCCGGCCGATTCGCTCACATCCACGAACGTCCCGTCTCCGTTCCCACGGAAGAGCTGGCTGTGAGTTCCGGCGAAGTTTGTCGGGGGGCCGAACGCTCGACCGATTCCGGTCAGCCGGAAGCCTTGTGCGCGGTCGATCTCCGGCGTCCACTGGACGTAGTTGCAGATGAACAGGTCGAGCTTGCCGTCGCGGTCGTAATCGAGAAATGCTGCGCTGGTCGACCAGCCGAAGGCGGAGGTGAGACCGGAGTCGGTTTTTTCCACGAAGCGTTTGCCCTGTTCGTTGAGGAACAGGCGGTTTCCGCTCAGCCCAGTGAGCACGACGTCGGGGAAGCCGTCGTTATTGCAGTCGCCTACGGCTACCCCCATGCCATACAACGTCACATCGAGCCCGACTTCCGCGGTGACATCTTCGAAGGTGCCGTCACCGCGGTTGCGGTAGAACCGTTGGGTGGGGAGCTCGTTGCGTTCGTGGCCGAGCCAAGGGGCGAAATTGACGAACAACAGGTCCTGGTCGCCGTCACGGTCGTAATCGAAAGCGGCGACGCCGGAGCCCATTGTTTCGGGGAGCAGCTTTTCGCCGTAGGAGCCGTTCTCGTGCACGAAGTCGATGCCTGCCGAGTCCGTGATATCGACGAACTTCACAGGCGGTGGTGAGACGGTATCCCGCTCGTTGAGCGCTTTCGGCGCTGCGGCGGCGGGGTTGGAAGTCTGCGTGTCGTTCCGCGCCAGTGTTCGGTAGAACAGGTAGCCGGCAGCTCCGAGCACCAGCGCAACGAGCACGCTCACAACGGCAGTTCGGGCAGACGCCGAGCGTTGGGCCATCAGCTTACCTCAATTTGTTCGGGCGCTTTGTTGGGCGAGACGGACTCAGAGTCCCGAGGGCGCGGAGGCGTTGCTGGACGGTTCGGATGCGGACGCCAGGCCTGGCGCGCCTGGACGATGCAGGTCGTAGATGACCACCCCTTCAGCCGCGTGGTCGGCGGCCGGGTTGCGCGCCCGGTGAATTGCGATGGCACGATTCTTCGCCTCCGGGTCGGGCAGGTAGAGTCCGTGCAGTTGCTGGTGCAGTGTGGCGACGAGCCAGGCGAGCGCGCGGGTCTCGACGCCGGGCGTGTTTTGCCGTTCCTTGTACATGGTCTTGGCCTTGGCGAGGAGTTCCTGGAGGAGACCAGGCTTGCCTTGGAACTTTTCTCGTGGCGCCGAGGGATCGGCGTAGGCCACGATGGCACGGGCCAACCGCAAGCACTCATCGACGAACTCCTCACGCTCACGGATCCCGCGCAACTTGCGGAAACGCTCGCGCAGCGTGTTCGACGGCATCCAGTCCCGTTCGATGTCCGGACCGCTGCTGGCGATTTCACGGCTAGCGATGTCATCAGCAAGCTGCTGGTAGATGAGACCGAGGTGGAAGTGAGCGGTGAGGAACTCGGGTTCGTAGACGAGCGCCTCCTCGAGGCTCCGTGCTGCCTCATGCAAGAGTCGACGATATTCTTCCCGCCGGTTCCGTTTGCGGTACAGCTTGGCGAGCTCGAACTGCGTTGCGCCCAGGGCCGTCCAGAGCTTCGCGTTCTTCCGGAAATCGAACCCTCGGTGGCGCAGTTGTGCCGCGAGCTCGTCAGAGAGGAGCTCTTTGAAATTGCTGATCGCTTCCTCAAGGAACCCATTCTGCTTGTTCACAACGCCGGTAAGCCAAGTGATTACCCAGGGGTATGGATAGGGGGGATCTGCCTGAGCTGCTTTTTGCAGCATCTCCACGGCGGCGACAAGGTTGCCCTCCTTGATGTAGACTCGCGCCTGGTTCACGTAGCCATGGGGGCTGCCCAACCGGGCCACCTGGCGGAAGGCCTCGAGGGCCTGCCGCAGTTCTCCCTGGCGTCCGCTACTTTGGCCTTCCAGCAGCAGCCCAATGCCGTAATCGTTCCAGCGTTGCCACTGGGGAGCGGGGGCAGGCTGCTCGGGTATCCCCGCGCTCGGTGCCCCCACCGGCAGAATGACCCGGTCGCTGCAGATTACGGTCACCGGCAGTTCGGGCCCTTTGCCGCGGCCGAACACGTAGTCCATGTAGATTCGGTCGAACTTGCGGTAGTTCAGGCGAACCTCCAGTTCCAGGTGACCGGACGCATCCTCTGGTAGGTTCAGACGGTAGTGCACCACCTGGGCTGCACCGGGGGGAATCTGATGGTCGTAGAGTTTGACGAAGATGTCCTGAGCGTTGCGGCGATCAATCCGGTTGCCGTGCCGGTCCAGCACCAGAGCGTTCACGAAATGGCTCCACGGATCCACGTAACCGTCCTCATCCATCGCTCCAGAACGGCCGATCACCTTTCCATTGAGGCGAGCGGTGATGTCCACCCAGATCTCGTTGGAATCGATCGTGCCCTGGGTGAAGAGGTGGCCGATCTTGAGCGTCCGGATCACGACTTCGACCAGGTACGACGTGCCGGGCTTCAACACGGGCAACTCGGGTCGGATCGGAGCCAGCAGCTCGCCATCGATCGTGCCCCCTTCGCGCAGCCCGAACACGTCGATCCGCAGCTTCCCGCTGCTCAGGAACTCCTGGTGGGCACGGACCTGGTCTTCGTTGCCAAAGAACGTGGCCACGGCCGTGTTCGCTCCGACGAAGGAGTGGTCGTGGATCTTCAGCTCGCCGCTTTCATCAAACCTCCTCGCTCCAAAGTCGTTCGACGCCTTCAGCGGCATGTGGCAGTCCGCACATCCCAATGCTGCCCGCTCGGGATAGTAGAAACTCTCCACGCCATGCCCAGACACACCACTTGCCAAAAACGCGCCGTAGTGGTCCTGCCCCCTTAACCAGTCTTTGTAGTGGGTTACCGCAAAAGGTAGGTGGACCCGGTGGCAGGCGCCGCAGAATTCAGCCTGGCGGATCGCATCTGGTGGATCATCCGGTTGACGGGGGCGGTGGAACGGTTTCAGGAAGGTACGCTTGTGGAGGGCAGGCTTGGCTTTGGTCAACTGTCGGTTCAACCAGCGGAGGACAGGGTTCTTCGAGAAGGTGAACGGATAGAGAGGGGGTTCTTCGATGGTCAGAGCAGCGTTTCCTGTCCGAGTGTTCACGTTGGTCACGGCGTGGCAGGTGACGCAGGTGATCCCTGCACTGGCCATGGCGTCCTTGGAAGGATCGTACTCAGGATCATCGAAACGATCGGATTCGAATTCGCCGGACAAGAACGGGACGACGTCATGACAACCCGCGCACCATCGTGCCGCTCTCACTGACCCCTCTCGCTTCATGCTCACACGGCGCGTTTCGCGAACGCTAAAGAGGTACCAGGGATTGCTGAAAGAGGCGGCGCGGTGGGCCGACTTCAGATGCTGTTCGTAGGCATCGGGATGGCACTCGGCACAATACTTGTCCAGCATGAGCACCCGTGCCGGGATGAAATTGCCCGATGCGGTTCGGATTGCCGAGGGGAAGAAGTACCTCGCCCCTTCCCGAGGACCCGGACGGCCCCAATTCAACGGTTGATGGTGTAGGGACGCCATCACCACCGTGAAACCGGCTACAGCCGCAGCCCATGCAGCAGCCCACTGCCACTTCAGCGGGGGCCCCGCACGGCGGTGCACCAGATACGCCACAATCGCACCGACGGGGGTCAGCACGTGAATCCAATAGACGATGCTGCGAATAGCCGGGTCGCGGATGTCCAGAAAACCCTCGAACCGCACGAGCAGAATGCCGCTCAGCACGACAAGGATGCTACAAACCAGCACGACCAAGCCCGCTCGGACGGCCTTCCGGTTCGGGTGCCGCAACGCCCGGTACATGTGACCCACGATGAAGCCACCGACCAGGGGGACAAGGAGCAGACCCAGGCCTAGGTGCAGCAGAACCATGTAAAGGTAAAACGCGGTTTGGTATTCCTGGCCGAGGACGGTGATGGCAAGCAGATAGACGCTGTTGGCTCCCATCAGCGCAATCAGCGCCATCAACATGGGCAGCACTTTGGCCAGTCGCGGCCCAATCGCTGACTGCGAAGACCTCTCGACCGTAGCCATGGATAACCTCCCTAACAAACAACGGCACGGCTTGGCTTTGTTACTAAGCTACGGCCCGTTCACGATACGGGTTCGTGTCCATAGCCATCGGCGGCGCAAATGGTTACGCCCGTGGCCGTCCGGATGCTTCCATCCGCTAACGGGAGTTGTCACGAGCGGCTCCGCGATCCACGAGGGGACCACGCATGAGCGAAAAAACGCAACACTCTCCCCCGCGGTCAACCGGATGCACCCCCCTTCAGGTCCACCAGAAGGCCATGTGCCCACCCAAGGTGCTTTCGCGTACGATTGCGGTATCTCAGCGCTTCAGACCATGGTCACAAACGGGGAGTGCGGCGATGTTCGGGGCCAGACTTCATCCCTACAAACCCTCAGCACGGACCCGTCTGGTACTTGAGAAGCTGGGCCTTGCGGTCCGCCGTCACCGGTCGGACATGCCGGAAGGTCAAAGGGTGCCAGGAGCCTTGCTGCAGTTCGAGCCTGAGTTGCTAACCCTTGGGTTCGCTGAAGATGCAGGCGGGGCCGGCAACGACCCCCTGCTCCTCGCCTTCGCGGTCGAACGGCTCGGTGAAGAGGGGGTCGACGAGGGGGTACGAGCCGCGGCCCTGATT
>JALSID010000019.1 GCA_026981825.1 Planctomycetota bacterium
TAAAGGCCGAGATCGAGAAGTACTTCCGGCCAGAGTTCCTCAACCGCGTTGACGAGGTGATCGTCTTCCGGCCGCTGAACAAGGAGGATCTCAAGCAGATCATCGACATCGAGCTCAGCAAGCTCCGTCAGCGGTTGGCAGAGCAGGGGCTGGTACTGGAACTGACCGATGCAGCCAAGGAATTCCTTATCGAGCGCGGCTACAATCCGGACTTCGGCGCTCGACCGCTGCGTCGGGCAATCGAGTTCCACGTCCAGGACCCGCTTTCGGAGGAGCTCATTCGCGGCGCCTTTGAGGGCAAGTCGCGGGTCATCGTTGACGTGGCCGAATCGGACGGTGAGAAGCGACTTGTCTTTGAGGCAGTCGGCGAAGGCCAGCAGCCAAGCCTCGTTGGCGCAGAGGACCAGGGCAGCAAGTAGGAGCTATCCTCCCGCATCGTAATTTGGCCCGGACCTCCAAGGGGCCCGACCTCCAGCGGCCCTCTTGGAGGCCGGGCTTTCTTTTTGAGACCGTTTGTAGGTCTGCAACGAGCCGTCGGTCGACGGTGGCTCTGGACCGGAGGCGTGTCGGATAGGACTCCTCTGCACCGGGGAGTTGGGCAGGCCGTGGCACGTGCACGTTTCCGTTCCGGTGACGATGGTGCTTACCCGGCGAGTGCGTGGTGTAAAGAGTCGGGACGGTCTGGGCGGGCGATGCCACGGGCTTTGGTACCGCGCACAACCTGCCGCGTTTTCATCTGCCGTGCGCGGCATCGGGATGGGGGACCAGATTGCCCGACCAGGGCGGGCGGACTGCGCAACGTTCTGGGCGGGCAAGCTATGCGTGCTCAGAGACCGGCTCGGTGGAGGGCAACGTGCGGTGGGTAGCAACCGGCACACGGGGGTCACTCTCGCCTCATACGGCGGCAAGGAACAGGTGCGATGTGGGCGACGCGAACTGTGCCCCGAGGTCTGGGGCCGTCCGGTGGAGCATTCAGGGGGGCCATTCGGGGGAACGCCTGTTTCGGTGCGCCCGGGATGGACTTGACAGTCCGAGATTAACCTGTCGCTCGCCGCTTCTTCTCCGCGCGGACGGGCGCGGATGAGGCACTGGGTGGTTAGAATCACTTCGAGTGATTGGATCGGCCACCTGGTTTGGAGTGCTGGTATGCGCTGGTCATGGCGGATCGCAAGAATCGCCGGGATTAACGTTTACGCTCACGTCACCTTCTTAATTCTCGTGGCGTGGATTGCCATCGGCGCTTATGTGACACGCGGCCCGCACGCGGCGGTTCGTGCCACGGCGTTCATCCTGCTGCTCTTTGGCATCGTGGTCTTACACGAGTTGGGACACGCGCTCACGGCCCGTCGTTTTGGCGTTCGCACACGAGACATCATCCTGCTTCCCATCGGAGGTGTGGCGCGCCTGGAACGAATCCCGCGGCGGCCGATCCAGGAGTTCTGGGTCGCTATTGCGGGACCGATGGTGAACATTGTTCTTGCCGGGGCTTTGTACGCGATTCTCCGCTTTCAAGGGGTTGAGCCCCTGCAGGGGTCCGGAGGAGGATTCTTACAGCAGAGCCTACTCGTACAACTGTTTTGGGTGAACATTTTCCTGGCCCTCTTCAACCTCCTGCCCGCGTTCCCCATGGATGGGGGGAGGGTCCTGCGTAGTCTGCTGGCAATGCGCATGGACTACGTGCAGGCCACTCAGGTGGCGGCGTCGGTCGGGCAGTTCATGGCGCTGCTGTTCGGATTCTGGGGGCTGTTCGGCAATCCCTTCTTGTTGTTCATCGCCCTTTTCGTCTGGATCGGAGCGGCGGAAGAGGCGAGCATGGTGCAGATGGAGTCGGCTCTAGCCGGAATACCTGTGGAACGGGCGATGATTACGGAATACCACGTGTTGGAACCCAGCGATCCGCTTGGCAAGGCTGCTGAGTACGTGCTGAGCGGCTTCCAACAGGACTTCCCGGTGGTGGCGGATGGTCACGTAGTCGGGATGTTGACTCGATCCGATTTGCTCCGCGGGTTGGCGGAACGGGGCCCTACGGCGCCCGTGGGGGAGGTCATGACGAAGCAGTTCGCCACGGCGGACGTGCATGAGTTCCTGGACGACGCACTCGTTCGGCTCCGGGAGTGCGAGTGTCGCGCGGTGCCGGTTCTTCGGGAGGGTCGGCTGGTCGGCATCCTCACCCCGGACAATCTGAGCGAATACCTTATGATTCGGGAGGCGCTCCGCAGGAGGGCGCGCAGTGCTGCTTCGGGACAAGAGACGGCGTATCTTTGAGGGGGATGAGTTCTGACAGAATTGTTGCCCAATGGGACCGAACTCCGCACCACACGTTTCCCTAGCGCCCCGGGCGAATATCGAGATCTTGCGCCGCCAGGTCCTGCGCCGGTATGCCACCATCGCACTCATCCCCCCGTTTCTGTTGAGTGCGGGCACGGTGGGCTATCGCTTGATCGAGGGCTGGTCCTGGCTCGATTGCCTGTACATGACCGTGATCACGCTGACCACGGTCGGGTTTCGCGAAGTGGGGCCTTTAAGTGTGGCCGGGCAGATCTTCACCGTCTTCCTGGCCCTCAGCGGGATCTTTGCCATCTTCTACAGCGGCACGGTTGTCGTGCAGGGTATCCTTGAAGGGGAATTGAGAGCGCTGTTAGGGAGCTACCGGGTGCGCAGGATCTTATCGGAGCTGGAAAATCACGTCATCGTCTGCGGCTACGGCCGCGTGGGGCGAATTGTTTGCGATGAGCTGGACAGGAATCGGCAACCGTTCGTTGTTATCGACAAGAGCCTGCAGGTGCTGGAAGACGTTTCGTTTCAGTACGGGATACCGCTGGAAGGAGACGCGACTCTGGAGGAGGTATTGCTGGAAGCAGGCATCCAACGCGCCCGCGCCCTTGCGGCCGTTCTCGCTTCGACCCCTGATAACCTCTACATCACCTTGACTGCCCGCTTGTTGCACCCAAAACTACGCATCGTCGCTCGCGCCGATGACGAACGCTCCGAGCAGAAGCTCCGCCGAGCTGGCGCGGACCGCGTCGTCTCGCCTCACCGGATCGGGGGCTCGCGGTTAGCCATGGCAATCTTGCGTCCGAACGTGGTTGAGTTCATGGAACTGGCCGTAGCCGGGCGGGATCTGGAACTGTCTGTGGAAGAGGTGACTATCCGGGCTGACAGCGACATTGTCAACAAGCCGCTGCGGGAAAGTAACCTGCGCGAAAGGTATGGACTGATTGTGATCGCCGTCTTGCGCGACAGGCAAATGATCTACAACCCCGAGCCAGGCTTCCGCTTCGCGGCGGGGGATCACCTCATCTGCATCGGTCATCGGGACAAGCTGACGTTGTTCGTCAGAGAACACGGGGCCTCTGACTGACGGCACAAGGCCCCGATTCACGGTCAAACGGTGAGGCAGGGGAACCCTCACCCCCCGGTTTCTCCATGCTGCTTGTTCGGTCGACGCGGCAGAGATGCGCCGACGTGGTTCAAGCTGTTTCAGAACGGCGTTCGTGGTTTCCCAGCAGCCGTCGTGCCTCGCGAACGACCGTCTGCCACGGAATGGTCCACCGCCGCCTTCGCTTGGCAAGCTCCCACACCCATCGCCGATCGGTCGACTGTTCGAGTTGTTCCAGACACCGCTCCATCTGCACCGCCACCTCGGGTTCGATCGGGAGCGCCTCGTAGGCGTGCGCCATACCGTTGAGCCGATCGTACAGCTCCACCTGGCTGGGAGTGGCGTCGGGATGAGCTTCGAGGTCAGCGGCCGTGTAGCGCCAGTGGCGCAACGATCGTTCAGGGAAAGTGGCGTCGGTTGGGTCGCCGGGAAGCTCAACCCCGAAGTCCATCAGGGCGAAGGCGATCCGCTCCAACGTAGCGGCGGGGCAATCACATAAGTCGTCGTAGCGAACGACGACGCAGGGCAAGGTGGCCGCATGCCAGAGGGCAGCCAGATTGTAGAGCTCCCACAACAGCAGGGATTCGCGCGGCGGAAACCCGTCCCGTTTCTCTAGAGATTTCCACACTTCCAGAGGATTGCGGTACACGAATACCACGGCCACAGCATCGCGGAGCAGTGGCCTCCAGAACCATAACAACAAGCACAGCCGGGGATCCTTCCAGAGCCAGGGCGACTCGGAAAATGTCTGGCCTAATAACTTCTCCGCTTCGGGTAACATGTGGCCCGCCCGGCGCAGCACACTATCGCACAGCGGGGGCATCCGGGGCGGAATCCACCAGCGACCGCCCAGGTAACGAAGCAGGCGTTCGTTGAACCGCATCAGCGCTTCCTGCTCCCAAAAGCCACGGGGGTTCGATTCGTGCGGCGGGAGCAGGCGTCCGTTGCCGGTACGCAACCCGAGCTGTGCAAGCGAACCGGCTAACGCCGAGGTGCCGCTGCGATGCATCCCAAGCACAATGACGTTCATGGTCCGTCCCTGACCGATTGAACCCGTGTCTGCTTCCTGGTCTTCTCAGATACGGGTTTCCGATCGCATGGTCAAGATGGGTATGCGACGTCGTCGAGTGCGGTGGACCCAAGAGCTTTTCCGGGCGATGTGCTGACAGCATGCCGGCTGCGCCAGCCCTTCGACCCCCGGGCGGCTCCTCTTTCGGCCGGCACAACCCCTACGCCGTTCCACGGCGAGCGTACGCTGCGCGTGCAGGCAAGTCACACTGCAGCCTCAGGTTGGGCGGATACCCGGTTCTCCTTCGATATCCGGAGCAAGCTGCCACGAACGTGGCCAAATCTCCCGAATTCTTCCGAACGGGCAAAGAGCTGAGCGGTTCGTGTGGACCGTGCGCGACTCTGTCGCGTGCCGAACTCCGCGCAGATCCCGTATGCCAGTGCGCGGAACGTGGTGTAGTGTCCGGGAATTGGTCGGGCAGCCGAGCTTCGAGACACGGTGCGTCGGCCAGTCGAAAACGCGTTCAGTGAGCGACGCATCCCGGTCCGTTTCGATGTCATCGCCTTCGCCTTGGAACCAACCACGCCACCATTGCCAAAAACCATCCCCCTGCGCTCAGGCCCGTCAGCCCAACGCCGATCGTGGCCGCCCAATCGTTATAGGTCAGCTCCACTTGCCAGTTCCCCGGCCGAGGGATCCGCACCGCCATCCAGCCTTCAGCCGTTCGTTCCAGGGGCAGATCGACCGCGAGCGCATCGACTTTCGCGGACGCCTGCCAGGCTGGATAATAGGGGGCCGTCCAGACCAGCCACCCGCCTGCCGTTGTGCGAAACCGAAAGCGTACGCGAAGGCCCCCGTTAGAGAACCGCGGTTCGATGCACTGGCGATCGCGCCCGAGCCATGCCCCTGGTTGCCTGGGCAGATTCGGCTGCTCCACAGGTACGAACCAGGCCGGGGTAGCGTCACGGTGGGTTCGGACGAGAAAAACGCGGTCCGGGTCAGTGATGCCGTACATTAGGCGTTGCAGCACCGGGTCGTCGAGCGTGCGAACCAACCCTCCTTGCTCCGCCCGGAGCAGTGCCCGTTGGACGGCCTCCCTCGGTATCTCAACTACTTCGTGTTGCACGCCGGCCATGTTGAGCAATTCCCTCGATAGTTCATCATCCCTGCCGACGGGCAGAGCCCAGCGCACGGGGATGTCCAGAGTCCGGTAGCCCGGAACGGGCGCTGCGCCGGCGAGTAGCGCCGTGTTGCCGGCCAGTCCGGCGGTACGGTTCAGACCCGAGCCGGAGTTGCGGAGCTCTTCCAGCACCGGCGACGCTGCGAGCAGATGAGTTCGGGGGGCAAAGAACACCGGGCTCAAGAGGTGGCCGAACCATAGTTCTCCAGCAGCGAGCAGAGTCAGGATCCAGACGCGACGTCTCTTCGGTCGGCCGAGGAGCTGACAGAGAGCCACGCTGCCGAGGAGGCCGAGCAGCCAGGGACTGAGTTCATAAGCGAGAACGTCCCTGGGCTGGACTGTCCGCGATGCGCGTTGTCGAACGAGTGAGATCCGTTCTGCGTCGAAGGCGACAGCCAATCGCTCCAGGGGGGCGGATGGGTATGGTGACCCCTCGCGCAACGCGTTCTGATCGGCGATCGTCCACGGACTGCATGCTCTCGCCACGCCTAACCATGCGCTACGCAGCCGCGCCTGCAACCCGGCCCCCAGCCCTCCGCTCAGCCCGTAAACCAGAGTGGTCCCAAGAACTGCCAGCGTGCACAGCAGTGCGTAGGTTCGCCACGCCCGCCGCCAGCGGGAATCATCGCGGGCAACTTCCAACCCTGTTCCGGCCAGCAGTGCGACCCCCAAGCCGACGACGCTCATCGCTCGCGAACTGGCACGGAACCAGGAGAACCCGGGCAGCAGCAAGATGTGGCGAACACCGGGGATAAAGGGGGCGGTCATGAGCACGATTCCCGCTGTTGCCAGCGTGAGTCCCAGCCTTCTGGCCTGGACGTTGCTGGAGTTCCAGGCCAGGGGGGCCAGTACGAGGGGGGTCCAGCCCAGGAACGGGAGGACTTCCTCTGGCGAGGTTCGATACACGTCCCACGCCAGCGGTCGCCAGGCTGGAACGATGTGGAATGCGCCGGGAAGGAGCAGGCCGAGGACGAGATGCACAGGGGGCACGGCGAACTCGAGAGGGTAGGTCTCCGAACCGGCGGGACCTCCTGTAAACCAGGCAAGGCGAGCTGTCGGAGCAAGTTGGATAGCCGACAATCCGGCGCCCGCGGTTGTGAGGAGAAGCAGGAGCGCGGTAGAACGGGGCGACAGGCGGCGGAGGGCGACGAGCGTCAGAACAAGGGCCAGAAGGGTGTAG
>JALSID010000020.1 GCA_026981825.1 Planctomycetota bacterium
TGGCTGCTAATGGGAGCTGCTTTCCTGGGCGTGCTGGCCGTTTATGGCCTGAGCCGGCTGCTGGAGGCCCGTACCGCCTCTTTCCGCGCCCGGCACCGGATCTGGACCCATGCCGTGGCGGCCCAGTTTGTGCTGGCCGCTTTGCTTTTCGCGATTGGCCCGGCCGGCTGGCCTGCCCAGCTCTTCACGCGATCGGCTGCCCAACCGCATGCGACAGGTCCAATTGATCTCCTGCGGTCGCGCTCCGGCACGCTGCCCCCTCCAGGTCATGGCTCCGCTCGTGTGATTGGCGAATTGGAGCTTGTCTTGTCCAGCGCCGGTTCTTGGGAGTCGGTTTCAGTGGCAGACGACGCACCTCAGCCACGGACATCGCTCGATGAGGGCCCCCCCTTCGACACCATCGGGATACCCAGTCGTGCTTCGCTGGTCTCGTTCTTGATAGCGATCTGGTTCGCCGGAACGCTGTTCTTGCTGGTTCGCCTGCTACTCAAGCAGCTGCGCTGGTGGTACGGCATGCGACGGTCCGCCGTGGCGGCCCCACCGTCGGTGGTGGTCTGTGTCGAGCGCCTCGCTGGTCGTGCGGCGTTCCCGCGGCGACCTCGTGTGGTCGTAGCTCCACTGATGGTTCCGGCGGTCACGGGGATCTTCCGCCCCCTGGTGGTGTGGCCGGAATCGGCCGAGGAGCTCATTGAACAGGATCCCGAAGCGGCCCAAGCGGTCCTGGCCCATGAGCTTGCCCATCTGCGTCATCGCGACCCGCTTTGGAAGCTGCTGGCTCACTTCCTTTCGGCGCTGCTCTGGTGGCACCCGGCCGTCTGGTGGACCCGGAGGCGGTTGCACGATCTGGCGGAATTTGCGGCCGATGAGGCTGCCATCGCGTGGGGGCAGGATCGTGTTCATCTGGCCAACGGGCTGGTGCGATTCGCCTCAGATGCCATGGCCGTTGCATCGGTTGCGGCGTCTGGCGAGCCGGCGCGAGGTCTGCTCCGACGACGCGTCGCATACCTGCTGGAGGCCGATGTAAAACCCCAAGGCGCTAAGAGAAACCACCAACTGCTTGTCTGGACCGCGGCCTTCGCTACGTGGTTGGGTGGAAGTGGTGTGGCTGAGCTGTTCCCCTCCGGGGAAGGAGGTTCTGTCATGGCGATAGGTCTGCGCTTCTGGCACAGGGCCGTTGTGGCAGCAGCGGTTGTCGGGGCTTCCCTAGGCTGGCACGGGCTGCTTACCCGGGGCGCTCCACAGGAGGAACGCGAACGGCAAAACCAGCGGGAGGACAGGGAATCTACCCGGCGCGGTGATGAGCAGGATCGAGACGTCCGCAGAGTACCGGATGGCCCTCGATATCTGGGCGGACGGTACATAGGTCGGGTGTACCCTGAGGAGGTTGAGCGCGCGCGTGACATCGAGCGATTGGAGCGCGCCCTCAGCGAGGCACTAGAAGCTGGGCGTGAAGAAGCCGTGGCCCGCATTGAGCGGGAGCTTGCCGCAGCGCGACGCGAGCTGGCGGCTCTGATTCGCGCAAGCGAAGTGATCAAGCTCCGCGCACGACTAGGACGTCTACAAGCTGAATTGAGAGAGGCCGAAGAACAGGGACATGAAGTGCTTGCCCAGCGACTGCGAGCTCAGATCGAAGAGCTGCGGGAACGAATCGAACAGGCGTCACCGACGGCAAGGCAGAAGCAGGAGCGCGAAGCCGATGAGAAGCGAGCGGGGCTCCGCCGCCGACTTCGTGAACTCGTCCTTCGCCTCGAAAGGGCGCGCATAGAAGGCAGAGAGCGCGACGTTAAAGAGCTGGAACGCGAGATACAACAAGTGGCGGCAGAACTGCGAGGCTACGAGCTTCGCCGCGCTCGCCAGGAAGTCTGGCGGCAGTTGAGACGACTGCGCGAACGCCGCGAACGGCTACGCCGCCAAGGCCGAGAGCGGGAACTTCGCGAAATCGAAGGGAGGATCACACTATTGGAGCGCGAGGCTGTCATTCTAGGTGGCCATCCTGCGCGTGTGAAGGATGTGAAAGTACTAACACCTCCGTACAGCGGCTATGTTGGAGTAGTAGTACGGTCCCTTAGCGAACGCCACATCGAACCCGAAGCAAAGGCCGGGGAGTTCGCGCAACGGCTCGAACGGGCGGTGAACATCCTTCGCCTGGCCGGACTCGAAGATATGGCGGAACTCCTCCTCGAAATCGGCCGCGAACGGCTCGAGCGTCTCCAACACCCTGAGCACCGCGAGCGTGAGGAACGTGAAGCACACGAGCGCGAGGAACGCGAAGAACACGAACACAAAGAACACCGTGACTGAGAGCGGCCGTCGCGATTGATCTATCGCCTATCCTGCTCCCGGCCCCGCCTGTGCGTCGGCGTCGGGAGCATTCTTTGCGCCGGGGCTTGATGCCTGCGCAGGTCTTGTGCTCCCAGCAGGACGGTCGCACATCGCCCGCTGAACGACAACGAGGGATCGAGTAGCATATCGGCTGATGGTGCACGGAACGGCGGAGCTGAGGAGGTTCCATGAGCAGCTATGTGCTGGCGATAGACCAGGGAACGACGAGCACACGTGCCATTCTCTATGACGAGAGCGGCATGGCACGGGGCGTCGACCAGCGCGAGTTTCCCCAGTTGTACCCCCACCCTGACCATGTGGAACACGACCCCGAGCAGATCTGGGAGAGTGTGCGGGAAGTGGTCCGGGGGGCTCTGGCAGCGGCCGGAGCCGACGGAGCTCAGGTCGCCGCCATCGGCATCACGAACCAACGCGAGACGACGATCGTCTGGGACCGGGAGACAGGCCGGCCGGTGTACAACGCGATCGTTTGGCAGGACCGCCGCACCGCCGACATCTGCCGCCGGTGGAAAACGGAGGAAGAGCTGATCCGCGAACGCACGGGGCTGGTCAGCCACCCGTACTTCTCCGCCTCGAAGCTGCGCTGGATCCTGGACAATGTTCCCGGTGCACGGGAGCGGGCCGAGCGGGGGGAGCTGGCCTTTGGTACCGTGGACTCGTACCTGATCTGGCGGTTGACCGGGGGGGCGGTACACGCGACGGACGTGACGAACGCTTCACGTACGATGCTTTTCAACCTGCGCTCGGAAGCTTGGGACGGGGAGCTCTGCCACCTGTTTTCGATCCCCGAGCCACTGTTACCTGCCGTACAACGCAGCGCATCCCGGTTCGGCGAAACGAGAGGCCTGGACTTTCTGCCCGACGGAATTCCGATCTGTGGGGTGGCAGGCGACCAGCAGGCATCGCTTTTCGGCCAGGGTTGCTGGTCACACGGCGATGCGAAATGCACCTATGGAACCGGCGCTTTCCTCCTGGTCAATCTCGCTACGGACTTCATCCTTTCTCGTTCCGGCCTCATCACCACAGCGGCAGCGACGCCTGAGGGAGAACCGCTGCAGTACGCTCTGGAGGGCAGCCTGTTCATCGCCGGAGCGGCAATCCAGTGGCTGCGAGATGGACTGGGCATTATCGAAACGGCCCCACAGGTGAACGAGCTCGCCGCCCGAGCGCGTCCGGATAGTGAGGTGGTTTTCGTGCCGGCGCTCGTTGGGTTGGGAGCCCCGTATTGGGTTCCCGAAGCCCAGGGAACGATCTTCGGTTTAACCCGAGCTACGGGGGCCGCCGAGCTTGCTCGGGCAACGCTTGAGTCCATCGCCCTCCAGGTCCGCGACCTCGTCCTGGCGATCGAGAGCGACACGGGCTTTTCCCTACAACGTCTTCGCGCCGACGGGGGCGCGGCCAAGAGCGATCTCTTGCTCGCTCTGCAGGCCAACGTACTGGGCGCCACGGTGGAGCGGATGCGAGAGGGGGAGTCAACGGCCCTTGGTGCGGCCATGCTCGCTGCGCTGGGCGCCGGCCTTCAGGATAAAGAGACGCTCCGCGGGTGGGCACAGGTGGAACGAGCGTTCGAACCTTCGGGTGACCGCGAAGCGGTCGAGGCGCTGATCCGACGTTGGGAGCACGCAGTTAAGACCACGATCGAACACTACAAACGCGCTCATTGAGGAGAACCAGCGATGCGGACTCTGCGCTACGGCATCATCGGTGGCGGTTTCGTGACCATGTTCCACCTCCGCGCCCTCTGTCAGGTGCGCGGGATCGAGGTTGCCGGTCTGATCTCGAGGCGACCTCCCGAACGGGCCGCAGCCTTCGCTCGCGAACATGGGCTGGGCAATCCGGTGATCTATAAGTCGATCCGCGAGCTTGTTCAAAACGTCGACGTCGTCTGCATCTTTTCCCCCAACTTCACCCGCCTGGCCGTGGTGGAAGAGATCGTCGACGCGGTCAAACAGGGCGCCACGCTACGCGGCATCATCTGCGAAAAGCCCCTGGCGCGCAACCTGGCCGAAGCGCGTCGCATGGTGGAAATGGTCGAGTCGGTAGGGCTGCCGCATGCCTACTTCGAGAACCAGATCCACATGAAGACCTTGAAGGCCACCCGCTTCCAATTGCAGCGCGTTTTCGAACAGATGGGACCGCCCGTGCTGACGCGCTCCAGTGAGGAGCATTCCGGCCCCCACAACGGATGGTTCTGGGATCCCACTCAACAGGGCGGTGGCGTCTTGAGTGACATGGGTTGCCATTGTCTGGCAGTGGGATGGTACGCCCTCACTCCACCGGGTAAACCTCCCCGGTTCCTGGAACCCCAGCAGGTCACGGCGGACGTGGCGCTGCTGAAATGGGGGCAGCGCCGCTGGATCGACGAGCTCCGCCAGCGCTTCGGAGTGGACTACACCAAGACACCGGCCGAAGACTACGCCACGGGTGTCGTAACCTATCGGAACCCCGACACCGGGCAGACGGTCAAGAGCCAGTTCGCCACGTCCTGGATGTACGAGAAGCAGGGCCTGAAGCTCGGCCTTGAAGGCATCGGGCCCGGCTATGCATTCGAGATGAACACGTTGAAATCCCCGCTGGAGGTGTTCATCGGCGACGTGGCGGCGGAAGCCGTGGCCGACGCCGAGGCTGCGCTGGAGAAATCCACCGCCACACGCGGCCTGCTGGCCGTCCAACCGAACGAAGCGGACCTGTACGGCTACACGGACGAGAACGAGGACGCCTACCGCGCGTTCGCTACCGGTGGTAGCCCACTACTGGACTGGCACTATGGCCTGGAAATCGTCCGGCTGACGATGGCCGCGTACATGTCCGCCGAAACCGGTCGGACCGTGGACCTGACGGACCAGGGTACCGCGGAGGAGCTGGAAACCTACGTGCCGCTGATCCAACAAGGCAGAGGACGCGAGGTGCTCTACGTGGAAGCTTGACACGGCCTTACAATCGTAAGGCATCCGATCGACCGGTGCGCTGTGCGGCCTGGAGCCGCGCGCGGCCGGTCGCCTGATCGCAACTGTCCATAGCTTCAGATTGCACCGTCCGCGGCACGCCGGGCCGGGAACGCAGTAACGGCTTGGTGTGTCAGAGTTGGTGACAGCCGGCGTATAATCGAGTGGAATCAGTTGATGGAGCTCGGCATGGAGGCCGATCTTTTGCAAGAGGATGACCTCTACTTCGACTGCACGGGGGCGACATGGTATCGACCGGGCAGGCGAGGTGAGAGGTGGCGTGCCGGGGTTGGTCGGCAGGCCCCGTTAGAAAGCCGACCGTGGCAAATAAGTGCCACTCCGAGCTTTGCTCTGGCTGCTTAATCGCTAACGCAGCCCCTCGGTAGTTCCCTTGCCCGGGGGGAGCTACATGAGGCCGTGCACCGGGCTGGCCGGAGCCGGCGTCCGGGGAGGCTTCGGCGAGATCTCACTCCGGACTGGTCCGTCCGGGACCTTGCCAGTCGGGGACCGGCGGGCGAGATGCAAAAGACTGGCTACGCACGTAGAAGCCCTCACCAAGCTGTCGCGGGACGCGGGTTCGATTCCCGCCGCCTCCACTTGGACCATCGGATGGCCCGAGGAAACGACCCCGTCGCTGTGGCCCACCGCCAGGCTGGGCCTGACAACTCCTCGACAAGCCCGACAGCGGCGGCTCCCAGCGGAGCGTGATTCAGATCCTCACCGTCCTGAACCGACACAGCATTGCCTCCACGCAGATAAGGCACGGGGACACAGACGACGCGGGATGCGTTCCTGGTCTCTTTGTGTGCTCTCCGGATCTCTGTCGTGAGCAGACCGAGTTTGCATCCGGCGGGCTTCAGGCACGTCAAGAGCTGGGCTTCCCGGATCGGTCGAATGCCTTCGAGCGCGTCGTTCCCACCCGGGCCCGCCTTGTCGCGACCGTTTTCAAACAAAGCGCAGCACGCAGCGGACCGACATCCGAAGGTGTCTTCAACGGCGGACCGGTCTCGAATGGCCTCTCTACCGACGCCCGCAATCAGGTAAGCGGCCCCGTCAGGCCCCAAAGGCGGACGGTTCCGATCGCGCACCGATGCAACGGCACTCAGGGGGCGGTTGACGGCTTTGCCAGAAGGATCGTGCGCGCGCCGGATAGGTGGATGCATCGCGCAGCGGATCGATCGAGCTGGGCTCTGGTGCTGGCCGGTGCTCTCACCCGCGGCAGAATCCTCCGCGGATCTGCCCGACCGTGCTCGTGACTGCTTCGACCACGGCCGCTTGAACGCCGGCTTGAAGCACATTCGATGATTCGAGAAAATGTGCCTTTGCAGGAGACGTCTTGCACACCGGGATGAGGTCTGCCATGGCCTGGGGCTATTCTGGTCAGGTTTTGGGATGAGGCAGTCTGTGGTTGGCTGGCGTTTCGCGCCTGGGCCGCTGTCGAGTAAGCAACGGAGCATCTGTGCGTGTCACCGTTCTCGACAGTTTGCCAGGGCAAGAGCGCCGTTCCGGCTGGCCTGGCTGCCGGGTTGACCATGCTGGGCGCTGAAGCTCAGGGAGAGTCCGCTGTGCTTGCCGAGGCGAAGAAAAAGGCGAACATCGGAGTAGGCGTGGGCCTGGTTCTTCAGCTTCTCGCCTTCGTCTTGCTCCAGTCCAGGGGAACTGCTGCCATCCTAGGCGCTCCTCTGGCGCTGGTTGGCTGGGTCATCTTCATCTGGGGGTGCATGAATTACGCCGAGGGGAAGGGCCACTCGAAGTGGTGGGGGCTTGTCGGAATACTGGGAATTTTTGGACTCATCGTCCTGATCCTCCTGCCCGACAACTACAAGAACGTATAGCCTGGCATCAGGTCTTGGACGCAGGGCCGTCGACTGGCCATCATCGGCCCCTCAGATGCTGCCATTGCAGCGCCCCCCTTCCGTTGGTCGGGCCTTTTCGTCGGCTACCGAACCACCGCGGTCGCGCCCCTGGCCTTTCCATGGTTCCTGGGAACAGATCGACTCAGCAGGGACAGGACATACCCGCGGACGGTCGTAGCCCAGACGGCCAGGAGCCGTTCTGCGCCGATCGCGGCCACGATCACCTGGAACGGCTCAACGGGAATGCGAAAGCGGATGGAGACGATCGTAAGCGAATGGAACAGCGCAAGGGCAAAGTAAGCGGCGAGCAGGGGTGCGAGGGGCTTTAGCAGGGACCGTCCGCACCACAAGCCCCACAGGGTTGCCGCCATGAATGCGAGGTGGAAGATGCGGTAGGCAAGCACGTGTGTCCGTGGGTTTGTGTCATCGAAGAGGAAGAAGTAGCGGAGGCGACGGAGGCACAGCCTGGCGTAGCGCCCGGGATCGTTGGCGATGTAACCGAGCGCCTGGCGCAATAGGAGCCGGCACCGCTGCACTTCCGGAAGTTGGCCCAGCTCCCGCTTCTCCGCCGGGCTGAGGACCAGGTCGTCGATGTACTGGGTCTCGTGGCGTGCCTGCCAGGTCCGTTCGATCAGCCCCCGCAAATCTCCTCGATAGGTGGCCACGAGTCCCTCGGCGTACGCGCGGGGGATTTTGTCCGTGCCGAACGAGCGGGGATGATTGCCCTGCCAGAGGGCGTAGCCGAACGTGCTTTTGATCGGTACCAGCTCGCCGTGGACCACCCAGTTCCGCACAATCCAGGGGGAAATGACGGATGCCGCGGCCAGCGTGCCGATTGCTGCTGTGCTCAGAGCAGGAGCGAACCCGTGGACTTTCCAGACGCGAACCGCGACCCAGGCAATCGTGACGGCGAAGACGATGGTCAGGATCGGGTCGGTCAGGGCAATACCCCCTCCGATCGTTCCCCACACGAGGCACCAGAACAGGGTACGGCGGCGGTCGCGGACCACCCAGTAGCGCAGACGAGCAGCGGCAAGGAAGAGGGTTGCGCAGAGGACCGACAACAGGGTGACGGGTTGGACGTGGGAGGGGGTGTAGACGAAAAGGGGGTGGAACGCAACGCCCAGGCCGGACAGCCAGCCGACGGAAGGGCGGCCGGGGAGAATGTTCCAGCAGAGCAGGGCGATCAGAAGGGGGAGCAAGCTGCCGATCACGGCCTGTGCGAACTGTATCCAGAAAACGGCTTCGGCGGTGCGCACACCGAATACCCAGAAGAAGGCGGCAACGAAGAACGGGTAGACCGGCGCCTGGCTCGACGTTGGCCCGTCACCGCCGAGGAACCGGACGGAAAACCCCCTACCCTGGACCAGATTGGCCGCAATTTCGCCGTACTCGTAGGTGACGTGATCGAGCAGATAGCTGCGCGTCGAAAGCAGAAACCAAACGCGCAGGACCAGGGCGACGGCGAAAAGAAGGAGCAGTCCCGACCGAACGAGGGAAGAACGCTTCTCTGAGCCGTTAGCGTGCATTGTTTTCTCGTTGCTCCCAAACGGGGCTGCGCCCATCTCCCGGATCGCCGGCGCGCACGATGTGCAGATCTCTCTGGCCCGGCGCATCGATGCGTGGTACCGTTTCCGGACTATCATGGCAAGGTGACCCGAGCGGAAAGCTCGCTATCCGCGTCCTCGCCCGGCCCGCCCGGTCCGGCTCCAGTGCGGGTGAGCAGCAGGGGAGCGCGGCCGGCGCGAAAGCTAAACGCGTCGGCGTGGGAGCAGCGAGTCCAGCGCCGCTGCCCCCCAGCGTTGAGCTTGCAGAAGACGCCGGTCGCTGGGTGCCTTTACTGGGCGGCACCGGCGCTAGTCTGCTGGGGGCTGGTGGCTGGGCGGTCCGCCCTGGGCTTGATTTGGCGCCCTTCGGGGAAAGGAAGAAAGCTGGAGAGCGGAATGGGGGAGCAGTAGGCGCGCCTGCGGAGGGAGATCCCAGGCAACGAGCCTTCCCCCATGCTCAGAAAGCTCCGACTTTTGTTGGGCGACGACCATCCCGGGGTCTGCTTTCCGACCTGCGATCTCTCCGTTGGCCCAAACGCGGTGCGTCTGCCGACCTTTGACCTGTGCCCGCCACGACCCGCCGCAGATACAACCGCCCTATTTGCCGGTCCGGCCACAGCGCGGGCGCTCTGGTAGGGTCGCCTTTCAGCGCCTTCCTCCGAAGGCTGTCGATCACGGTAAGTAGGTTCGCACTCGAGATGCGCTGCGAGGCATTCTCGGCAGATCCGCCGTTGCTAGGTTCCAAGCGGTATCCTTGCTGGGACTTACATCGCGCCTTCGTCACCTGTGTCCCCCCGCGGTTCCGTGCTCTCGTGCGTGTCGTTGGTAGCTTCCCCCTCTGTTTGCAGCGACAGCCGCTTCCATCCTGGGACGGAACGAAGGGTGCTAACGGGCGACTCCCAATGCGCAATCAGGAAGCGGGACCGCCGGCCTCGCTGCCACGCGACTGTGGGATCGTCGCACGCGGCAAATCCCGATCAGTCCTTGACAAGAGAGAGAGAGAGAGAGAGACAATTGCAGTGGCGGGTTTGGGCCGTCGATGACGGCCACCGTCTTGCCCCACACGGTTGACCCAGCTCGGCGACCAGGCCATCCGGCGGTCGGCGTCGGGTCAGGGCCGCGAGACCTGACCAGGGCATGAGGTCTTCGGTCTGCGGCGCGGACTTTTGAAGGGCATGGGTGATGAAGGACTTCGCTAGGTGCACCCGCTGGTGGCCGTTTCAAATGGGGGTGGTCCAGGAATGCACTGTCGCTTGCGCAGCAGGACTATTGGGCTTCGGAGGCCTGCGCAAGGTAGCAGGCGCCTTTTCTGCATGGTGGCTGTCTCTTAGCGCCGAGCAGCACTTGATGCAACTCGTGCTGGGTGCCTGTGAGGTCCTTCTAGCCGTAGTCAGCGCTGCCTTCCACCGGCTGGGACAGAGAATCCTTGGGCTCCTGTACACAGCGTACGCAACGGTAGCCCGTGTGTGGTGGTTCCGCGGCCACGGCACCTGCGGCTGCTTGGGCGGCGGGCTAGCTCCTTCCGCGGGTATCGCGATTCTGGACGCAACGATCGCCACCTCTCTGTTTCTTTCTATGGCTTGGGGGCGTCCGAAGCCCGTGGCTTGCGGCCCTGTCGCGCGGTTGTGCGCGGCGGCGGTGGTTACCAGTGCCCTTTGGACATTAGGAACGCTCGCTGGGTCGAGCCCATCCGCTGTCCACGTGCTCGATGCCACGCGCCTGCTGGGTCGTGCGCTGCCCATACGGCTTCACGGGCAAGCGCAGGTGCCGATTCTGCACGGCAAAGGGCTCCTCGTGCTCGCCGACCCCGCTTGTGCTCGGTGCACTAATATTGTCGGGCTCTTGGCGCGGGGCGGCGACCTGTACGATCGCGTGCACTGTTGGCCCGCAAGCTGGTCGGACATGTGCCAGCAACCGTTTTCCGTCGCGGTCGTTTGGCTGGGCCCCCCTCCCCGCGCTGTTGCTACTCCCGATCGAACACGGAACTGGCTCGTCTTCTTCACCCAGCACCCGAGCGACATAGCCCTGCGTGATCCGCCGATCCTGCTTTGGATCCGGGATGGGGAGGTTGTGGCCGTCTGCTGTCCCAGCCCCCAACGGCGGTGCTGGATCCGCAAGCGATCTGGGGAAATGCTTGAAGTGAGACGGCTATGGTCGATGGAGGCGGAGTGCTGGTTACTAGGCTAGTTTCTTGGCTCGGTCTCGGAGGTGCCATTATCGTAGGTGCGGCGGTTGGCCTACTCGTGGATCCGCTGTCGAACGGCCCAAAAGTAACGGTGCTGGCTCCGAGTGAGACGGCTCTTCTTTGGGGGGGGTACAGGCCCCTACCAGAAGTGTTCCGCCGTGGGAAACTGCAAGAAGTGCGTGCCCCCAAGTGGTTGTACGCTTGCAGCCCGTAAGTGCCGGTGCATGGACCAAGGGAACGACGGGTGCTCCAGAGGGGGCGTCCAGTGGGACTGCGTCTGGGCCGTTTGGGGCTGGTGCAGTGACGCGAGACGGCCCGGATTCTGCGGGACGCCTCAGCAGGCCAAAGAGCCGACACCGGACGCGGTCAAGGGAGAGTGCCCGCCGACGGGTACATGTGAGAACACTCCGGGGCTAGTGGGCGTGGACTGCGACGCATGTTGACCCCCCGACGTCTTGGCGGCGCGGGACCCATGATCCACACCGCGGGGAAAAGCCCCAAAGGGGCCCCACGCGCGAGTACCGAGCGAATTGAATTATAGTACGCTAGTTGCTGCCCACTTGCGCGGGGGGCGATCTGGCGAAGCCCAGGGATTGTTGCCGCCGCCCGCTGCCGTTGGTCCGTTGTCGGATTTTGGAGCCGGACAATGCTCGTTTCTCTAGTCACATTCTTGGTACTTGCTTCATCTGCAGCACAGGTGGAACAGCCGGCCTCAGCCCAGGACCGTGCTCCTTTGACGTTTCGGGACGCGCAAGCGCAGTATCTGCAGAATGGTGCCGCCTTGTTGCCGCTGCGCGTACGCTGGCAGTTGCGCGTCAGGTACGGTGAAGCTCGACGGCAGGCAGACGGCGCCGGTTTGGCCGGACGTACAGAAACCGAGTTCAGGGAGTTCTGGACCGATGGGGCCTCTTGGAGGGCTCTCACTCCCTGGGGCACACCCTTGCGTCGGCTGCCGACGGAATGGCTAACCGGAAGCCCGCGCGAGGTAGCGATGCGTGCCCGCGGATACCATGTGGTGCTGTACGATGCCGAGCGGGACATACTGGTAACCGTTTCCGAAGGGGAAACGGAGGACGTGACGGCGGCTTCAATCCTGCGCGAGCTGGGTCAGTCGGAGTACTTGGTGCCTCCCCTTACTCCGGTGCGCCCGCAAGCCCGCGCTGTCCTACGCTCCAGTCTGCACCTCATGGACCAAGTCATGTTGGGTAAATGGCGGGAGACGCGGCACATCTGCCCCGGCTGCAAAGCCGATGACCCGACCCACTACTTCGAACTGCTCAAAGACGAGACACCCCATGCCGCTTATTTGACGCCCGAAGAACGGAAGCTGTACAGCACGCGGGTGCAGAGATTCTCCGGCTGGCTTGTCCAGGTGGACGTAGCGCACGGAGCGATCCCCCTGGGGATCTGGAGCTGGGACAGGACCTACTTCGATGGGGAAGAGGTAACCCCAGTTGGTCCGCTCGACCGCATTGAACACGACACACCGATCATGGAGGTCGAACGCGTCGAGCAGGTTTCTTCCGCCGCCTATTACCCCATGCGTGTAGTGGTGCGAAAGTTCGTCCCGGCCCCGGGATCACTTACGCCGTGGCCATCGTTCGAGGAGCGTGTTCTTCGCCGCGGGCGACGGTTTGCATTCCCGCGCGCTTTGGATGTTCAGCGCGAGTGGACGGTTCTCGCGTTGGATGCGGGCGTGGCCACGCCCCGGATCATCTTTGACTCAACCGCAGTGGGGCGGGTAGTGTACGACGCGACACGGTTGGAATTTCCGGAATCGAATGACGCCGCGGTTGTCGTTCCGCCCGAGGGAACACCAGCTCCTTCGGCGAGCAGCGGCGCGGGATGGACGCCCTTCGTGGTCGGCTTTGTCCTCGCCTTCATCGCTGCTGCCCTTCTGCTGGGCCTCCGGAGGAAAAGGCGATGGTCTTAGTCCTGGTTGCGCTTCTTTCCGCTCCTGCACCGGAGAAAGCGTGTGGTCCCGCTGCTCTTCAGGCGTTTCTCCGCGCCCTGGGGCACAAGACCACCGAAGCGGACGTGATGGGTGCATGCCGCCACGTAGCCCGGCGCGACGATCTGCGGTACATGAGCGTTGACGAGCTGGTGAGAGCGGCGCGCGCCCTCGGCGCGGCCGTTACCGCAGTGCGGATTGAGCCGCCTGAACACGAACTCCTTCCGATCCCAGCGATCCTTTACTTGGAAGCCCCGAGCCGCGGTGGGAGTGATCTGGTCCTGGGTCACTTTGTGCTCATCGTGGGCAAAGGCCGGAATGACGTTCTCATTTACGATCCGACCACCAACGACCCCCCTCGACGCGTGCCTTTGGCGCCCCTCTACGCGCACTGGTCGGGCGTTGCGATCGTTCCGGGATCGCCCGTACGCCTGCCAATGGCGATCCTACAGTTTGCTACCGGCCTGGTTGCCGGCCTTAGTGTTTTCGGGCTTGTCAGGGGTGCGATCCGACGACTATTGCTCGGCACTCCTCTGGTACTAGCCGCCGTCAGCGTTGCTTTCACGTCGGGGTGCATCCGACGTGAACCGCCTTTGACCGTCAAGCCAAATCGAGTGGACCTTGGTACGGTCCGAGACGATCGAGCTGTGGTTCGCGTTACGCTTCAGGCATGGCAGCGGGGTCCGGTCAGAATCCTGGACATGTCCCGCGACTGTGCCGGTCTCAGATACCAAACAGACCTCAGGGGCAAGGTTCTGCAGCCCGGTGAACGCGCCAGTGTCGATCTGGTAGTCGCCGGTGATGGCACCGGACGGAAGCAGGTGTTCGTGTGGGAGGTGCTGACGTCCCCGGCGGCCTCTGGGGCAGCGACCGTCATAACCGCCCGCTTCTACCCGCGGCCTGTCCTCCACCCGAATCCGGTCCGCGTTCACGTGCCCTTCGGAACAGCTCTCGATGCCACAGCGACTGTCGTGGCCGTCAGGCCTGCCGAGGATCCGCCGCTGGACGTCGAGGTGGTACCGGATGGTGAATCGCCGTTCGACGTAACCATCGGGCAGCGAATCAGCCAACTCCACTATCGGGACCCGAACGGTCGGCCTGTCAGTGTGAGAGATCTCCAAACGCTGCACATTCACGTCCCGGCTGGGCTACCTCTTGGCCCACACCAAGCTCGCTACCGTCTGCGACTGGGTCAAGGGGGAGGGCTTCTAACGCTGGATGTTTCCGCGCACGTCGTACACCCCGTTCAGTTCGACCAGACGGCGCTCTATGCGGGAACCCTGCCCGTAGGTGATCGGTGGGAATACAGGCTGCCCTATGAGGAGCTGATCCCCGGCGCAGCAAAGGAGATGCGCGTCACGCCTAGCGCGCGGTGGCTAAGCGCGGAGGTCGTCGCCGGTGATCGAGTACTTAAGATACAGCTCACGGTACCCCGGGTGGGCCGCTTCACGGGGAAGTTGCGCGTAGACCTGGCCACGGGTGTGCCCCCGGCTTGGATTGAGGTATCTGGGATAGGTGTAGAAAAGCCGGCCCGCAGCCGACCGAGCTCCGTTGACAGATCCGACAGTTGACGTCGCTGGCGGTACGCGATGGGCACACTGTGGCCAGTATCCGGGTGGTGGACGGGCCACCGCGACAGGTATATCCTGACGGCCATCTGCGCCGCATACGTTGTGCTCGTTGCTATTCCGGCGATACGCCATGGGCCGGCATGGGATGAGTACGGCCACCTTCCGGCCGGAATTCTGCACTGGCGCGATGGGGACTATCGACCGTATCGGACCAACCCTCCTCTCGTGCGTATGGTTGCTGCGCTTGGTGTGCTGACTGAGGACATCGCCGCGCAACTGCCCCCCGCCCCGGCCGGCCGGCGGCCGGAGTGGCCGGCGGCCCAAGTTCTGGTCCAACGTGCGGGTCCGGAACTGGTGAGCTACTACGCCCGGGCGAGGCTGGTGCTTTTGCCACTGCTGTTGGTGGGGCCGGTTTGTGTCTGGCTATGGGCCAAGTCCCTATGGGGCCGCGCAGCGGGCCTGGCAGCAGCGGTGCTCTACTGCACGTCACCCACGGTGCTGGCCAACAGCGCTTTGATGACTCCGGACGCAACCGCAACAGCCCTGGGCGTAGCCGCCGTCTTCTGCTACCGCCAGTGGCTGCGAGACGTGGCCTCGCTGCGTCGGGCAATCCTGGCCGGCCTGGTCTTGGGGGCAGCGGTGGCGAGCAAGTTCACCATGCTCCTGCTGGTTCCGTTCTGGTTCCTCTTTCCCCTTTGGCTATTCGGTCGCAATAGCAGGAGCCTCCGGCTCAAAGGGTTGACACTCTGGCTCGTGCAGGTCGCTCTGGCGACGCTGGTTGTGAACGCCGTCTATCGTTTCGACGGCACGGGGGTCGCGTTGGGAGCCCTGCCCTTCCAGAGTGAGCGAATGCAAGCTCTCGTACGCTGCGCCCAGAGCTTGCCGATCCTTGCCAAGGTTCCGGTGCCGCTGCCTGCGCAGTTTCTCCTGGGCCTTGACGAGCAGCTTGCGGAGTTTGACCGCGGATACTGGTCGTATCTGAGCGGAACGTGGAAATTCGGCGGTTGGTGGTACTACTACGTGTACGGGCTGGCAATCAAGGAAACCACGGCGCTCTGGGTTCTGTTTGCGTGGGCGCTTCTTAGAACCGCCCGGATCGGCGTGGCACCGACCGAAGCGACGCTTACGTTCGGCCCCCCGGCACTCATTCTCGCAGTGCTTAGCGCGCACACGGGGTTCAGTCACCACATTCGATACGCGCTACCGGCGCTGCCGTTTGTAATCGTGTGGGCTGCGGCCCCCCTATCGTCCACCGGCCGAGGGAGTCGGGACGAACCTCCGCCGCTGCGATGCCGGCTCACGCTTGCACTGGTCGCGGCGGCGGTGGTCTCGAGCCTGAGCCAATGGCCGCACAGCGAGTCCTTCTTCTCCTGGTTGGTTGGCGGACCCAAACAGGGGGCACACTACCTCCTGGATAGCAACATTGACTGGGGCCAAGACGTTGCGTATCTGGCGCGCTGGCTGGAGGAGCACCCGAACGAACATGTTGACGGGATCGTAGCCTCGGTTCCCTTTCCCGTCCTTGAAGCCTTCGGACTGCAGCCCGGCCGTGCCCCGGTTTGGCGCGCCTATCGGACGAACGACGGCGGCGTCAGACTGATCGATCCATCACCTGGTCGGTACGCCGTGTTCGTGCGCCTGATCTACGAGCGTTGGGGCTACCACTATCTCCGTTTCCTGGAACCCCGCGTCTGGGTAACCCCCGCGGTAAGGATTTACGAGGTCACGGCCGACGATATCGACCGGCTACGGCCGCACATGCAATCGTGTAGGCACCGATTTCCGCCAGGCCCAGAATAGTCGCTTACAACACACGCCACTCGGTCCTGCTTCTGGCGCCTGGACGTCAACGTCCGGAGGGAAGGTAGATAACACGAGGAGCGAAAGAGGGGGAAGTCCGCTAGCGCGATCCCCGCGATCGGACGAGACTATCCTTTTCCCCTCATGCAGCTCTTAGGTGGGCGGCCTTACATCGACGCGAGGCCAGGTCGAGCCCCCTGCACCGATAGCGGGGCCGTGCGACTGCCACCTCCCGGGTTGTTTGCCCGAAGCTGAACCTGCAAGAATGAACCGACCGGGAAGTCTCCGGCGGGTAGGGCGCGTCACGGCTGTCGTAATGCCGAAGCAAGCAGAGCACGAGTTGATAAGCATCGATCTGGGCCGAACGGTGAAAAGGACGTCCTGAGGAGCCTCCTGGAGGCCACATGTCGGAACCGATTGAGTCGTATGCGTTGCTTTCCGATGGGCACACGGCGGCCCTGGTCAGTCGTTCTGGTAGCATCGACTGGCTCTGCCTGCCTCGCTTCGATTCTCCCGCTTGCTTTGCTGCGCTGCTTGGCACGGAGGAAAACGGCTACTGGCGGATCGCGCCTGCCGAGCCGATCGAGAAGCTACAGCGGCGTTATCTGGATCGAACGCTTGTGTTGGAAACGGAGTTTACCACCCGATCGGGACGCGTCCGCATCACAGATTTCCTCACCCCTCGTGACGACCTGGCCGACATTCGGCGGGTAGTGAGGGGGTTGGAAGGGCGTGTCCCGATGAGGTTCGAGATGAAGATCCGTTGTTGCTACGGGGAGATCGTGCCGTGGGTACGCCGGACCGACCGCGGCATTCGTGCGATCGCCGGCCCGGATGCCTTTCTGCTGACCTCGGATGTGCCACTGCACGGCGAGGACTTCATGACAGCGGGTGACTTCCGCACCGCTCCTGGAGAGCAGTACAGCTTTTCCCTGACCTGGTATCCGTCGCACCGGCGGCCGCCTGAGCGCGTGCCCCCTGCCGACGTTGCCCTCCGTCAAACGGTGGACTGGTGGCGTGACTGGTCGGCCACGTGCATGTGCGGTGTGCGCGACCCGGCGCTAAGAGAGATCGTGTGGCGGTCGCTGACTGTAATACGTGGGCTTGTGTACCAGCCCACGGGGGGAACCGTAGCAGCCCCCACAACGTCGTTGCCCGAGCAGATTGGTGGGCCGAGAAACTGGGACTACCGCTACTGCTGGATTCGGGATGCCGCGTTGATGCTGGCTACTCTGCTGATCGCAGGCCAAACCCGTGAGGCGGAAGCCTGGCGGGACTGGTTGGTACGTGCTGCGGCGGGTCGACCCGACCAGATGCAGGTCCTGTACGGGGTGGCAGGTGAACGTCACACGCCGGAGTTCATTATCGATTGGCTCGACGGCTACGAGGGTTCGCGGCCCGTGCGGGTGGGCAACGCGGCATACCGCCAGTTTCAGCTCGATGTCTTTGGCGAGCTGTTCGACACCCTGCACCTTGCTCGGCTGGCCGGCATCCCGGAGGATTCGGATGCGTGGCGAGTGGAACTGGCGCTGGCCGAGCACCTGGAACGGGTGTGGAGGCAGCCGGACTACGGAATTTGGGAGGTTCGAGGCCCGAAGCGCCACTTCACGCATTCCAAGGTGATGGCGTGGCTGGCATTCGATCGGATCGCACGGAGCGCCCGCCAGTTCGGCCTGCCCGGTCCGGCTGATCGCTGGGAAGCCATCCGCGACACGATCCAGCGGGAGGTTCTGCACGAGGCGTTCAATCCGCGGCTGAACAGCTTCGTCCAGTACTACGGGGGCTCCGAAGTGGACGCAGCTCTCCTGCACATTCCCCTGGTCGGTTTCCTCCCCCCTGACGATCCCCGCGTGCTCGGCACAGTGGAGCGGATCTGTGCTGAGCTTCTGGAGAACGGACTGCTGAACCGCTATCGAACGGAAAGCGGTGTGGACGGACTGCCCCAGGGGGAAGGGACCTTCCTCGCATGCACCTGCTGGCTTGCTGAAGTGCTCAGTCTGCTTGGGCGGCGGGATGAATCGGAGCGTCTCATTGAGCGGATCCTGCGGATCGCGAACGACCTGGGACTACTTGCGGAGGAATATGACCCCCATGAGGGTCGCCAGTTGGGCAATTACCCGCAAGCCTTCACACACCTTGCGCTGACCAATGCCGTTTACGAGTGCTGCGCGGACAACGGTCTTTGGGCATTGCGCCGCGAAGCGACCTCCGTCTGACCTGGTCCACGCAGCCTGCTAATCCCTCCCATCCGGATGGGTCGTGGCCGGTGCGTTCCCCGACGGTATCGATTGGCCCGGAGTGCGGCAAACGTTACCCCCTGTCCGATCTTTGGATGGCGAGGAAACCACCGGACCGTCCTCTCCCCTGCCGGTGAAGTACCGCCGAGGATCCTTTTGCCCGGCAACGACCGGGACCGCTCCGCCCGGACGACGGCCGATCGAGGGGATCGAGAACGGGGAGTTGTGCGGTTGACGACGGCGCAACTCCTTGGTAGACTAGACGCAGGTGTATGATCGTATCCGGACTCATTGACGTGATTGTCGGTGGATGCTCGCGTAAGGCTGCCTTAGAAAGGAGGTGCGTTTTTCGCTAGACTGGTTGCTTAGGCGGCGGCTTCGCCGTTGACCCCGCTTCCGGTGACGGTTCGTCGAAGGTTGTTTCGGATTACGTTATTGGCGGTGGGCCTTTCGGTCTGACCGCGTTGGGTTTTGGTGTTGATGGGTCTTGGGAGGTTAAGCCATGAGACGCACGCGTCGACAGGCTGCGTTTACGCTTATTGAGCTTCTCGTTGTCATTGCGATCATCGCTGTTCTGATCGCCCTTCTCTTGCCCGCGGTGCAGATGGCTCGCGAGGCAGCTCGTCGAGCCCAATGTCAGAACAACCTCAAGCAGATCGGAATCGCGCTGCACAACTACCACCAGGCGCATGGCATGTTCCCGCCGGACGGCATGCGAGCGAAGTGGGGAGCAAACCGCTGGTGGCGTGCTGGTCGCGAGCAGCACTGGAGCATGAAGGTCTTCTTGCTGCCCTACATTGACCGGTCGGACATCTACAACGCTGCTAACCTTGACCTGGCTGCCTATGGAGAACCGCCTGGCGGGAGAAGCTGGGGGCGAGATGCCAACGCCACGCTCCGGCGTGCGCGGATCGAAACCTACCTGTGCCCGTCGGACTACCACTTCCCCCATCGCAACCCCTATGCTGCGGCTTCAAACTACCAGCCCAACCACGGAACCGAACGTGCCTATAACAACTGGCGAACCAACGGCATTGTGTACGAACCCGGTTGGGACTGGGCCTACAACAAGCCGCTCGGCATTCGCGACATCATCGACGGTACCAGCTTTACCGCCGCCTTCTCCGAGTGGATCCGCGGCGGTATGCAGGGTTACCGCTCCGCCCAGTTCGGAGACTATCTCGCGGTCACCTGGCGTGCCCCGTCCGTCACTCGGTTCCCCGGCAACTGGCGACAGGCCCAGCGAGAAGGCGACAAGTGGCACGAGAAGGTCTGCGATGAGTCCACCCGGTATCAGTGGGATTTCAAAGGCGAGATGTGGTACCTGAGCCACAACGGCCGTGGTACCGGGATCGGGTTCTCCAAGCGGCCCAACCACAAGAGCTGTAACGCCGGAAGCTGGAGTGCTGGGACGCACCTGATGGCCTCCAGCAGCTTGCATCCCGGCGGTGTGAACGTGCTCTTCTGCGACGGCCGGGTCCGGTTTATCTCGGAGGACATCGATCAGAACATCAACTTCGCGATTGCAACACGCGACGGCAAGGAGCCCATCAGCGAGACCGATCTGTCGTTCTAGTGTCTAGCGGACGACCTGGGGCAGCCCCCGCGCCAAGGGGGCCTGCCCTCTTTTCCTCTTAACCTCGTACAGAACGGGGGGAAGCTATGAAGCGTCTCCTGACATTCGTAACCATCGGCTTGACTGGCTCAACGCTGTGGCTCGCTCTGGTGGGCTGTGGGGGCGGTCAAGACGTACCAACCGAAATTAGCGACGAACAAGCCCAACAGTACGCAGAGCAGTCCATGGGAGACCTCGGCATGCCCCAAGAGGTTGTTGAGGGGGAAATGCCCGAGGATCCTGCTTTCCTGCAGGACGTCTCTCCGGGTGAAGGGGGATCTGGCTACCCCGGAACAGAACAGCGAACCGGAGGTGGAGGAAATCCGTACCAGTAACCCTCGAAGCACGGCCCGCGCTGCAATCTAGCACAGCAAGAGTGCTCCGGTTGCCCCTCACTTGCGTCCGGCCGCTGTAGCTTCACAACCCCCTAGCGTTCCTCCTTGACAGCGCTGGGACTGGAAAATGGACCACTGGCCGGTCGGGGGACAATGGAGGTAACTCCTCCGCGACGGCAGATCGATCGCCGCGGGGCCACATCATGACGGAGCTGTTTGGCTCCGCCATCGATCTCACCCTAGCCCCTCGGACCGACTGTTCCCATACCGGGCCCACCGCAGACATCACTTGGCCTGGTCGCAAAGTGCGCTGCTCGGTGGGTTCCGTTGTCCTTGTCAGTGCGACGCTCGCGTGAAGTTTGACCAGAACACGTGATCGAGATGGAAGTGGGGCGTCCCGGGTTTTTCCGTACTTCTCGGACAAGCTGCAGAGCTGTCGTTGGTCCCGAAGTGCGGCTTCATTCCGATTCACTGCGGTCATTTGGGGTTGGTTATCTCTCCCACTGTCCCGGATGTGGTGGATGATGAGGAGGTCAAGCCATGAGGCCCGAACGTCGACAAGCCGCCTTTACGCTTATTGAGCTCCTCGTAGTTATCGCGATCATCGCTGTGCTGATCGCTCTTCTCCTTCCGGCAGTTCAGATGGCCCGAGAGGCTGCACGGCGAGCCCAATGCCAGAACAACCTGAAGCAGATTGGCATTGCTCTCCACAACTACCACCAAGCGCACGGGATGTTTCCGCCCGACGGGATGCGGGCACTACGCGGTATCAACCGGTGGTGGCGGACCGGGCGAGAGCAACACTGGAGCATGAAGGTCTTCCTGCTGCCGTACATCGACCGTTCGGACGTCTATAACGCGGCGAACCTGGACCTTGCGGCCTACGGCGAACCAGCGGGGAGCCGTAGCTGGGCGCGCGACGCGAACGCCACTCTGCGCCGAGCGCGAATCGAAACCTTCCTCTGTCCGTCGGACTACCACTTCCCACACCGCAACCCCTACGCGGCAGCATCCAACTACCAGCCGAACCACGGTACCGAACGTGCCTACAACAACTGGCGTGCCAACGGGATTGTCTACGAGCCAGGCTGGGACTGGGCGTACAACAAGCCTATCGGCATCCGGGATATCGTAGACGGCACTACTTTCACCGCCGCCTTCTCCGAGTGGATCCGTGGTGGTATGCAGGGTTATCGCTCCGCTCAATTTGGCGACTACCTCGCGGTTACCTGGCGTGCCCCCTCGGTTCTTCGCTTCCCTGGAAACTGGCGACAGGCTCGCCGCGAGGGGGACAAGTGGTTCGAAAAAGTCTGCGACGAGTCCACCCGTTACCAATGGGACTTTAAGGGGGAATTGTGGTACCTGAGCAATAACGGCCGCGGTACCGGTATCGGGTTCTCGAAACGCCCCAACCACAAGAGCTGTAACGCCGGAAGCTGGAGCGCGGGGCACTACCTAATGGCTTCGAGCAGTCTCCATCCCGGCGGCGTGAACGTTCTGTTCTCCGACGGTCGGGTGCGATTTATCTCGGAGGACATCGACCAGAACGTAAACTTCGCGATCGGAACGCGAGATGGTCGAGAACCCGTTAACGAGACCGATCTCTCCTTCTAACCGCGCATAACCACATGGGGCTGTTCTCGCATCACAGAACGGGAACAGCCCCTTTCCCCCATGACATATCTGTGAGGGGGGACTGACCGACAGCTTCCCGCCCTCCGCCGTTCCGCTCATCCGGTCCGTCACGCTGCTCGTCGTCGCCGGTTGCGGTGGTTCGAGCGTCTCTAACGAAACCCCTTCACCGACAGGTCGATCAGTACACGGGCCAGGCCATGGACGATCGTGGTGTGCCGCAAGAACTGTTGGAAGGCGAATTACCTCAGGAATCCGCTGTCCTGGAGGACGTCTCTCCGACCGAAGGGGGCCACTGTTTCGGAACGGAGCAGCGCACCAGGGGCGGCGTCAATTCCACCAACAATCTCCCTAATCGCCCGCACAGACCAAGAAAAGCCGAGCTGCTAAGCGGCCGTGCTACTGCGTCGAAACGAGAGGTGGCCAGGTCAGCGGGCGCGTCTGAGCAGGCCTCGCGAGCTCCGAGCCGGGCATTGACAGGCCGGCGAGTCTTCCGTAAAGTCGATTGAGGATCATGTACGAGGTGCGCGGAGTTCATAACCCAAGTTATTGTCCTCGGACCTACAGCGTGGGCTCTGTTCTAGAAAGGAGGTGATTCCCGGGTAGATCTGACGGCGGCGCAGGCTGGGATCTGCGTGATCCTGTGGGTCATGGGAGGTTGTTCGCGTCCCGCCACGCGGTGTGGCGGGAGAAGTGGTGTGTTATTCCGTGTTGTTCGTGGTTTTTTGGAGGTTCTCCCATGACTCACCCAAGGTGCAAGCGCATCACGCACGGCTTTACGCTCATCGAGCTTCTCGTCGTTATCGCGATCATCGCTGTTCTGATCGCCCTTCTCTTGCCGGCAGTCCAGATGGCCCGCGAAGCTGCACGACGGGCCCAATGTCAGAACAACCTCAAGCAGATCGGTATCGCTCTGCACAACTACCACTCGGTACACGGCATGTTTCCCCCAGACGGGATGCGTGCCCTCCGCGGCGTCAATCGCTGGAATCGACCGGGACGTGAGCAGCACTGGAGCATGAAGGTGTTCCTGCTGCCCTATCTTGACCGGTCCGACGTCTACAACGCGGCCAACCTCGATCTGCCCGCCTACGGGGAACCGCCCGGAAGTCCCCGTTGGGGCAGGGATCCGAACGCAACGCTACGCAAAGCCCGGATCGAGACGTTCCTCTGTCCCTCCGATTACCACTTCCCCCACCGTAACCCCTACGCAGCCCCCCAGAACTACGCTCCCAACCATGGAACCGAGCGTGCCTACAACAACTGGCGCGCCAACGGGATCGTGTACGAACCCGGTTGGGACTGGGCGTACAACAAACCGATCGGGCTGCGCGACATCATCGACGGTACCAGCTTTACCGCCGCCTTCTCCGAGTGGATCCGCGGCGGTATGCAGGGTTACCGCTCCGCCCAGTTCGGAGACTATCTGGCGGTCACCTGGCGTGCCCCGTCGGTGACAGCCTTCCCCGGCAACTGGCGACAGGCCCAGCGAGAAGGCGACAAGTGGCATGAAAAGGTCTGCGACGAGTCCACCCGTTACCAGTGGGACTTCAAAGGCGAGATGTGGTACCTGAGCCACAACGGGCGTGGCACCGGTATCGGGTTCTCGAAGCGGCCCAACCACAAGAGCTGTAACGCCGGAAGCTGGAGTGCTGCGACCCACCTGATGGCCTCCAGCAGCCTGCACCCCGGTGGGGTGAACGTTCTCTTCTGCGATGGCCGGGTCCGGTTTATCTCGGAGGACATCGACCAGAACGTGAACTTCGCGATCGCTACGCGTGACGGTCAGGAGCCCATCAACGAGACGGACCTCTCCTTCTAGCTCGATCGTGTCAGAAGACCCGGCGACGGCCCCTTCAGTGGGGCCGTCGCCTTCCTGACCCTCTAACATCTGGTTCGCACCTACTCCCGTTGGGGAAAAGAATGAAGCGCTTTCTCGCCATCCTGACGATCGGCCTTGCCGGCCCCGCGCCGTTGGTCGGTCTGGTCGGCTGCAGTGGAAGCCAGCAAGTTCCAGAGGAAATCAGCGAGCAAGAGGCCCAGCAGTACGCCGAACAATCCATGGAAGACCTCGGCATGCCGCGAGAAGCGGTCCAGGGGGAGATGCCCGAGGACCCTGCCGCGCTCGAGCAGGTATCGCCCGGCGAAACGGGCAGCAACTATCCAGGTGCCGATGGCGAGGGGAATCCATACCAGTAGCCGTATCGAACCGTCGTTTCCCCACCGGCGCTGGAAGCGAGACGCCCTATAACGCCGGCCGCCGCACCCTCGTCACATACTCCCTGCGGCCCGACGGCAACCTGCGGCGAGTCGAACCTGACAAGCCTGCCTGCGGCCGCCTCTGGGCGGAGCTCGCCCCCCCTCCGCTTAAAGGCCCCCCAGTTGCCGTCTCGGACGCGGCCGACGCCGTCAACAAGGGAGCCGGTGCCTACCGCCCATGGCTGCTCCTGCGCTTCTTCTCCCCGAGCTCTTTAGCTCCGCAGAGACGTTCTCGCCTTCACATGCGAACACGCGTTGATCTATCATAGGGGCAGCGGGGCGTCGACCGCTCCCGGCCCGCGATACCGTCGGCATGATCGGCGCCCGTGCCCTCTAGGAGCAAGCCTATGTACCTGCGCGCGGTGACGCTTTTCGCTCTCGCTGCTGTCGGCCTGCACCCGGCTGAATCTGCAGACCGCGCGGGGATCGCCTTTTTCGAGGAAAAGATCCGTCCACTACTGGTGGCGCGATGCGTCAAATGTCACGGGCCGACCGTCCAAAAAGCCGGCCTGCGACTCGATCGCACGCCCTACATCCGAACAGGCAGCGACAGCGGCCCGGTTATCTCCCCAGGAACTCCCGATCGGAGCAAACTGATTCGGGCCGTGCGCTACCAGGACCCCGACCTGCAAATGCCCCCTACAGGGAAATTGTCCAAAGCAGAGATTGCTTTGCTGGAACAGTGGGTCCGGATGGGAGCCCCCATGCCAGATGAACCGTCCGAGCCGGCGGCCTCCCAAACGGATCAGAACTCCGTCTTCCGGCAGCGAGCAAGACACTGGTCCTACAGCCCCCTTCGCCGCGTGTATCCCCCCGTTCTAGATGCGTCCGATTGGGCCACGTCACCGGTCGATCTGTTCGTGTTACGCCGCCATCGGGCTGCAGGAGTAACGGCCGCTCCGCCGGCCGATCGCGCCACATTGATCCGCCGCGCCACCTATGACCTGCTCGGGCTGCCCCCGTCCCTTGACCAGCTCCAGACCTTTCTCAACGATCCCCGCCCCGACGCCTTCGATCGACTCCTCGATCGCCTCCTCGCATCCCCCCACTATGGCGAACGCTGGGGGCGGCATTGGCTCGATCTGGTCCGATACGCAGAAACGCGCGGGCACGAATTCGACTTCGATATCTTCAACGCCTGGAGGTACCGCGACTACGTCATCCGAGCTTTCAATGCGGACATCCCCTACGATCGGTTTGTCCTCGAACACATCGCGGGGGACCTGCTCGATCCACCCCGGCGAGATCCTGGCACGGGTCTGAACGAGTCGATCGTGGCCACGGCATTCTGGTGGCTGGGGGAGGGTAAACACTCCCCGGTCGCTGTCAAGCGCGAGGAAGCGGACCGGATTGCAAACCAGCTAAACGTTTTCGGCAAAGCGTTCCTCGGCCAAACGCTCGTGTGCGCCCGCTGCCACGACCACAAGTTCGACCCCATCCGCCAGGAGGATTACTACGCCATGGCGGGCTTCCTGACCAGCTCGCGCTACCAGCAAGCGTTCTTGGATCCTCCGGAAAAGTTCGCTGCCCCCTGCTCACACATGGGCACTCTACGCGACCGAGCCCTGCGCAACTGGCTGCGGCACTTCGACCCTCAACGAACTACTCTTCGGCTCAAGTCTGCACTGCTGGCCGCTTGCGACGTACTGCAGGGGAAACCGGTCGATGTGGCCGCCGCGCAACACGCCGTTCCGACTACTGAAGTGAAGAGCGCGGTCGAGCTGCTCCGATCGAGGGCGAAGGTATCTATCGCCGATCCGCTCGCGGTCGCGTTCCGATTGGCCACGGCTCAGACCGGCATCGACAGTGTTCTTGGAGACCTACAACGCGAGTGGCAGACCCTTGCTGCCGAAGCCGCCGAAAGCTACCGGCCGGTGACCGTGTTCGAAGGCTTCTGGTCACGCAGCAGCTTTGCCAGGAACTGGTTTGCTACCGGCTACGCGTTCGGAGACCGACCGGTGCACGGTGCTGAACTCGGGCCGCTCAGCGGCGAACCGCTCCGTTTGCTTGAGCCGGGGACCGTCGACAGTGCCCGCCTATCGAAACGGCTCGAAGGGGTGCTTCGGTCGCGTACGTTCCCGATTGAGCGGCCGTACATCCACGTTCTGGCAGCGGGACAAGGGGGCAGAATCCACGTCGTCATCGACAACTTCGTCCTGATCCGGAATCCAATCTACGGTGACCTCCGCCAGGTGGTCGATGCCCCGGAGCTGCGCTGGTACACGATTGACGTCTCCATGTGGCGGGGCGAGCGTGCTTACATCGAAATCGTGGACAGCTCGATGCCCACGCCTTCGCACAATCTGTCCCGGGAAGCGAAGGAGGAGCGGCCGCGTGACGACTGGATCCGCGTGGACGAGATTGTCTTCTCGGACGACGAGCGCCCCCCCACCCATAGCGCCCCCCTTACGGGCCGGCTGCTGGCGGCACTGCGCGATTCCCCGCGTCTCGAAACGCTCTGCACCTGGTACGCAAACGTGGTTGTCCAAACCCTGCTGCGCGCACGGAGCGAACAGCCCCTGGCCGACCAGGAGCAAGAGGCGAAGGATCGAGTCGCGTTGGTGAACGCGTTTCTGCACGCTGGCCTGCTAGGTGGGGTTCTGGCCGAGGAAGCGGAACCACTCACGCACGAGTACACAGCCGTGGAGCAAACACTGGGCGCGCCGGCCCGTGCCCCGGCAATGAGCGATGGATCGGCCTGGAACGAATACGTGCACATCCGCGGCATACCGGAGAACAAAGGTCCCGTGGTACCCCGGAGATTCCTGGCGATCTTCGCCGGTACGACCCCCATCGAAAGCAGCGGCAGCGGTCGACTGCAACTCGCTCGCCAGGTTATCGACCCTGCTGTCACACCGGTACTACCACGAGTTATGGTCAACCGAGTCTGGCAACACCACTTCGGTCGGGGAATCGTGCCGACTCCGGATGACTTTGGGCACATGGGGCAGCCGCCAACCCATCCGGACCTCCTCGAATGGCTGGCCCAGTACTTCATCGAGCATGATTGGTCCGTGAAACGGCTACACCGGCTGATCATGCTAAGCAGCACGTATCGCATGTCCGGCCGAGCCGATCCAGGAGCCGTCGCTCGCGATCCCAACAACCGCCTCTACCACCATATGCCGCTTCGCCGGCTCGAAGCCGAGGCGATTCGAGACGCCATTCTTGCGGTCTCCGGTAGGTTGAACCGCACCATGTTTGGGCCGGGTGTTCTGCCTTACCTGACTCCGTTCATGGAAGGGCGAGGACGGCCCAGCACAAGCGGCCCCCTCGACGGCGACGGCCGCAGAAGCATCTACATCAACGTGCGGCGCAACTTCTTGACGCCCATGCTGCTCGTCTTCGACTATCCGGTGCCGTTCACCACGATCGGCCAGCGAAGCGTTTCGAACGTCCCGGCACAGGCGTTGACGTTGATGAACAGCCCGTTCGTCGTGCAACAGGCAAGGCGGTGGGCGGAGAAGCTCCTGCACGAGCTGCCCGACAGCGACAACGAAGTACGCGTACGGCGGCTCTATTTGGAAGCGTTCAGCCGAGAGCCAACGGCTACTGAGTTGCACGCGGCGATGGAGTTCCTCGCCGCTCAGGCCAAAGAATACGGTACGGACGCAAACGACATCCGGGTCTGGGCGGATCTGTGCCACGTGCTGTTCAATGTGAAGGAGTTCATCTTCATCCCCTAGGGACTGAGTCATGCAGTGTGGCAACTACATGGGCAGGCCGATCAGCCGTCGGGAAATGCTCCTGCGGTGCACTGCGGGATTCGGTGCCCTGGCGCTCACGGCGCTGATGTCAGAGCGGTCGTACGGGGAACGTCTTCGGCTCGACGGGGGACCGCTTGCTCCGAAGCCACCACATTACAAGCCAAAGGCCCGCAACGTCATCTTCCTCTACATGGATGGGGGACCATCTCAAGTGGACACATTCGATCCCAAGCCACGGCTGGATAGGGAACACGGCCAGCCGATCAAGATGAAAGTCCCCCGCACCCAATTCAACAACGTGGGCAATGTGCTCAAGTCCCCCTGGAAGTTCCGTCGCTATGGGGAGAGCGGAATCCCTGTAAGCGATCTCTTCCCCAACGTAGCAAGGTGCGTCGATGAGCTCTGCATCATTCGATCGATGGTTTCGGAGTTCTCGGAGCACACGAACGCCAACTATTTCCTCCACACCGGCTTCGGCCAACAGGGACGTCCCAGCATGGGGGCCTGGATCACTTACGGACTCGGCACCGACTGCCAGGACGTCCCCGGCTTCATCGTGCTCAACGGGGGGCTGATCCCGCCCGGCGGTCTGGACAATTTCGCAAGCGGTTTCCTACCGGCCACGTTTCAGGGATCTGTGTTCAAGTACGGCAAGCACCCGGTGGCTAACCTGGTCTCTCCGGAACCCAGCCGGAGGCTTCAGAGCAACAAACTACGGCTAATGCAGAGCCTGGACCGCACCGTCCTGGGCCGCATCTCGGACGCGGATGCGATTGAATCGGCCATCCGGAACTATGAGCTTGCGTTCCGGATGCAGACGGCGGTGCCTGCTTTGCTGGACCTTCGCGGTGAAACCCGCGCGACCAGGAAGCTCTACGGCCTGGACTCGGACTACGCCCCCACACGGACGTATGGCACGCTCTGTCTCCTCGCCCGGCGGCTGGTCGAACGGGGTGTTCGTTTTGTCGAACTCACTTGTCCGAATGTGGGAGCGGACCGTTGGGACCAGCACAGCGGTCTGAAGGAAGGCCATGAACGGAACGCTCGTGCGGTGGACCAGCCCATTGCGGGGTTGTTAACCGACCTGAAAGCGCGGGGCCTTTTGGAGGAGACGATCGTGCTCTGGGGGGGTGAATTCGGTCGCACTCCCATGGCCCAGGGAACCAATGGCCGCGACCACAACCCGTTTGGGTTCACGATGTGGCTTGCAGGGGGCGGTGTGAAGGGAGGCACTGTCTACGGCGCCACCGACGAGTACGGCTACTTCGCGGTGGAGAACAAGGTGGAGATCCACGACCTCCACGCCACGATCCTTCACCTGCTGGGCATAGACCATACTCGGCTGACCTTCCGTTTCGGGGGCCGCGACATGCGTCTGACGGACGTCAAGGGGCGTGTCCTCTACGAGATCTTGGCCTGATCGCCTGTCCACCCCCGCGTGGCCCCTGGGAAGGATCGGCGGTCTTTCAAAGCGGAGGGGTGCCAAGCCCCGTCGCCACCAACAGCTCACCTGACCACGTCCCCCGGAGCGGCTCAAGTCGCGGCACCGCCTAACCTTTACGGCACTCCGAGGCGCCTCGCAGCCAAGGGCTGCCACATGCTTGGCCTCAGAATTCACGCTCCGCCCGCCGCTTTGGTTTTTCTCGCGGAGGTCGAGCGGCTCGGTCCGGGGGGGTAGCCCAGTAGCCGGAGCCTGCATGCGGCCGCTGGGGCGAAAGGGCCAGACCGCCGCTCCCCTTGTCCCGCCGGGCGGCGGGCTAGGGGCCGCTTCGGCCCGCGGCCCAAGCGGCGAGAGAGGGCGCGCCCTATGGCCGATCCTGTGACGGGCGGGCTGTTTTTCGCTCGGTGCGAGTCAGCTTTCCCATCGGTTCCCTGGCGCCAGCGCTTTGGTGCGGACCCGGGCCGGGTCGCGCTACCACTGCGCCGTCGCGCCGGCGACGGCGCAGTGGTACCCCCGCCGCGCCGCGGCGGGGAGGACGGCTCGCCAGCGTGCGCTCGGCTCCGGCCGCCTGCGGAGGCGCGCATTCCTCGCCAGCCGGGGCTACTCCGCGCGGCGAGCCGCAGGCTCGCCGGTACCGCCTGGGCGAAAAGGCAACGGGTCCGAATTGGACGGGGGCTGAGGAAGGAAAGCCGCAGCGCCCTCCTCCCAGCTAAGACGCTGCCCCGGGGTCCTCTGCGCCGGCCATCCCCCGGCAAAGCGGTCGCCGACGGTCGCTTCAACGAGTGGATGAAGGCGCAGTCCTGACGTACAGACTCACCACAGAGACACAGACAGCAGAGGGAAAGACAAAACCGAAACTCTGCGTCTCTCTGGTTTTCGCCCTGCAGCCGACCGGTTGGCTCCGGCGGCGGAAGTTCCGGCGCGACAATTGTCGGATCGGCGCGCGTCACGACGGGCACGGCCGTCGCGGATTGGCCTCGTGTCCATGGATGCCCCCGGTCTTCTCTCCCCGGATCTCCAGCTTGGCAAGGATTGTTCAGGGGCAGCCTAGCGGCGCGGGGAAGCCTTTGCGGAGCGAGCGACAGCGTAGCGGGAAGGAGCTGCCTCGCCGGGTGTTAGGTTGCCGCTGCAAATGGTGGGATCGGTTGCTGGTCCGGATCAACCTGGTTTAGGATAGAAGCGAGGCCGCGGGCGCGCGGAGCCGGGCGCTGATCGACAAGTGGCTAAGTCCGATGTGGGCGCCGGGTTCTCGGTGGCACAGGGCACATCGCTTAAGAGCAGTGCCGTGCGATGACAATCGCACGGGCTTCTACCACGATCCGGATGGGCCGTTGGGTCCGGAGCCGGAGAGGTTCACGTTTGTGCTGCACGATCTGGCTCAGCCACCGACGGCGGAGCAGGTGTCGCAGGGTGGGCTGGCGCCGTATGTGGACGGGGTGTATGGGAGCGGGGCGTTTGCGGCGAACCCGGTGGCGGACTTTGTGGACGGGGACACCTCGGACGGGATCACGCCCACGCTAACGGACCGCCGGCTGTACGGTGCGGGGGGTGGATGAGCTGTTGGCGCGCGAGGGCGCAGATGGGGTGGTGGAACTGGCTCTAGCGGACCTGCTCGCCTCCGTGAAGCAATGGACGAGCCCATCGGGTGACACGGCCGCCTACTACGAATCCGACACCTACGGCAGCGTGCTTTCCCGACAGCCGGTTGGTGGTCGGCGGTTCGCTCACAGTGCGAGGCCGTGGGACGCTACCGCAGATCGCTACGACTACCGTGGGCGAGCGTATGATCCCGCCGTCGGTCGGTTTCTGTCCCAGGACCCACTTGGAACCGGGCCGGACCACAACCCCTACAGGTATGTTGGGAATTCCCCCACTTCGCGGACCGATCCTCTAGGGCTGTGCCACGCATCCGTCCGTGGGAGCGATGGGGGGTGGGCCAGCGGGGGCAAATCGGCAGGCGGGGGAGCTTTTGGGCTGGCTCCCGCCGCAGTTGGGGAGATGCCCTCGGTGGATGGCGGGGATCTCTTCATGGTTGGCGACCAGGAAACGCAACAAGCCATCGGCCGGCTTCCTGAGCCCCTCTCTGGACCGCAGGACGCGCCTGGATCTCCCATTTCTGGCTACGGCGAAACCCTGGCGTTTCTGGGCATCGGCAGGCTATTAGCCTGCTGGCGGTGTCGGCGAATTCTAAACGTCGTAAAGGGCCCATCGGTGAGGGACCTCTGGCTTGAATGCTACCGGCGGCACCCGGAAGACTATGGTAAGGTAGTGGATTGTTTTCAGAGGAGGAAAAAGGCAACTGAGAGGCAGCTCGAGCTCATAAAGAGAACCGCACCGAACTGCGTGAAGTGCTTCCAAGTAAAGCCCAGGCCGACTCGACTGTAAAGCGCTTGCAGCCTCCTGAGCCAGCCGTTCGCGCTGCACGGCGGAAACAGCCTCCAACGGGCAGTGTGGAATGACCCGAACGAGTGGCAATAAGCCCCAACAGCCGAGGAATTTTCGACTCTGGCTGTCGGTGGCGATAAGTGCACTTTTAATTGGGGGCATCCTGGTTAGGCGAGGTAGCTACCCGAGCCCATGGCTGGTGACGAGCCTAAGCCTGTGGGAGTACGCGTCGCCGCCCGTTGGCCCCTACGACGCAGGAGAGTGCCTGGTCGCTGCCGTCGAGCTGTTAGGAGCGTCTGCTGGCAGCGCGCGCCAAGGATCCACTGATGGACTACCGCCGCGCAAAATGGAGCAATTCGGACGCATTTTGGACAACCTGGCCAACGCCCGACACAGCAGTCTCCAGCCCTTCATTGGTGAGCAACGAGCCTTGCACTACTTAGTGGCTACGGGCCGGGAGCCTGTGGCTGAGCTGGGGCCTCGTGTGATCACGTTAGGCGAGTTAAACAGCTTTCTCGCAGCGGTGGAGGGATACATCGCCCGCCGTGATGAGGAGCTTACGGTTGCGGGCCGGGTCGCCTTGGCGCGTACGTTGCTGCTGGTGGGATACCAGTTCGCGCGCAACGGCGAGAACGCTTACCTGCGGATAGCCCGCCAGTACCTGTGGCGCAAATCTGAGGAACTCGGCGGCTGGCAGCTCGAGCGGCTTCCCGATCCCCGAGTGGCCTGCCACTCGTCCTGGTACCCCTGGGCCCCGGGCGGGCTTCGCTTCATCCCCTACCTACTTTGGAACTTACTCGGCCTGTCTCGTGCGGCAGAGGTGCCCTTCTTTTTATCGGACCTCGCAGCGGCGGTGAGCCTGATGGTACTGGCCGCAACGGTCGGTCACTTGGCAGGCATGCTCGTGGCGTATGTCGCCGGCAGACCTGGCATCAGAGCAGGACACATCCGATCGCGCCACTTGGCCGTGTTGCTCTGGGGGGCCCTTATGTTGAACCTGAGTCCTACCAGCTATGAGATGGGCGACCTGATCAGTACTTTGCGTTCAGTTCAGGACGCGCTCGACGCTGCGATTCTGGTTCAGATGGGTTGTATTGCGTTCGCCGCGTGCATGAACAGAATTGGCCGGCTGGGTAAGAGAGGCACGGTGGTCTTGGTTGTGACCCTTACGTTGGCGCCCTGGGCCGCGGCGAAGATTGCGGCCTACGCACTCCGGTAGACCTATGCGGTAGGGTTCGCGCCGCTTGAGCATCCAGAAGATGACGCCTGCCAGCCTACGGGCAACGGCAGTCACGGCCTTTTGTACCCCTTGCGTGCCTTCAGTCGGGGGAAGAAGACGCTCAGGGGGCCGGGGTGGGTGTCATAGTGGTGTGCCGCTTCGATAAGCAGGAAGCGGCCCAAGACGCTGCCCCGTTTGGTGCTTGGCCGGTCATACGACGGTGCTCCGCATTGGCTCGTTTGGGGGCACACGCCCAAATAGGCCACGAGTTGTTCAGGCCTCGCGGAGCGGTCGATGGGACCAATCGCTGCGCGCAGCGCGACTGTGGCCACAATGCCTATCCCGTGCAGGGTCGACAGGAGCCGCACATCCTACGACTCGTAGCCTGCCTAAGCCATGGAGCGCTCCAGCGCCTCGATTTGTCGCTCGAGCAGGCGGACTAGATCGAGATCGTGCCTAATTGCTTCGCGTACGTCCTCGGGCAGTGTGTCGCTCTGCAGAAGCTGCTCCAGCCAACGTTGTCCCGCTTTGCTGAACAGAGGCTTCTCCGGATGGATCAGACACTGTGCCAGTGCCGCATGGATCCGGTTGCGGGCCATCGTGGTCTGCTTGACCAGGGCCATGCGTCGCTTCGAGAGCCGCCGCATGCGCCGGATTGTCTCGTCCGGCCGCCACACCTCGGGCAGGTAATCACAGCGGAGCAGTTGGGCGAGAACTCGGGCGTCGACTTTGTCGGTTTTGACCTTAGCCCAGGCAATTGCTTTGGTGGCCAAGGCATTGGAGACCACCACCTTGGCCACGTACGGCTCCAGGAGGTCGGCCACCGCCCAGGCGTTCGTTGTGCTCTC
>JALSID010000021.1 GCA_026981825.1 Planctomycetota bacterium
CCTACGGGAGCTGGAGAAACAAGGTGAACTCGTCTTCCCCGACAAGCACGAGACCTGGGCGAGACTGCTTGAGCGGGTGCGCGAGCGTGTGCGTTACACGTTACGTGGCGGTGTCGAAGGAGCTCTGGAACAGTTAACCCACGATCCGACACCCGAGCGGCTCGAACTCGTGCAATCCCTCCGTGAGCGGGGGGTTGAGGAGCCACTGCTCGAGGAGGTCGTGCCCGCGGACATCGAGCAAGTGTTGGAGGAGGTAGAGCGGCTCAGACGCCGCCGTACGGCGAGCCAGGAGCTGAACGAAGCGGTACAACGGCTTGCCAACCAACCCAATGCTGGAACAATCATTGCGGTCCTCGAACAGCTCTACCGCGCCAGATCCGACCTGCCTGACGTGGACTACCAGGCCGTCGCCGGCCGCGTGCGTCGGGTGATCGAGCGGCATATTGTGCTCCGTAAGCATTCGGATCGTGCCCTGCCCCCTCTGTTGCAGCCGGCAAGGGACGGGACTGTCCCAATCAGATGGCCCCTGGCCGACGCCGAGCGCGTGTTTCGACCGCTTCGTTCGGTGTGTCTGCCGTTGGCCAGCGGTGTCGTGGTGGCTAACTTGAGCACCAGGGAATTCGTTCTCTACCGCGGTTTGCGGTTGCTTGGTCGGAGCGTCGGCGACGAACACTCCTGGTTTGCGGGGGCCGGCCAAGGATCGCGCTGGGGGATCTACCGCATTCGCCGGGACGGTGCTGTGGAGCGACTGCTGACTTTGGGGAAACGTCCAACACAGATTGCGGGCAGCGACGAAACCGTAGTCGTCTGTGTGGACATGGAACTCTTGCTCGTTTCTGCGGGAGCTGTCCACCGGGTCCGCCTGCCTGAGCCGGCGTTGTCGATGGTTCTGGTACGTGACGGCAAGGCAGCCATCGCGATGGGCCGGTCCGGAGTGCTCTACGACGTGAACGTGGAGGAACCTCGCGTCAGCGTGATACTGCCTCCGGTTCCCGGTGCCACGTCAGGGATGTCGGCAGCAAGTTACGACGAATATGTGGTTGTGTGTCGCCGACTGGTCGGGGGGGCCGGCAGCATCGAAGTCTTCAAGTGGGAAGCCGGCTCTCTGAAGCTTTACGGAGTTCGCCGGTGGCAGACCGACCAGCCCTGGTCGCGGCCCGTGTTTGCCCGGGGCTGCGTGTACGTGGCTACCAAGCAAGGGTACTTGCTGGGGTTCCGTGTGCCGGCGGAACCCGTCGAGCAGCTTGTGCCCGCGGGCGAAGCGGCGCGTCTGCGCCCCGAACGGGGGGACGAAAAGGTGGGCGAGCCGCACTTGTTCCGGGTCGGTGCAGACACGATTCTGGCGGTGCTGGGTCGGAACGTTCTGCTGTTTGAACCTCGCCCCACGCAAGGGGCTATTATCCGGCGCTGGCAGCGCACGCTGAGTCGCCCCCATGGTCGGGTAACGGCGGTGATGCGGCTGTCGAGCAAGCGCGTAGCCCTTTTGCGCACCACGGTCGGCAGCGGCGCGGCCGCCTGTGAGGTTCTCTCGCTGGCGGATGGGGCGATCGAGGGAACGATCGAAGTTGGGCTCGCCACCGTGGAGGCCGCCCGGGTATCCGGCGGTGTGGGGCTGCTTGACATTCACGACAACGCCTGGTTCGTCAGCGAGTACAGCCCCCATGGGGATGCCGGCAGCGCTTCGTCCAGACGCAGAATTGCCACGCGCACGCAGAGACTGCTCGCTCTCAATGAGCGTCTCCTCTTGCTCGTCGGGGCGGACGCACTTCGGGTTTTCGATGGCAACCGCGTGGTCTCCCTGGAGGGACCGGCGCCTGCGACGCCGTCGGACTGTGCACCGTGTCCCCTGAGTGGGGTCTGGACGGGCGGAACAGCGGTTGGCACAGTGCCCGGCCTTTGCCTGTTGGGACCGGCCGGCTGCATCTTCGTTTACGTCTGCACAGGTAAGCAACCGTCCGACTGGACCGTCCTGGCCAGCTCCAGCGTCGACTTGGACTCGCCCCGCGACCGCGCCTCCGGGCGGGGCCGTCTTGTTGTGGCGGCGGCCCCCACATCGGCCGTCCTCGCCGTCGGACGCCGGGGCGGTGATCGTCTCGTACTTCTCAAGCGTGTCCGCGATGCTCAGGGGAACAGCCTGCATGTTCTGGCCGATCTGAAGCTTCCCGGTCCGCTGGCCAGCCTGGCTTGGGTGCTGCCCGATCGACTGTACATTGCGATGCGTGGGACACCGCTGTGCAGGGTACAAGTGTCGGGGATGCTTGGGGTAGAACCGGAGCAGACACCCGCCGTTGCGAACTGCGTGCGCGCCGGCCAGATCCTGGTCGGTTACGACGAGCACGGCGGCATCTGGGCGTTTGCGCCCGGCCAAGATGGGCGACTGCGGCTTGTATGGAACGGTCTCTTGGCCCCCGCTGCTCCACCATGGCTTCTCCGACCGGCGGGTGGGAGTGACATCGTGCTGGCAAGCTACTACGCACAGGGGGCCTGGCGTGGTGCCCTTCTTTCCGCCGCCAACGGTCAACGCGTGGCGGACTTGCCACCTATGGGGCGGCCGGTCGCGTACTGGCAAGAGCCGGAGGGGACGCACGTCGTTTCCTCGGACGGTGTCTTCACGGTTGTGCGGCACAGCCCAGAAACGGGTCAGGGAGAATAGTAAGCGGCGACGATCGGCGTTTGACCGGGGTCAACGCGCGGTTGTTCGGCCGGCTAAGCGAAGGGCTCCCCCTACGAGCTGGCCGCTAAGACCGGAAGACGCGTGCAGCGCAGGAACCAGATCCGTCACTCGCCCTGAGGATGATCGTCGCTCTTTGTCCGCGGATCGTAGAAGCGCCGGTTGAACTCCTCTGGGTCAAATGGATCGGTCTGGCCGGCGTTGGATGCCTCCTGTTTTGGGCCAAGGCGCTCAGCGGGTTCCGTCGCTGAGAGCTCCGACTGCATGGCGTCCGCCGCGCTAGAGCGAGCGCGATCCTCGCTTGTTGATTCGTCCTGGAGGCGGGCGGGAGGGCCTGCCGGCGCAGGCAGCAAAGGGGGCGGTTTCTGTTCGTCGTCTTTGGCGTCGTCTTTAGTGGCGAGCGGGTCGGTTTCGACCAGCACCTTCACCCATTCGTAGAGCGTGGCGAACGCGGGGTCGTCCTGACGGCGCGGTAAAGGGGGGCTGATCGCACCACCATGGGGGACAATCGCCTTGACCAGCAGTGGACTCTTCTCTGGGGAGTGCCAGTCGATGTAGTGGGTGAGTTGTCGGATGTTGTAGTGTGTAACGGCAGGAGCGGGGTACATCGACGGCCAGAGGGTGAAGCTTGCTCTGGAGCGTGGGCCGTGACAGCTTGCTGCGGCGCAACGGCGCGAGACCAGCGGCTGGATCCTGCGTGCGAACAGCTCCACGGCTTTCTGCGGAATGGGACGGGCCGCCGATCCGACGGAAGCGGGCGTGTACGCCGCCGGTCTAAGCCCTACGCCGGCCGGCTCGGACCGCTTGCGTTTGGCCAGCCGTTCCTGTTGGTCGATCTGCTTGAGCAGACGGTGCAGCCTGCTGTTCGAGGGCTCGATCGAAATTGCTTCGCGCACGCAGTCCCGTGCCTCGGCGAACAGCTTGTAGCGTAAGCACCAGAACGCTAGGCGCACGTATTCGTCAGCCTCTGCTCCGGAGAGCTGGCTTTTCTGGAACTCGTACGCCTTCCGCATGTCTGGGAAGACGCCCAGCACCTGGTCGCCGGTTAGCTCGATCGTGCCGTACGCCTTTTTGATCCGGTAGCGGTTGCCCTCCTTGGTTACCTCGCCGCTCAGGAGCCGTCCGTCGCTGAGCAGCACGACGCTCGGACCTGTCTGCTGCCCGAAGCCGTGAGCCGGGGCGTACGCGGCCACGAAGAAGAAGACAGCCGCAGCAACGAAACGGCGCATCGCCGATACTCCGTGACGTGTTCTGTACCGTTCTCACCGGCGGTGTACCAGATGAGCGGCATCGCGTCAAGCGACCCGGCCATGCGGCGCTTCACGGCGCCGCACCGTTGTTCTCGCAGCACCTCCGGCGGCCCGCCGAAAAGCCGCTCGGGCGAAACCGTTGCTTTGGGGCCCTGCCCACGCACGGACATGAAGGGCCTCAGAGAGGAATCCGGCTGGTGATGGGGGCAATGCGCTCCAGGAGACTGGCCAGCTTTTCCGCCAGCTCACCGAGCTGTCCGATTCGCTCAGCAATCCGCGATCTCTCATCGGGGTCGGGTGTCGAGTTGGCTTGCTCCCGGAGGCGGTCGAGCTCGTCCTGGATTGCCTCCGTCCATCGCTGAAGGGAACGCTGCACGATGAGCAGATAGAGCGCGTCACCTGCGTCGATGAGCTGCTCAGTGGTCAGCTCGAGCACATCCTGGTCTTCCAGCAGGTCGTTCAAGGAGGCATTCGGGACCCAGCTCTTCACCCATTCCCGTGCGACGCGGTGTTCCGGACCACGCTCGCGCAAGGCTTGCTCCAGGTAGGCCGCACGCTGTCGAGCTACTTCGTCGCCGGTCAGTGCAGCCAGCTCGCGGTAGCAGTCCAGTAGCTCGGTCCATTGCATGGATTCCGTCAGCTCGCGCGCTCGCTTGGTGAGCGACTCGACGTGTAGCTGTCGCCGTCGAGCCTCCACCCACTCACGCAACAGAGCTGTTTCGGCGGGGTGCGCGACCGCTTCCAGCGCCTTCTTAAGCTCTTCCAGGAGACCCTGGACATCTTCGCCATACCGCGTCGCTTCCTCCTTGATGAGCACCAACTCCCCCGTCCACTCGGCTGGATTCGGCCGTACGCTTTCGAGTTGTTCGATCAATTGCTCCACGGCGTCCGGGTCGCCCGTTTCCATGGCATCGCGGATTTCGTCCAGAAGCACTTTCCGCTCGCGTTGCACGCGGAGCGCGCGATCCAGCAGGCGGTGTGCTCGAGCTACCACGAGTACCCGTCGTGGGGAGGCAGGTAGCCGCATCTCCACGCGCTCGTGGCGTCGGTAGAGCACCCGGTGCATTCTCGCCACCAACCCGGGGAAGTGAGCTTCGATGATCAGCGGTGTGCACGCTGGTAACCGGAACTCCACATCGGAACTGCCTGCCACACGCTCTTGGACGAGCGGCGGCGGGCCTTCGCGTTCCGCTTTCCGGATGCGCACGATCGCACCTGGAAGGGGAGCGCCGTTGCGTCCCACTACTTGCACGGCCAGCGTCCCCTGTCCTTTCGGTGGGACGATCACTACGCCCTTGCTTGGAGGGAGCCTGCCATCCAGAAGCCGGACCAAAACGTGGGTCCGCGCCCGAGAGGCCACCGTGGCCGGTCGAAGTCTTGCGCCTCGTTCTACAGCCACCAGCACACCGCTGCCCGGTAGTAAACGGGGGTCATGCATCCAGCTCCAGCTTGCCAGACAGGGAAGAATCGCTCGGGACGTACCGTCGGCGCTGTCTGTGATCCGTCCTTGCAGGGGTATGGCAAGCTGCACCCACGTCGGAAGCAGTTCCCCGAGTGCTCCTTCATCCGCCACTCGGTAGGCGGCTTCGGCCCACTCCTCCACCGAGCCGTCCGGTCTCGTTCGCACCGTGCGCACCGATATACGGATGGCATCTGCGTTGGTACGGACGTCCACAGCGATTCGCCACCCTCCCGGGGGAAGAAAGCCCGATCGGTCCGTAGCTTGTTCAAGCGTCTCGCACACGCGACGCAGGGCCCGGGAGGCGGTTTGGTGCAGTTCTTGCGGGGCAGACAGTTCCACCGCTAAGGGGGTTCCCGGCACGATGAACACGTCGCAGCGGCTTGGCGAGGTGAGTGCCAGAAGAAACACGAAAGCCATGGCGGCGGCGTCTACGTTCGCGACTTGGTAGCGCGGCCGGTGCAGCGAGACGGAGTTGCCGGTCCTGTTGCTCGTATGGTTGACCGCCATCATTCGACACGGAACAAGCTGCCCACTTCCTCGACTGCATTCCCAAGGTGTGCCGGGATTCGTGCGAACTCACGCACGTACCACAGTGGAACGACGTAGCCTTCGCGTTGGAGGGTTCTGCTTAGCTCCACCGCGGCTGCGCGCCATTCTCTGGGACTATGTGGTTGCTGGAGGAGCTGCAGGAGTGCCTGAATCGTGGGGTCACGCACCGGCAGGAACGGCGTTCCGGGCGTTGGGGGACGACCAATTCGGAACGCATCAAGAACGGGTGACTCTCCGAACCGCCAGTCGAACTCCCAGTAGGCGACCGCGTAGTTGCCGCTGCTTACGCGGGCCTCCCACTCTTTCACAGGCACCGTCCGCAAATGGAGCACGTCTCGCCCTTGCGTCGCGTCGACGAGTTCGGTCAGGACCTGAACCAGTAGCGGGTCGTGGTTGGGGAGGTCCACGAAAAGCGGCTCGATCGCGGGCTTCGGGACGTTCTGAGCTATCTTCTGGTGTTTACCACTCAGTCGTTCCATACTCCCTACGGCAAACAGGGAGTTGGCGGGCGTATACAAGGGGGCCGGCAGGATCCGATCTGGAAGGGGGTGGAAGAGCTGCGCGATCGCGCGACGCCTGTCCCGGTCGGGAACGGATTCGGGGTTGATCAGGATGCATCCGATCCGCGGGATGCGGTCCACGAGCAGTTTCGTTCCGGCTTGCTTGTTGAGCAGTTGGCGCGCTGCCCAGAGGGTTGCGCCAATGGAGACCCGATCGGGGTTTCCAAACGCTTCCTTCGTCTCGGGGCGCGCGGGCGAGAGAACAAGTTGTAGCCGGGAAGACGCGAGGACGACCGAGCGGTTC
>JALSID010000022.1 GCA_026981825.1 Planctomycetota bacterium
GCGCCGCCGTCACCGCCCCGGGCGGCAGGGTGCACACCTCGCCCCACCGCAACCGCGACGTCGCCACCGCGCGCACCCGGTCCGGAACTCGCTGGCGGAGGGAGAGTCCGCCATAGGACAGTTTAGGAGCATCCGAGAGCATCCGAAAAATCGTTAAAACACGGCGCTTTCTCGCCCTCGCTCGTCCGGCGATGTCCATTGCCATCCACCCCGATCCCGGCTAGAGTGGTGGCTGGAATGGTGGGCGGAAGGACCGGATGCCCAAGCTCTCTGCCGCTTTCTGCAAGCAGGTCAAAGCGCCGGGCCGATACTCGGACCGCGGAACGGGGTTGGTCTTCGTCGTCTCGCCGACCGGCGCCAAGCGGTGGCTGTTCCGCTATCAGCGGCACGGTCGACGGCGCGAGCTGGGCTTGGGCCCTTATCCCGTGGTCGGTCTCGCGGAAGCCCGCGAAGTGGCCCTGGAGATGCGAAGGGCGCTCCATCGGGGAGAGGATCCCGCGCGGGTGCTCCGGCGCGGCGACGCCATGCGCACCTTCCGCGAGGCGGCCGAAGCGCTGATCGAAGCCAAGAGTCACGAGTGGCGCAACGCCAAGCACCGCCAGCAGTGGCGCAGCACGCTCGTAACGTATGCCTATCCGGTCGTGGGCGAGATGCCGGTGGCCGCGGTGACGGTCGAACACGTGCTCGAAGTGCTGCGGCCGATCTGGATGACTAAGCCGGAGACGGCGGCGCGCCTGCGCGGGCGCATCGAGGCGGTGCTCGACTTCGCACGGGCGCAGGGATGGCGCGAGGGCGAGAACCCGGCGCGCTGGCGCGGGCATCTCGACCATCTGCTGCCTCGGCCATCGAAGGTGCGGCTAGTCCGCCATCACCCCGCGCTCGACTGGCGGTCGGCGCCCGATTTCGTCGCCGAGCTGCGCGGCATGCCGGGGCTTGCCGCGCGGGCGCTCGAATTCCTCGTCCTCACGGCGGCCCGCTCCGGTGAAGTGCGCGGAGCCCGCTGGCGGGAAATCGACCTCGACGCTGGCGTGTGGACGATCCCCGCGGAGCGGACCAAGGCAGGCCGGGAGCACCGGGTGCCGCTCGGCCCCCGCGCGATCGATCTGCTGCGCGAGCTCCCTCGGCTCGACGAGGCCCTCGTGTTCCCCGGTACGAAGGGAGAGATGAGCGATATGACGCTCGCCGCCGTCATCCGGCGCATGAACCGGCGGCGTGAGGGTGAGGGGCACCCGCCATGGAGCGATCCCGAGGGACGGCCGATCACCGTCCACGGCTTCCGATCGACCTTCCGGACATGGGCGCACGAGGCGACCTCGTTCCCTTCGGAGATCGCCGAGGCGGCATTGGGGCACGTGGTCGGCGACAGGGTGGAGCGCGCCTACCGCCGAGGCGATGCGCTGGAGCGACGGCGTGCGCTCATGATCGCGTGGGAACGCCTCCTCTTCGAGCGGAACGAAACTGTCCTGCCACTGGCGAGGTCGGCATGAAGCACCCGTGGCCCTTTACGGCGCTCTGCTTCCCCGAAGGGCACGCCGTTGCCATCGCGCTGATCGACGTGGCCGACATCGACCGGGATGTGGACTTCGACAGGCTCGAACAGGCAGGAAGCTGCAATCTGTCCGCGAGCGAGCGTGCCGAAGTCGCACAGGTGATCGAGCGCGTGGCGCATCTCTACGAGCTGCAACGGCGAAGGCTGCCGCCGGACGAACTCCGGAAAGTCCGGAAGCGCGTGCAACAGCGGCAAGGGCGCGCAGCCGATGATCCGTTCACAGAGAATGAGCCGGAAGACGCCTTTCTCGTAGAGGCATGCGCGCGCGGAGCGCAGCCGCTGCGGTTGCCACGTGGCAGGCCGATCGACGCCGCGGTCCATGTGGCCGTCGAAGGGCTGGTGCCGATCTGGCGCCGGGCGGAGCCAGGCCGCGTGGGTATCACCTTCGATCCGGTCGAGCAGAAATGGACCGGCTCACTTGTCGAGTTCGTGCAGGAAGCGCTGCGGCAGGCCGGGGTACGGGACGACCGGCGACGCACGATCGCTCGGAAGATCCAGGAGTTGGATGCCGACGACTGAGCCGAGAGCCGGCTGCTGCCGATTTTTGGTCATTAGCTGCGGCCGACCCGGACCGATAGAGGGAGAGGCGGTTGAAACCCAAAGGAGGTTCATATGAAGCCTCTACGCCTTCTCCCCATCCGCGAAGTGCTCACGCGCACGGGGCTGAAGCGAGCCACCCTCTACGTCTATGTCAAGCGGGGATGGTTCCCGAAGCCGGTGCGCATCGGCCCGAACCGCGTCGGTTGGGTCGAGAGCGAGGTCGAGGGCTGGATCCGCGCGCGCATCGGCGAGCGCGACGGCGAGGAGGCCGCGGCATGATGCCGGCGCGGCGCATCGAACCGTACGACCCCCGTCTGCCCGAGCTGCAGCGGTGGTTGTCCTTCGGCCATCTCTTTCCGGTGGTGGGCAAGGAGCCGGCGGTTCGCTCGTGGAAGCGGAAGCCGGACGGCTCTCTGCCCGAGGGTTGTGTCGAGCACGAGAGCAGGCTGCACGAGCTGCTGCGACGGCTCGACGCCGGCACGGATCACGGGGTCGCGCTGGCCCTGGCCGACGACATGCTCGTGCTCGACATCGACACGGGGGACACATCGCCGGACGATCTGCTGGCGGACCTGCAAAATGAAGGGTTGGTCGTCGAGACCCTGACCGTGCGCACACCCTCGGGCGGGCTGCATCTGTACTTCAAGGCCGGGGCCGACGTCATCCGGACGATCCCCCAGAAGGTGCGGGTCAGGCCACAGATCGACCTCCGCCTGGGCGGCAAGGGCTACGTGCTCGTGCCGCCCTCGCCGGAGTACCTGATCGAATGCGACCGCGAGCCCGCACCGGCCCCGGACGCGCTGATCGACTGGATGACGCAGCAGCGCGGCGAACGACGGCAAGACGGCTCGCGTTCGTACGAGCTGACCAGAAGCGACGTGGAGGCCCACAACGCCATACTGGCCGTGCCGGAGGAAGCCGTACCGGAGGGATCCGGTCTGCTCCGGGACCTGCCGCCGTCGCTGCGTCGCCGGACGATCGAGCAGATGCTCGAAAAGCTCCCCCGCCCCGATGTCGGCGCGGGCCGGTACGAGTTGTGGCGTAATGTGGCCTTCGCCCTGCTCGATGCCGTGCGGTGCCGGCTGCTCGACGAGCAGCCGGCCTTCGAGCTGTGGCGCGACTGGAGCCAAACCGGTAGAAGGGCCGACCCCGAGGACGAGCTCGAACGACGCTGGGAGACCTTCAAACGCGGCGACGTGCAGCGCGAGGGCGAACGCATCGGCTTCGGCACGCTCGTCCACATGGCGCGTGAACACGGCTGGCAGGAACCACGGTTCGACGCGGTCGACTACGCGTTGGCCGATGCCGCTGACGGCCAGCCGCCACGTTGGCCCCCGCGGGGAAAAGGGTCGAATTCGTACTATGCTGCGATGTATGCGCTGGCGCGCCGATCCTTCCTGCCACGGTACGACACCTTCACCGGTCGCTTCGAGCTCGACGGGCGGAGCGTTTCGCTCGACGAGCTTCTTCGCGACGGCCGAGCGCTCATTGCCGCCGAAGGCTGGTCGCCGGCCGAACAGCACGTGCGGGCGGCGTGCGAGGACATCGCGCACAAGCGGACGTTCGACAGCGCCCGCGCCCGGCTCAACAGGCTTCGCTGGGACGAAGAGCAGCGGCTCGACACGTGGCTCGGGCGGGTCGTCGGGACCGGGGATCCGTACGTGAACGAGGTCGGGCGACTGCTGGTGTGCGGTATCGTGGCCCGCCAATACGCGCCGGGATGCAAGTTCGACGTGGTGCCGGTGCTGATCGGAGAGCAGGGCGTCGGCAAATCGACCCTCGCACGGCTGCTCGCGCTCGACGACGACTGGTTCACCGAGATGCGGCTCGGCCTCGACGACCGGCAGATCTACGAGACCACGCTAGGCAAGCTCGTGGTCGAGCTGGCGGAGCTTGCCGGACACTCGCGGGCCGAAATCGAGCAGGTCAAGCAGATGCTGACCCGGCAACGCCTGCGGGTGCGACCTGCTTACGCGCGCGGTCCGATCGAGGCGGCCGTGCGGAACGTCTACGTGATCACGACCAATGACTCGTTCTGGGCACGTGACCGGACCGGCGGACGCCGGTTCTTCCCGGTGAAATGCAAACACCAGTTGGATCTGCCATGGCTTCGCGAGAACGTCGAGCAGATCTTGGCCGAGGCCGTCGTCCGGGTGCAGCAGGCTCTCATCCATGACGAGCTTGCCGACCTGCTGACGCCGTCGGACCGAGTGCTGCGCATGGCCGGGCAGCTCTACGAGCAGGCACTGCCTCCCGACGTCGTGGAAGATCTCCTCTCGGAATGGTTCGACGACCTCGACGGCGATCTGCTCGTGCCCTGCGAGCGTCTGCGCGAGGCCATACGCCTCCGCCTCGACTGGAAGAGCGACCGAGGGCTCGAGAAGGTCATCGCAGACGGCATGCAGCAGCGGGGCTTCGAGCGGTGCCGGCTGCGCCGGAATGCTCGACGCAGCTACTTCTATGTCCGAGGGAACGCCGACATCGCGCGCCTGTGGCAGCCTTCGCGCGATCTCAATGTGGCATTGCGCCCCTAGCCCGAGGGGGCGTCCGACTTCGGGCCGCCGTGCGCGTCACGGCGGCCTTTTCCGTTCGATGTCCCCGACCTGTCCCTGACCTGTCCCTAACCACAGCGGAGGAGGGGGACAGCTCGATCGCTTGTGGCTCTAGGCGTTTCGACGGCTGTCCCTACTGTCCCTATCCTCTCCTATAAAAGAGGGAGGATTAGAGGGTTAGTTGTATACAATACATTTAAGGGGGGAGGGGGTAGTAAAATCCCCTAAAAGGTGCGCTGGAGGATAGGGACAGATAGGGACAGCCGTCGAACCCTTGCGGCCGTAGGGTTTCGCTGTCCCTGTCCCCGGCCGGGGTTAGGGACAACGTTAGGGACACGATGGAGGTTGGGGACACTTTGCCCGATGCTGCGTGGCTGCGCGATCTGCGGTATGGTCTGCCCGAGTGGAAGGGAGGAGAGCCCCATGGCCGAGGTCGTACTCCTGTCTCGTGCCGCACGTCGGAGCCCGTCGACGCCTGTCGAAGCGCACGCTCGTACCGCGCTGGCGGACGCAGGCCCGGACGAGTGCCGGGAGCGTTTGCGGCGCTGCGCACGCGTCGTGGCGGCGTTCCTGCGCCGGGCGTGGGGGCGGCCGGTTCGTATCGAAGGCTACGAGCTCGTCGGCGCCGTTGCCCGCTTCTGTCGGACAGGGTCCCGGCATGCCCGCCTGCTGCTGCATCGGCTCGAACCGGCGTGGTGCGCCGAGTGGAGCGAAGGCTGGATCGACCTGGCCCTCGAACCATGGGCTGCGCTGATCGAGCGGCGACTTCCGACCTGCGTGCGACGCGGGAACGGGCTGCGATGGTACGAGCGGGGTGGTCTGGCCCTGCCGCAGGAGCTCGGACCGATCGAGGCCGACGAGACCGGGGCGTTGCGGGCCCTCGCGGCGGCGCCGGCGCTGCATCGGCACTGGCCGACCGAAGGGCTCGCGCAGGTTGCGGGTGATGCATCGGGGGACCTGCAGGAGCTCGGGCTGCTCGACGACGCCGGGCGGCTCGTGCCGGCGCGACTCGCGGTGCTGGTGCGGCCGGAGGATGTGCGCAAGGGGCTCCGGCGCTCGGACTGGCGGGTGCTGTGGGACTGGGAGGCCCGTCGCGCTGCCTCCCTGCTCGCCGGTAGGGGCCGTTTCATGGCGCGATGAGCCGACAATGGCGCTCGACTGCAGAGGCCGCTCTATGTGCGCGGGTCCTGGAAACGGACCGGGTAGGGGGTAGGGAGTGTGGTCGCCGGGGGTATACCCGGCCCGCCCCGACGGTCGTTCAGTGTGCGAGCAGGTGCGGTTCGAGCTGGACACAAGGCGGATAATAAAGCCACAGCCGGCGGTTCACCCGAGGGCATCGGAGCTTGTCACCCTCCGCGGCGATCACCCCGTCGGGAATGAAGGGCGGCTCCCGGTGGGCATGATCGTGGAGGGCCGCCACGATCCAGGGGATGTCCGTCGGAACGCCCGGGATGCCCCTGCTGGCCAGATCGACGCTCCGCCGTCGCGCACGCAGCAGGGCCGTCGGGTCCGGCGCGAGAGCCACGCGCAGGTAGGACAGCGTGGGCCGCGGCCACAGCAAATGCAACCGGTCGAGCTCGTCGAACGGCAGGGGTGACCAGTTCACGCATATGCGATGCCAGCCGCTCGTCCGTTCGAGCGTCCGCGCCCACGCCTCGAACAGCCGATCGAACGGCTCGTCGCCTCGTTCGAGTGAGCATGTGAAAGCCGCCTCGGCGCGTCGGTTGCACTCGAAAACGTCCGGCCGGAATACGTAGCACTCGCGCATCGTTTTGCGCCTTCTCTGTCAGGAACTTACGGCCCATGCGACTTGTACACGAAAGGTCGGCGGGGGCCAAGAATTTCACAGCTGGAAGCGTGGCATCCTGCCCCTTCGCCGGATCGGTTCGACGAGCCGGCTGGTGGCTTCAGTGGTGGCTCATCTCCCGAGGCTTCGCGAGAAGCCGAGGTTTCTCAATGGCTTAGAAGAAGAAGGTGGCGGAGGGAGAGGGATTCGAACCCTCGGTACCCGTAAGGGTACAACGGTTTTCGAGACCGCCCCGTTCGACCACTCCGGCATCCCTCCGCGGGGCGT
>JALSID010000023.1 GCA_026981825.1 Planctomycetota bacterium
CGGCCAGGAGCTGCATGGCCAGGGCCAGCGGGAAGAGCAGCGCGCACGCGCGGCGTCCGCGATCTCGGCCATCAGCAGAGCGGACGGTCAGGCAAGCCAGCAAGGCAACGAGCCAGGGGAGCCACGATGCCGTCGTGTACGCCCACTGGTGTGCCTGGTGCGACACAAAGAAGCCATTGCCGGCGTACACCATGCCGGCGAGAAGACTGCCTGCCGGGGAGACGCCCAACACCCGAGCACACGCGTAGGCCCCCAGTGCTGCCCAGGCGACGTGCACGAGGTGATTCAGGGGGTAAGCGAATTCCAGAGGCAGGAGACGGAAAAGCAGTCGGTGGATCGGGTAGAAGGCGCCGGTTTGACTTTCTGCGAGCTGGGGAAAGCCGTAGCCCCATCGGTGGTTCCACTGCACGCTTTGCCCGTGCTGCAGTGCCTCCTGATAGCTTCGCATCAAAGGGAGGAAAAACGTGCCGACGTCTCCCCCGACGGGCATCTTCGTGAGCATCGCAGGACCGTGCCAGATGCCGCACACAATCGCCAGAAGCGCAAGGGGGGCACAGAGCCTGGCTACGGGACTCGATCCGGCGCAACGGAGATGGTTGTTACTCGGGATCATCGTCTTCGTGACTGGCCGATGCTGAAGTCTGGCCGCCCGCTCGGGAGTTCAGCCTGGCGCGGATCTGCTCGCGGAGCGCGGCATAGTAACCGTCCAGGTTTCGACGGATCTCCTGGAGGGTATCGCTGCCGAATTTCTCCAGAAACGCCTCCGCCACATGGAAAGCCACGACGTTTTCCGCGATCACACTGGCAGCGGGCACCGCACAAACGTCACTTCGTTCATAGGAGGCTCGCATGGGCTCGAGGGTGTCGAAATTCACCGACTCCAGCGGCCGTCTGAGCGTGCTGATGGGCTTCTTCGCGGCCCGCACGATCAGCGGCTGTGCGTTCGTCATGCCTCCTTCCAGGCCTCCAGCGTTGTTCGTGGACCGGATAAAGCCCAGACTTCGTTCCTGGACGCGGTCCGGATCGAAATGGATGGGATCATGGACTTGTGAGCCCTTTCGCCGCGCTGCTTCGAACCCCAGGCCGAACTCAACCCCCCAAAACGCCTGGATACTGAGTATTCCCTGGGCAATTCGGCCGCGCAACTTGCGGTCCCACTGAGTGTGGGCGCCAAGCCCGTAGGGCAGGCCGTAGACGCGCACCTCGACAATACCCCCCAGCGTGTCCCCCTCCTGAGCCGTTTGGTCGATCAGCTCGACGATGGCACGGTCCGCGGCGGGGTTGAGCGTGTACACGGGGCTGCTCGAACGGATCGCCGGCCAGCGAGCAAGATCTTCTGTCACGGGCTCGGCCCGAATTCCGCCCAATTCCAACACAAAGCCGAAACAGGTGATGTCGAAAGCGGCCAGGAGCTGTTTGCACAAGGCGCCGACTGCAACCCGCGCAGCGGTCTCCCGAGCACTGGCTCGTTCCAGCACCGGTCGAATGCCATCTTCGAACTTCAGAGCGCCGGCCAGGTCCGCGTGCCCGGGGCGGGGCCGGGGCAAGTCGGGAAGCCGTTCCAGCTTGTAATCCCTGTTCCTGATCAGAAGCGCGATTGGACTGCCGATCGTAACACCGTGCCAGGTGCCCGCCAGGATTTCCACCTCGTCCGTTTCGATCTTCTGTCGCGCACCTCGTCCGTAGCCGCCCTGGCGTCGGCGCAGTTCAGCATTGATCGCCTCAACATCGACCCGCAAGCCGGCCGGGAACCCGTCAAGAATCGCGACGAGAGCCTTGCCGTGAGATTCCCCGGCTGTGAGGTACCGCACCACGGGAGGCATGCTGGCTTGTTTCCTCAGTGACGTCCCGGAATACGTCAAAGTATAAGTCCACCGCACGACGGTGGCCCCGGCAGAGGGCTTCTCAAGTGCGCTGCGATCCCTCACGCGGCGACCACGGTAACGGATCGCCAGGCGGCGTTCCGCTTCGTTGCGGGGGGAAGGCGAGCTTGGCGTTCGACCGCACCGTGGCACCGCCGACTCGCCACTCGCCACAACCTACGGCTCGTGACCGTCGCGATACCTCCATCGGCACGACCGCGGCCCGCTTGGCTTTGCGGGACGGCGTGCGATTGGAATCGCGTTGTGCCGCTCGGTATAGTGGAACTGAAGGGACTCCCAAGAAAGGACGAGAGTTGTGGAGCTGTTCAAGCGAATCGTACACCCTACCGATTTCTCTTCCGCCTCCGACGCGGCGCTCGAGCTCGCGCTGACACTCACCAACGAATACGACGGCGAGCTGATCCTCCTGCACGTCCTGGACGATCCCCATTTGTCCGAGGAGGAGGACCGGTGCACCGCTGCGAAGAAGCAGGCGATGGCTCGTTTGGAGGAGCTGCAGCGGCGGTGCGACGGAGTGCGGTGTCGATTTGCCGTCGAAGTCGGTCCGGCGGCACAAACCATCGTTTGGTACGCGTGGACGGAGAATGCGGACCTGATTGTCATGGGGACGCACGGAGCCACGGGACTGAAGCACACGTACATTGGAAGCGTGGCGGAGAAGGTGATCCGACGGGCTCGATGCCCGGTTCTGGTGATCCGCCCCAGCTCACCAAACGAGCCCCCTCCGGAACGCCCCGAATTTGGGTACACCTACCCCGAGTGGTTCATGTAGCTCGCACTTCGGTCAATCCTGTCCCGTTCGTGGCTTTCTACCGCGGACGAACCACGCGGAATAGCCTGACGTCCGCGACTACCTCTGCGCAGACGTCAGGGCATTCGCGGAACCTGTAAGCATGGCGTGCAATACGCAAAGGAGTCGCCCTTCCGCGTCTAGAGGTCCCAGGCGAGCATGGCAGGCGGGTTTTGCATGGGAGGCGTTACAGCGGTTGGAACGACGCGGTATGCTAATGCATCCAAATACGTCGGCCGGGCGGCCGCTCTCTGCCCGTGAGCTGCTGGACCACAGTTCCCCGAGTTGCGTCCGCCGGTTCAAGAACGCGCCCGGCCGACGGTGTCGTTTCGATGCGAGATCTGTGCCAGAGCTAGGTGGTTCGCGTGTTCTTTGTAACCCGTGTCGTGTCAAGTGGTTGCTGCACGGTCGGTTTCTCCACGTTGTCGGCAGGTTGGCGGTGCCGCGTGCAGCAGTGTCTTTCTGTGCAACAGCTTATGGAAAAACCGGTAGGGGCAAGAAGCTGGAGTTGAATCGGAGGTCGGACAGGTATATGAATTGTGGTGACGGTTGACGGCATTCCCCGGTAGCTCAATTGGTAGAGCGGGCGGCTGTTAACCGCTAGGTTGCAGGTTCGAGTCCTGCCCGGGGAGCTAACCCCTCACGCAACATGATCCGGCCCGAGCCCCGCCGGGATATCCTGGCGGGGCGGGTTTTTTAACCCTCGTCGCCTGTCTGCACCGGCGCCAGGAAGAGACCTGCGTGCGCGGTTCGGCTTCGGTTCCACGCTCCATCGTTGCCCCCGCGGGGCCGCCAGTCGCTCACTGAACCATCTCTTGCACCGCTGTAAGCAGCGGAGACGTCCGTGGCCGTTTGCAGGGGGCAGGGAACGGCCACACCGTAAGGGCCTTTTCCACGCGGTGGCTCCGCCGGAGGAAACGCGTCTGACACGCCTCGAATCGCCCACTGTGGGGGGCAGGCCCGCTGCCGGTTGACGGCAAGACGAGCGACGTGCGCAGGAGAGCGGCCTGGATGGGCTGCTGTTTCGAGTAGTGCGTGATACGAGGGTGTGAGAGCCGATACGGTTCGAAGTCGCCCTGCTCTCCTGAGGGGCTACCCCAAAGAGTGGGTGCTTGGGTGCTTCTGGGTGCGAGACCGCTGAAACAGACAAGCCGGCGGAACTCATGTTCCCAGACTCGAGTTCGTTGGCCGGGTGCTCAGTGGATGCTGCTGAACCGGGCCCTCGCGCCGTTGCCTGCAGGGGGCGTCGGATTCATCTTTTTGGGTTGCTGCCATCGGGAGCTTCCTGTCGCGAAGCACTGGCTTCTTCGTTCCGTATGCGGCTTTGGGTCTTGTTCACGACAGGGATCCAAATAACCAAGAAGATCGCGAAGAGTATCCAGAGGAGTTGCTTGTGCCAGGTGGGGATCAAGAGCATGGCAGCCAGGAAGGCAAGGAGCACAACCCACAAGACCGCGGACGCTTTGATGGCGAAGACCCGTTCCCGCCTACTTGTCGTGTTCCTGACGAAGAGATACGTCCCGAAAAGCCCGCCGGCCACGCCGAAAGCGCCCCCTACAATGGCTCCGATCCCGCCGAGCGATTGCGGATCCATAGCTGGACTCCTCGCTTAAGTTGGTGGACTTGGAGGCAGAACCACACCACCCCACCCGTATCCTGCGCATTTGCAAGGCGGCATGTGTCACCTACCTTCGCCGTGCGAACGCCAGCCCGAGCTGCGCACGCGTTCAAGCGAGTTGCCACGGATGTTCGGGTGCCGAGCGGCGCAGAGGGCTTCCCTCTAGCAACGGGAACAGGCGGAGAGATCCTCCTCCGCTCACGTGCTCTGATGGGGAAGGGAATGTGGCAGAGGCCTACGGCTCGGCCGCCGGTTTAGGGGGGCATGTTGACCCTCTGGATCTGGTCGCTTCGGCGTCGTTGATGGTCCGCGATATGGGGGCCCCCTAGTGAGCTATTGGGACACGCGGTCTGCTGGGGAATGGATTCTGACGGGATCTGCTCACGCCTTCGACCGGCGTGATGGTGCATCGGAACTCGGGCGTCCCATCGGCTGGTCGGCCCGTAGCTGGCCTAGACGTCCTCTTGCCTCGATCACACCGGCGAGGTATCCGCCACGTACACTCTTGGGGTAACCAACTGCTGCACAGAGGACCACTGCAGTGAAGGGATCACAGGCTTCACAGCACACGGAGGTTACCGAGCCTGGAACGGAATCGGTTGCAACAGTTGTTATGGCGGGCAAGACGGCTGCGAAGCGGCAACCGCTGTCGCTGCGAGCAAAGCTTGTTCTGTGCGTGAACGCTGTCTTGGCAAGCGTGACGCTGTTTCTCTTGGTGATTGACTACCATCAGGAGATGCGTTCTCGGATACGCCAGCAACAGATTGCTCTGGCGGAAGAAGCAAGGACGCTATTGCACGCGGTGGTGGAACTCCGCCGCCACGGTTATGAGGTGGTGCAGACGTACATTGACGCGGTCTGTGGTAGCATGCGGGAGGACCAGTCGCCCGGGCACCACATCGCTGCGTCTATCGGAGGGGTGACGGTCCAGGCTTTGGCGCACGGCCGGGCGTCATCCGCCATGTTGGCGGCACTGGAACGTGGTGCGGCAGCGCCCGACCGGCAGGCGAAGCTGGATTCGATGACGCTCGTTGTGGCGAGCGCTTCCGAAGGTGACACGACAGTTTACGTTGCCGAGAGCCTCAGCCATATCCAGGCAACCGTTTTTCGGGAAGTGCTCTGGCGACTGGCGGCCATCGCTGTTGTGGCGGGGCTCGTAGCGGTGGTCATTAATGTGGCGCTGCTGCGGCTCGTGGCCCGACCGATCGAACGGTTAGCCAGCACCGTTGCCTTGATCGCGCGCGGGGTCACCGGCGTCCAGGTCGAGGAGTTCGGCACCGCGGAACTGGCCACGCTGGCTGACGCAATCAATTCCATGAGCCGGGCTCTAGACCAAGCGGAGCGCGAGCGGAAGCTCCACCTCGAGAAGGCCAGGCGCGTGCAGCAACATTTCATCCCACGGTTGGACGTGATCCAGGGTGTTCGGGCTGCCTACATCTATCGTCCCGCTGCCGACGTGGCGGGCGACTGCCTGCACGTGTTGCAGCGGCCGGACGGTAGTGTGTTGGTTTGTGTGGCCGACGTCTCTGGTCACGGGATTGCTGCGGCCCTGGAGTCGGCCGTGCTGAGAACGCTATTCGTTCAAGCTGCTGAGGCCTGTTCGACTCCAGAAGCTATTCTCGACCACATGAACCGGCAATTTACGGCCGTTTCGTTGCCGGAGGATTTCGCCACCGCATTTGTGGCCGCCTGGGATTCCTCGGCAAAACGCCTGACCTACGCCAGTGCCGGTCACGAACCGGCTTACCTGGTGTCGGATTCTGACTCGATCCACGAGCTCCGTGCCACCGGACTTCCGCTCGGTATCGGATCGGACGCGCAGTGGAGTGTAGCAGAGCTTCCTACCCGGCCGGGAGACCGCCTGTTCGTCGTGACGGATGGCCTGGTCGAGACGCGAGGGCCGGGCGGGGCGATGTTCGGCCGCGCTCGACTGAAAGCTCTCCTCGGACAACTGCGTAACGCTCCTGTAGATGCTGCAGTTGCGGAGGTCGAGCGGATACGCCTGGAGTTTCGCGATGGAAGGATCGACTCGGACGACGTGACGCTTTTGGCGGTTGAGTTCCAACCGTGTTCCGTTTCGCGTGGGCCAAGCGGGCAGGCCGAACCGTCTCGACCGTCCGACTCAAACGGCTGAGCGTCCCGGTTTGATGCAAGGTGCCCCGCCGCGAAGTGCTTAAGAGGATGGGGGGTAGTGTCGCCATTGGGAGCCACCGGCAAGCTCGGACGAACGGGGACCCTAACGAGGGAG
>JALSID010000024.1 GCA_026981825.1 Planctomycetota bacterium
GACCCGCCAGTATCGCAGATGCCTAGCCCCTTGGCAACCCCTAACCTACGCCCTTACAGTACCTTTGAAGTGCGTCAGCCCTGGGCCGCTCCCGGACGGTGATCTCCTCAACATCTTCCAGCACTGTGTGCACATGCTGTACCCGATCGCGGAAGCGGTTCCGATGGTTTTTCTGAAGCCCCTCGACCAACTTCGTAAGGTTTGCGCCGGTGGGCTGGTAGGTGTCAGGAGCGTCCGGGGGGACAGGGGCCCGCATGGCGTAGCTGTCCAGCATCAGGAACTGGATGCGTTCGGTGAGCAGCCGCCGCAGCCACACGGCGGCCGGGAACCGTTCTTGTTCCTCGGGGATCACGGTAAGCCCAGAACGACCCGGCAGGGGTCTGAGCCCCATGTTCCACCGGGTGCGCTCCGATTGCACGTAGACCCGACCGTCCTTGCTGCGGGACATCACCTTGCGCCACCCCTTGGGGGCGTGTTTTGCGGGCGGAATGACGATAGTATCAGGGACTTCGGGCTCGCGGGGAAAGGACCGTCCTGCCACTTCCTCCCGTTCCCTCCCCCGTCGCTGCGGCGCGGCGAGCAACCAGAGGTTTTCCACCTCGAGCCAGATGCCCCCCTCAGTTCCGCGCACGCGCACTTCGTAGCGCAGCGCCCTGTAGCAGTCGTCGGCAAGTGTGGATCGAACCTCCTCCGGCAACCTGAACTCCAGCGCAATCTCAAAAGCATCGCCGCCACCCTTCCAGACCAGCTCGGCCACGCTGCGGCGGTGTGCGTGCACCGCGGCCTCCACATCGAGCCGGCTCAGATCGCGCACGAACAGCAAGCTATCCAGCAACGTGCTCTTGCCGCTGGCGTTAGACCCAACCAGCAGGTGAAACTGTTGCAGGGACTGGCGGAGATAACGGAGACACTTGTAGTCCCTGACCTCGACCAATTCACTCATGTTGCCTTCGCGAGGATAGGTACGCCCCCTGTTGGCGCAGTGGCCTAAGTCCCCCCGAAGTAGCAAGGGTTGCGTTCCCGAGTCGCTCGCCGTCTGATCGCCTTCATGCTTCATCCCGTCGCCACAGTGTACTGTGCGCCCAGTGCGTAGCAACCAGGGGCAGTCGATCGCAGCTTTTGGAAACGCCTCCTAGATAGGCGCCGCGACCGAAACTCCCCGGTCCAGCAGCAGAAGCGGGGGTGTCCCAGCGTGCCCGCGCGCGGATCACTGCGGCCAGCGGCGGACCACCCGTCGCTGCTCTCTGCGTAGCCGCCAGCGGACGGTTTCGGAGCCGCGGCGAGCCGGTGCGCGTTGAGCAAGGGCTGAACTGGTTGCCGAAAGCGACTTGCACCTTGGCTGACTTTCTGGTATTCTGATAAGCCCGTCGTGCCGGTTCCAACACTCAGCCCCCCTGCAGTCGTACTCTGTGAGTGATGTGGCTGACTGGATCGGCTCGGTGTAGGTGTTGGGAGGACGTCTTCCATGAAGAGGTTCTTGCTTTTCGGCGTTGTGGGACTCAGTTGCGCGGCGTTCCTCGGTCTCGGCGCCAGCATCGCCCAGCAGGGTGGTGACCAGCGAGTGGCCGAGGTGCACCATTTGATGGAAGGGATTTCTAAGCCGCATTGCAGCGCGCTCGGGAAGTTGCTCAAAGCTGGACCGAAGAGCGAACGCGACTGGCAACACGCCGAGTTGCATGCGGCTCTCTTGAACGAGCTGGGCTTCATCCTGATGCAAGGCGGCCGTTGTCCAGACGCTACATGGGCAAAGGCGGCTGCCCAGCTTCGTGCTGGTTCGGCAGCGGTCTACGAGGCAGTTCAAGATCAGGACGTCGACGCTGCTCGCGCCGCGTTCAAGCAGGTAACCCGGGCCTGCGCCACCTGCCACAAGGCCCACCGTAAGTAATCGCGCGGCACCCTGGCGCGGGCTACGTCACACGCCTCCCGGCCCGCGCCAGTTTTTTCCTGTGCGTCGGATCGCGCCCTGCCCGACGGCACGAGCTGTCCGCAGCGCCCGCTGTGTGGAGTGCTCGGGTGTCCCTTGTTTGGGAGCGGCTGCTGTTGCGACGACTCGGCTGCGGTAGCGTCGGCGGCAGGCGTCCCACCTCAAAAAGCAGCCTCATAGATTTTCAGGATGTCCGGGCCTCGGACTGGGCGCGGGTTGAGCTGCATGAGTCGTTTGATCGCGTACGCCTTGGCAGCAAACTCAGGTAACTGCTCCCGTCTCACGCCAACGTCGCGAAGCCTCGCCGGGAGCCCGATGGCGTCTCGAATCGCCTCAACTGCTTGAACCGCTCGTTCTGCAGCCTCGGCCTCCGGTGTGGCCTCGTCCGCGGCCCCCAGCAACCGGGCAATGCGAGCCATTCGGTCCTGGCGTGCGGCAAGATTGAATCGCATGACGTGAGGCAGGAGGATTCCGTTCCCTCGTCCGTGGGGGCAGTGGACGGCCCCACCTACGGGGTATTCCAGCGCGTGGACGATCCCGACGCACGCGTTCGAAAACGCTAGTCCCGCAAGGGTGGCGGCCAAAGCCATGTGGCTCCGCGCTTCCATGTCCTCTCCGTTCTCCACGGCCCGTACCAGGTACTTTCCGACCAACCGGATCGCTTCCTCCGCAAGCAAATCTGCGAGCGGAAACGTGCCCTGGTAAACGGTCGGTTCTGCCGGTTGGAACCGGCGGTTATCGATCGCCGTGTACGCCTCGATCGCGTGGGTCAGGGCATCGATGCCGCTGTCTGCGGTTACCGACGGCGGACAGGTCCTCGTCAGCGTGGGGTCCACAAACGCGCAGCGGGGCCGCAGGTAGGGGCTGAGGATCGCCACCTTCATCTGCTGGTCCGTATCGGTGAGCACCGCAGCACAGGAGACCTCCGAACCGGTGCCTGCGGTGGTCGGCACTCCGACCACCGGCCGGATCGGGCCTGGCACCTTACTATCGCCAACATAGTCCCAGATGCCCCCGCCGTGCTGCAGGAGTAGCGCGGTCGACTTGGCCAGGTCCATGTTACTGCCCCCTCCGACACCGACCAGCACGTCCGGGCGAAACTCGTGCGCGACGGCAAGGCAGCGATCGACGAGTTCGATGGACGGCTCAGGCCGGCCACCGTTAAAGACGTTGACTTTGAACCCCTCCAGAGCGGCTTGGACGGGCTCGACAACGCCGGCCGCCTGGAGTTTCTCGTCGGTGATCACCAGAACCCGTTGCCAACCACGTTCCCTGAAGGCCGGCCCCATTTCGCGCACGCATCCCTGGCCAAAATACAGGACGCCTGGTCCACTGAATCGCCAGTACTCCCCCATGGGCGCCTCCTCACGGGCTTTTTCTTGTACAGAGCAACCACGATCATCGTAACGGGCAGGCATTGCCGCCGTCAGAGAGAAAGCGAAGCCCCCAGAAGCGTGGAGTCGACCAGCGCAGTGGAGCGTTCCGGCTCTGCCTGATCCTCGTTACGCGACCACCTCGAGCTTCCGCTCGGGGGTCAGCCGGAAGATCTGGCGGCGGCGGGGGTCGGCGACGAGGACAGTGCCATCGTCGTTACGCCAGAGCCCGACGGGATTGACGAGAGGGTGCCCTTGGTAGTAGGGCTCGACCTTGCCCTCGCGGGACACGTACCAGAGGGTCTTGGCATATCCATCACTGACCAGATAACCCCCGTCGGCGAAGGGTACGACCTGGTGGGGGAAAGAAGGTTTGTCCAGGGGGGCAAGTGGACCGTGCACGATCGGCTTCGTCGTTCCGTCCGGCTCAATTCGAACCAGAGCGTCGCGACCATGGGAGACCACAACGAGGCTGTTGTCGGTATCGATGGTCAGTCCACGCGGTGCCGGTACCTTCGCCAGTTCGCGGGGCGGTTCGCCGGGCGAGGCGAACTCGTACACGGCGTGCAGGCCCAGATCTGCCACGAAAACCTTCCCTTCCGCCGTCACGGCAACCGCCATGGGCTTGTCCAGCACCCCCGCGAACCGCTGCTCACGCACGTCGAGCTCCTTGTCCTCCTCGGGCCGGGTCAAGCGGGCAGAGAACGGGCGGACGGTCCCATCGAAGCGAAGCAACCAAATGTCCATCGTGCCCGGATCCGAGACGACAAGCCCCTCCTTGCCGCGGGGCGCAATGTCCCAGGGCCGGTATAGCGGAGTGCGATACCGCTTGGTCCCTCGGTAGAAGGCGGCGTACCGCTCACCGTCCCACCGCCATACGGTATGCGAGTGGATGTCCGTCACGAACAGTTTGCCGTCGACCTGGCAACAGTCCACGGGGTAGCGGGGCTTTGACGGGGCTTGTTCCCCTTCCGCATGTCCTTGCCGGATCCGCCATGTACAGCACGCCACAATCCCGAGCGTAACCCGGAAAAAACCACGCCGCGAGCAATGGTTCGGGGGAGAGATTGACCGGCCGGTACCCGTTTGCATCTTCGAAGGACCTCTCCGTTTACGGCTTGCCACAGAAGTTTCTACGCGTGCAGCGGCGGTCGGATTCGCCGCGGCGTCGCTCCGAAACGACTTCAGCGGGCACACGCGCGAAGCGAGCTATGCGGCCCGCATGAGCGGCCGTGTGCACCCGGCTCGGATACCGACATGCCGGTAAACTGTCCCTGCAATTCGGCGCTGTGCCGGACAGGCGAATCTGTTACACTAGAAGCTAGGGCGGCTGCAGCCGGAGCAGTCGTGAACTCCGGCGGCGGAGAATCTGTGGTCCACCCAGATCAGGAGGCGAAGATGGCGCGCAAGGCCGGTCAGAGTAAGAGAAAGGATTCGCAGCCAGCAGGCCCGGCATCCGAAGAAGCGGGCCCGAACCAAGCATCCCCCCGCCGCAAGACGACTCGCAGCCGCAAAGCGAAGACGAAGAACCCACGCTCGGCCAACGTGCGCATGAAGATGTGCTGGGCGGTCGTCACCAGCACGATGCGTCAGGTCGCTCTGTACGAGTACGCGTGCCGCGCGGAAGCGGACGAACGCGCCGCGCAATTAACGGAGAAGCACAAGTCGCCCCACTTCGTGCTCCCCGTCCGTCTGCCGGTAGAAGACGCAGCAAATTGACCGCGCGGCGCGAGGTATTCCCGCGAGGTGATGCGGCGGGGAGCTGGGCCTGGCGCCGTTTGGGCAGTTCCGCCGCAAGGGGGGTTGCTGTTGTGTCCAGCAAGCCGTAAGGCGGGCGAAGAGCGGCTCGATCATCGATGGCTCTATGTGTTGCTGATACCGGCCGTCGGCGCGTGTTCCTGGCGAGCCCGGCGAAGAGCACACAGTACCAGCGGGGGCGGAGTTCGTACCATTCCCATGGGACTGCAAAGAGCCGCCCTGTCTCGCGGCGAGGTCCAGGCGGCGCCCGGCGCGCCCAACCGTTTTCCGTGGTGCACGGTTCGATGAGCAAAACACGCCGCGCGTACGAACATCGCTTTCGCACCGTGCTGGCGCTCGTCGCTCCGGAGCGTGCCGAGCGCGGCGTACGCGCGTTGCTGCGCCGGGCCGAGGCCTCGGCAGAGCAGCAAGGGATCCCCCTGGCAAGGGCACTGGAACACCTCTACGACCGGGTCCACCACAAGGTAATGCGCATCCTAGAAGCGCGTGGCTGCGCGGGGCCGGGGGTTGTAGCCGCCTGGCGCAGGCAACTGGATCCGGACCATGTTCGCTTCCTCTGCGACGCCGGCCTGGGCGGCCTGGCCCGCTGGCTGCGCGCGGCGGGCCATGAAGCCGAGTGGCATCCCGACGTGTCGGACGACGAACTCGTCCGCAGGGGGCTTGAGACCGGCGCGATCGTGTTAACCACGGACTCGCACATCCTTAAGCGAGGCGTTGTCCGTCGGGGCGAGGTCAAAGCGCTCTGGGTCCCGCCCAGCCTGACCAAAGCCGAACAGCTCCGCTACGTCCTGCGGGAACTCCGGCTCCCCGTGCGGGACACTCGGTGCATGGACTGCGGGGGCCCGCTGGAGCAGGTGGACAAAGAACAAGTCAAGGACCAGATTCCACCCCGCACCTACCGCTGGCTGGACGACTACTACCGCTGCACAAAATGCGGCAAGCTCTACTGGGAAGGGACTCACTGGGAACGGATCCAGCGGGAACTGGTCGCGTCCACCCAAGGTCTGCCTCAGCAGGAGCCCCCCTGCACCGAGCCTCATTAGCGCGAAGTTGCGACGCTCATCCCCCTGCAGAGACGGCCAACAGCCCCCATTCCTGTCTGATGCTGCCCCCGAGCCGGTCCTGCCGGCTACGGCTCGCCAGGAGAACTCCCTGCAAGGGATCGGCAGGCCCAGCGGCGTCTGACGAACGCAGGCCCCCTCCTTCCCGATACCGTCGGCTCAGTCGAAATACTCGTCATCCGGCTCCAGCGCGGGTACGCCGAAGACGATCGTGTGCACATCCCCCCAGAGGCGGTGCCGCGTCCCTGGCTCGATAACCACCACCGTGCCCGGTTCGACCTCAATGACGTCGCCGTTCAGCTCCATCTGCCCCCGGCCCTCCAGGATGTAGTAGATCTCGGTGCACTTCTTGTGGTAATGCCGGGTGGAATCCATGATATG
>JALSID010000025.1 GCA_026981825.1 Planctomycetota bacterium
CGTCTACGTCCAGCTTGGCTGGCAAACCACGGGCAAAGGTGATCCGGACTCACGGTTGGTCTGGCAGGACTACGTACACCGCGGGTCCCTGCCCGCAGGCCAGAGCAGATTCCCGTTCCGGACGACCCTGCCCGATGGCCCGGCAAGCTACGATGGCGAATTGCTCGCGATCAACTGGTACGTGCGCGCGTGGGTCGACCTGGCCTGGGCACGCGATCCAGGCTGCGAATACATCCTGTGGGCGGAAATGCCGCCGGCGAGCCGGTCCTGATCGGCCATAACGCCCCCTAAGTAAGGGGGCAGTACCGCCGCCCTCCCTGGGGCTGCCCCTGGCCCAGGGGGGACTCCACGCGGCCGCCGCGTGCCAACAGCCTCTACGCTGAATCCTGCGCCGCACCAGGAAGGAATCAGTTTCCCTCCGGTTCAATTAGCCCGAGCTTCGCCTCGCCAACCCGCACCTGGCGGAGCCGCTCGAGGTAGCGGTGATACAGCTCGGTCTGACGGTTTGTTGGGGGCAGAAGCTTGCCCGCGATGACGATTGCCTTGACCTGCGTCGCCGGTTGCAACAGGTCACCGTCGCAAATCACCAGATTGGCAAGCTTACCGACTTCGATCGAGCCAAGCAGATCATCAACGCCGAGAAGCCGAGCCGGGTTGATGGTGACGGCCTTGAGTGCTTCGTCAATATCCAGACCGTACGATGCCGCCAGAGCTGCTTCGAACGGCAGGTTCCGCGGCCCCGTTGCGCTGTCCGGCCCGAAACCGGTCGACTTGAGCGCAAACGGTACGCCCGCCTTATGCAAAGTGGCTGCCGTGCTGTAGTAGGCGTCGTAGGGGTCAAACGCAGAGCGTGGCATGGTCGTCGCAGGACCGAGCAACACGCGCACGTTGTTCTTCACGAGCAGGTCCGGACACTTCCACGCCTCCGCAGCATCGGCCAACAGCCAGCGGAGCTTCAGCTTTCGAGCGAACCGAATTGCCTCGACGATGCTCATGTAATCGCTGGCGTGGATCACGACGAGCTTTTCGCCGGCCGCGAATGGGGCAAGCGCTGCCAGTTTCGGATCCGGCTGGGGCGCCTCCGCCTTACCAGCAGCAGCCAACTGCTGTTGCTTTCGGTAATGGAGCGCGAGCCGGAACTTCTCCTCCAGCTCGGAAAGCTCACGCTGGTAGTCCCGGTTCTCGGAATCCCGGTTGCGGAGAGACGGCAATCGCATGTGTAACGTAAGTCCGTCTCGTATGATCATCTCCTGGGGGACCCAGCCGTCCAGCTTGATCAGCACGCCCTGTCCGGCAATTCCGGCCGAGCCGGCAAGGGGGTGGGATAGGGCAGCCAGAACACCGTTGGTTCGTGTCACCCCAATCCAGCCACTCTCCGGGTGAATGGCGATCGAAGCGAGCAGGTCCGGATTGAACTGGCCTCGTTCGGCGTAGTCGTGGGTCTCCCTGACTGACCCGATCTCAGACAGCCCCAACGTCCCCCCTGAATTGATCATCCCGGGGTAAACACGCAGGCCCTTCACGTCGACGACCACAGCATCCTCGGGCACCGGCAGATCCGGCCCACCGATCGCGGCGATCTTGTCCCCACGGATCAGCACCGTCCCACGCTCGATCGGCTTCGCTGTCACGGGGAACAGATGGGCGTTCCTGAGTACCAGCACACGCGGTCGGGGACCGTGCGGGATCTCGATACTGGCACCACGCACCTGCTCCGGTGGTCGAGGGGTGTCGTAACCAGCGGGGTGCAATTCTGCCGCACGCTGGAAGTAGACCTCGCCATCAATGATGGTCATCTCACAACGCGAGTAGCCGTTCAAAGGATGGCCGTTGAAGATGGCCAGATCGGCGTCCTTCCCGACTTCGATCGAACCGATCCGGTGGTCGAGTCCCAACTGGCGGGCAGGATTGATCGTGACCAGTGCCAGCGCCTCATCCTCGGAGAGCCCACCGTAACGCATCGTCTTGGCCGCCTCCTGATAGAGGTGACGGATCAGGTCGGGAGAGTCGCTTTTCAAGGTCGAGACCACTCCCGCCCGGAGCAGGAATGCAGCATTGTGGGGGATAGCGTCGTACGCCTCGACCTTGTACGCCCACCAGTCGGCGAAGGTGGACGTGGACGCACCGTGAGCGGCGATCTCTGCCGCCACCTTGTACCCCTCCAGGACGTGCTGCAACGACTGCACTCGTATGCCATATCGGGCGGCCGTGTTCAGGATCATTAGAATCTCATCGGCCCGATAGCAGTGACAGTGGATCTTGTATTCCCCCTCCAGGATCCGAACCAGTGCCTCCAGCCGAAGATCGCGCCTTGGTTCTGGAACGGGGATTCCTCGCTCCTTCGCCTGGAAGAACCGCTGCCAGACCTGGCGATAGGCGAGGGCCTCATCGAAGGCGCGACGTATGACCGCCTCTACCCCCACGCGGGTGTTCGGAAACCGTGTAGGGCTTCGCTTCGGGTTCTCGCCGAGCGCGAACTTCACCCCCTGCGGAGCGTCCGCGATAAGCATCTCCTCGGCACTCTTACCCCACTTCAGCTTGATCACGGCGTCCTGCCCGCCGATCGGGTTGGCAGAGCCATGCAGCAGGCGAGCCGTCGTCGTCCCCCCTGCGAGAGCTCGATAGATCGCAACATCGTCGCTCTTGATCACGTCTTTGACGCGTACTTCGGGCACGACCGTAAGCGAGAACTCGTTGACACCGCGATCGATCGCGATGTGGGCGTGCGTGTCGATGATGCCGGGCATCACGTACATGCCCCGGGCGTCGATCACCGTTATGCCCTTAGGCGCCTCCAACCCTTTGCCAATGGCGGCGATCTTACCCCCGCGGACGAGGATGTCAGCATCGCGGAGCGTGCCGCGGGTAACGGTCAGCACGGTGGCACCGCGGATGAGCACATTTCCACCCGTCCGGATCTGCGGCTTCCGATCGGCTTCGATCTCGGTCGGATAGGGCTCGACCGGCTTTTCCTCTTTTTCCTTTTCTGCAGGTTTTGCTTCCCGTTCGGGCTTCTCCTGCTCTGTCTCCGCCTTTTCCCGTTTTCGATCAGGACCGGCCTTTTCCGCCCCCTTCTTCGCCTCTTTCGTCGCGGAGGCTTCTTTCTGCTCGGGCTGCTCCTCTCCCGATTCCGCCCTGGCTTTCTCCTCCGCCGGCGGCTCACCGGCAAAACGGAGCTGTGCCTGCTTGCCATAGCGAAACAGGATTCCGTCGGCAACGATGAGCTCAACCCGATTGCCCTTCTCGCCGAGGCGCTTCTGCAGCAGGACCAGATGGGCAAGCTTGCCGGGCTTCAACGTGCCCAACCGGTCAGCAACCCCGGCAAGCTGAGCGGGGGTCACCGTAAGTGCCCGGAGTGCCGCGTCCGCGTCCAGGCCGTATTCAAACAGGAGCTCCAGCTTGCGCAGGAGCTCTTCCGGCTTCGACAGGCCCTCTGTCGAAAAGGCAACCGGTGCTTTCTCCGCCAGGCTCGCGATGCCACGGAGACGAGCTTCCCAGAGACGTAGCCGCTCCCGATACACCCGATAGCTCTGCGGCTCCTTCAGCGGTAGGCCGTCCTTGTACTTGACCTTCTCGGGCTTCTTTGGCTTCTCGGGGAAATCGAGGCGAAAGACGAGCGGAACACGTCGACGAGCAAGCACCTGTTCCCGCTTCCATGCTTCCGCGCCCCCTACGATGACAGGACGAAGACCGAACTCTTTTGCGAGCCACAGCGCCCGGTCGATCTCGTCAGCAGAATTCGCCTCCCAGAACACGGGCCGCCGGCGCCGCTGAGCGTCGCGAAGAGTCTCGTAAGCCACATCCTGCGGGGGACGGTTGCCGCCGTGTTCCCGGTAAAAACGCCAAAGCTCTTCATAATGTCTGGCATCCAGTACGAACTGACGGAGGTGGGCGATCTGCCCCATGAGAACGGTCGGGTAGCCACGTCCCTCCAGGGCACCGAAGGCGATGTGCAGACCGAGCTTGCGACGGACCAACGATTCCCGTCGGGGAAGCCCGTTGTAGGCGACCAGAGCTCCCTGGCCGCTGAGAATGGCGCCCGGGGGCATGTGGATGCCCAGCGTCAGTCCCCCCGCGTGTCGGGCGCGAAGATCGCTATCGCCAAGCGACAAAGCGGTCGCCACGTCAAAGTCAGGCGTCAATCCCTTGCGGTTATCGGGCGGGGACATGGCCAGACTGTAGCTGGAGTAGTCCACGTTCCGTCCCGCACCAACGGCGGTCTTCACCTGTTCCCGCCGCACGCCTGCCGTGGTGAAGGCGTCCACAAACCCCGCGTACGCATGAAGCCCCTTGGCCTCGACAATCACGGCATCAGTCGGAATGCGGGAGCGATCGAACTTCCCCACGTACGAGATCACTCCCTCACGCATCACCACCAAGCCGTCCTCCACGACCGCACCGGGCTCGGGTACAAGTCGCACGTGCGCGATGGCAAGGTGGCCGGGCCTGTACCCCGCCTCCCACTGCGCAGCCCCCGCAACGATGGCCGAACAGGCCAGAACGGCAGTGAGAATCGTCACGATACGTCGAGCGAGCCGTACACCTTGTCTCATGGGCCAGGAACTCCCACAGGAAGAGTCGCCGTTAAGCAGTCGGGAGCGTTGTTAAACTGGAGGGCAAGGCACCTTCCCATTTTAACATCCCTGCCGCCCCCCCGGTAGATTACCTCCATTCGCCCTGCGGTGATGCAGCGCACTTCCGAGCTTCCAGCAGCGATCGCGAATGGCTCCCCTCACCGACCCGCGCCTAATCCTCCCCCAGGATCCGGAACGGGTCGACTGACCGACCGCGGGCGACGGAAAGAATGCCCCCTCAGCAGGTGACAGTTCCCCCTTCCAGGTATTCCTCCTGGACCGGATAGTTCGAAAACTGGACCGTGTAGTGATCCTCGAACCAGGTACGGATATCTTCCACACGGTCCGCACTCCAGTGGCGAACGGTGTAATGCACGCGCCCCACGGGAGACGCGCGCAGCTCGCCGTCGTCAACCACGACCTCGCCGCGCACGATCACATATCTGGGGAAGGAGAACATGCGCTCGATGTCGTCATCCCGAGAGTAGATAGCGACGTCAGCATCTGCCCCGACTCCGAGGTGTCCCTTGTGCTTCAATCCCAGGATGCGTGCGGGCGCAGCCCGGGTGATGATGGCGATCTCGTACAGTGAGTATTCGCGGTCCAGATCGGACAGCACGGAGCGCTCCCGGACCGCCGCCGGAAGCTGCTGGATCGCCTCCCTACGAGCACTCTCGCTCATCAAGTATTTGATAAGCTGGGGGTAAGCAAGAAACGACCCCCCGTTCGGGTGGTCCGTACTCAACACAACCCGCCACGGATCCTCGGCCAGCAGGAACCACTCCAGCCCACACGCCCATTGCACCGCGTGAATCAGGCTCTTCCGCCGATATCGAATGGGCACGATCCCACAACCGGACTCCATTTCGACGTCCCCCGAAAACCACTTTCGCCCCGTAACCCGGTGCAGGTAGTAACCCAGGGGGGAATCGCCTGTCATCGAGGTCGTTTCGCCGAACAACACCTGGCCCACGTCGACCGTCAGGTTGGGGTGCGTGTTGACATAGTCCACCAACCGCGGCGCATCGCTGCGGAAGGAGCCCGGGTCCTCGGGTGTGCCACCGTAGCTGTGGAACTGAATGTGGGTCAGATGGGCACGCAACCCGTCCAGGGCTTGCATGGTGGCCAGGGTAGTCGCTGAATTGCCGGGAATTCCAAGGTTGTTGCAGTGCAGGTGGAGGGGGTGGGGCAGCTTGAGCTCCATCGCGGTCCGCGCCAGCGCCGTGATGATCTGCCGAGGTGTCACCCTGAAGTAGTCCACGGGGGAATCGATGTCGGTGATGCCTTCGCCACCTAGCTTCCATTCCTCAACCCCCCCTGGATTCACCGCTTTTACGGCAAAGCCCTTGGCGGCGTGCAACAGCCAGGCCACGAAGTCGCGCAGCCGCTCCTGATCGCCGCGCTGAATGCACTCAAACACATAGTGGTTGTTGCCCATCAACACGAAGAAGCCCTTGTCGACCACCGGTGTGTCCTGGAGCTCTTCGTGCGCATGCCGAGCAGACAGAGGCGGGATTGCGGCGTCGAAGACGGTCGCGTAACCAAGCCCGGCGTATTTGTAGCCGGTGGCAAACGTGCTGGGGACTGAACCCAGCGTTCCGGAACGCGTGTGACCTGTCCGTGGCACGACCGCGTGCCGCTTCTCCTCGGGCCGCATCTTCCGCGCCACGTTCACCTTCGGACCACAGATGTGGGCATGGATATCCACCCCCGCGGGCATCACAATCATGCCGGTGGCGTCGATCACGCGGCCCGGGCGCACCTGTGGATCGGAAGGCGGTGCCACCACCTGGCCATCGCGGATCCAGATGTCCCGCACGTCACCGTCGATCCCATTGGCCGGGTCGTAGACTTCGCCGTTGCGGATAACCAG
>JALSID010000026.1 GCA_026981825.1 Planctomycetota bacterium
CGGCCACCGTGACGTTCGAGGCTTCTGCTTCCCCCTCGTTCGTCACCGTGATGGTGTACTCAACTTCGGCGCCGACCATCGCGGTATCGGGACCGAGCTTGTTGACCGAGACGGACGGCGCTACCCAGGTTTTGCTTGTCTCTCCGGTCGCAACGATCGAACCGTCACGCGGTCGAATTACCTCGATTGCAATGCGGTTCGTGCCGGGCCGTGGTTCCACCTGAGCGAGGGTCACGCTGGCCAGACCGTCGGCGTCCGTGTGGACCTCGGCAGGGGTGACGAAGGTGGCAGGGGGGCCGTCGAGGATTCGGTACCGGACCAGATAGTTCGTGGCGGGCTGGCCGGTAGAGATCCGCGTCAGTCGCGTCGTGAACGTGTGCTGAGTGCCGACGGGATTCACCGCGGGGGGAGGGAACTCCCACTGCACATCAACCCAGTGCTTGACGGCGTAGGCTTTGTGGCTGTTCCAGTTGTAGATATCAGGCACGTAGGCGATGATATGGGTGTCGCCCTCAATGGGGGAGGTAATCACGCACCAGGTCTGCCCCGGGCCGATGCAGATGTCGTCGGACGGGTCGGGGGTGCCCCGAGTCAGTCGTTGGGGGAATTTGTTTGTGTACGAGACGGCGTAGTAGTTGTCCACCTTGTAGCCGCGCGACGGCAAGTAGCCGCTCTCGTCCACCTCCACAATTTCCCCCACGCCTCCACGGGCAAGCATCCATTCCACACGCTTGCCCGGCAGCGGACAGCCTGCGCCATCGAGCACGGTGGCGATCAAAACGTGTTGCGTGCGAACCGGGTTGGTCGCTTCAGCCGGGCTCAGCACAATTTGACAAGCCCGGGGATCAAAATTCCGATGATAGAAAAGGCCCGCAGGCTTGGCGTGGGTGCGGACAATCGGGTCGTAGAGCTGCGACGTGCACCCCCAGCCTGCCAGGGTGGCAAGGATCGCGGCGAGGCCAAAGAGGAGGAGCGGTAGTACGCGCCTCAGCATTCCCTGTCACTCCCAATACGTGTGCGCAGGAAAAAACGCAGGCGTCCATCGGAGCGGATACGCCTGTGTAGCCCCCAACGCACGTGAAGAGCCGTTTTGTCACCGCCCGATATAGCGGTTCCTCTGCTCCGCGGCAAGACCGGCAGTGACCCCCTTCTGGCCAGGTTGCTCGGCGAATCGCAAGCGAGTGGGCTGGTCCTCTGTCGCGGCATCCGCGTCGGCCCGGCTAGCCGAGCCGGATGGGCGAACGCCCGTGCGATCGCCGCGGACGTCTGGCGGACCGATCCGACGGAAGGAGGATCTGTGGCTTTGGGCAGCGGGCTGTCCGAGAGGACGGACGTCTCAGGTGAGGTTGGTGGGATGAGACGGGCGCGGTTCGTTGGCGGGGGAGCCGAGTCGAGGCGGACGGCAGAAGCGGCACTCGAGCAGCTCTGCGGCAGCGTCGAGCTCGCCACTTTCTACCAGCTCGCGGAGTTCCTGGCACCACCGGACCACCGCCGGGCTAAATGCCGCGGGACGTTCCGGATCCGGTGGCCGAACCGTACCCAGCAGCTTCTTCAGAGAGGCATCCAGGAGCTCGTTGAGGCCGCGGGAAAAACGAGCGGACACGGACACGAACGCGGATCGATTAGCAAGCAGGCGTTCCAGGAGCGGGTTCCGCGGTAAGTCGGTCTTGTTCACCACGAGAATTGCCTGAGGATAGGTCCTGAGGAGTTCCTCGTCCAACGCGTCTGGAGCGGCGCTTCCGTCCACAACCAGCCAGATCAAATCGGCCGTCCTGGTCGCCTCGCGTGTGCGCCGAACCCCTTCGGCCTCGATTGGATCGGCCGCGTCGCGCAGGCCCGCCGTGTCATGGATCTCAAACACCCAGCCCAGATACGCGATCGTTTCGGTGACCACATCCCGCGTCGTCCCAGGGGCATCGTGCACGACAGCTCTCTGAAATCCGGCCAGCGCGTTCAGCAAGCTGCTCTTTCCCACATTGGGACGGCCGACAAGGGCGACTCTCCAGGGGATCGCGTAGTGGGTTGCGTAGGGGGCATGGGCAAGGATGTCGTTGAGCGTCGCAAGCACCCGCTCGGTTTGGTTGCTACGAAGCTGCTGTAGGAGCGCAGTGCCAAGCTTGTCCCAGAGGGAAGGTTGCGCTAAGAGCGCGGCAGCAGCGTCGGCTGTGGCCGTTCGGGGAAGGTGCACGTAGAGTTCACGGGTGATGGTCTGGCCGTAGATCTGATCGAAGAGGACCTCTGGGTTGACTCGCCTGGCACCCGCCTTGACGACGTCCTGGAGCACGTACCAGACCCGTGTTCCTCCGTGGCAGGAGATTTCGTAGTACGGAACCGGCAAGCCCGTTGGGCGCGCTCGAAGGACAATCGGCTCCAGGTCGTGCCAGCGTGCGGTTGCGACACCCGACTCTTCGGCCACCTCCAGGCGGTGCGGATTCAGCAGGCACGATTGGACAATGCGGCGCGCCTCAGGTCCGGCGACGGCTAGCACAGCCAGCGCCGAAGAAGAGGGGGCCGTCAGCATGGTCACCACCGCTTCACCCGGGGTTTGCCCGAATTGTTCCGCAGCGTCGTTCGTCATGGGGAGTACCGGTCGCTCTCCTGTTCATCCGGTTCGCTGGGTCATTTCGTACGCCTGCTTGAGTCCATGGAGGGTGAGGTCGGCGATGAGCACGGCGGGTCGTTCGAGCTGGGCGGCCAGCAGCGCTGCCTCGCCTCCGGTGATGTAAACAACAGGTGCTTCCGCGATGGCCTCGCTCGTTCGGCGGACCAGCTCGTTTATGGCCCCCACAGTCCCCCAGTACAGGCCCGCTCGGATCGCATCATTCGTGTTCTTACCGACAGGGTCCGGGATTTGTCGCACCTCGACTTCCGGCAGGCGCGCCGTGAAGTTGGCCAACGCCCGGGCCGCTAAGCCCATTCCGGCCAGAATCGCGCCTCCAGCGAATACGCCCTCGGCGGTGATCAGATCCACGGTAACGGCAGAGCCACAATCGACCGCCAGCGCAGGGCGTTTTGGTGGTTTTCTCACCGCCACGGCCAGCGCGTTCAGCAACCGGTCGACCCCGACCTGTTCGGGCTGGTCCACGTCGGTCGCGATGGGCACCTGCTCGGCCCGCTCGATCATGTGTACCCCGACGTCTGCTCCGATGAACTCTTCCAGCACCGTCTTGATCGCACTCGTGCCCTGCGGGTTGACGCTACCGATGACGATCTCGATATCGTGGGCCGGAAGCTTCCAGTTGCTCAGGATCGCCCGTGCCCCATCCAGGGCTCCGATGGCGTGCGATGCACTCGCCTCCAGCTCTCCGTCCCGGAACAACCCCCACTTCGCCCGGCTATTGCCCACGTCGATGGCTACCAGAACGCTTCCCATGGAGTACTCCGCAAGCTGGCGCTTCCACTGGCCGCCCGGAACTCACGAGCGGCGCGCTGCCACGCCGCGTGCCGCTTCCACTGCGGCCCACATCTCCCGGACGAGGCGAGCCAGCCCGTGTCCCGTGACGGCGGAAATCGGGAACACGTCACGACCGCTGGCTTCGCTCAGCCGCTGGCATAATACGGCCGTGTCCACAATCGTGTCGCACTTGGAGACGACCACAATCTCCGGCCGCGATGCGAGCTCGGGGTTGAATAACTCCAGCTCCCGGCGAATCTGATGGTAGTTTTCCACAGGGTCGGAACCGTCGATAGGGGCAGCTTCAACCAGATGCACCAGTACAGCGGTCCGTTCAATGTGGCGGAGGAAGTCATGGCCCAATCCGGCGCCAAGGTGTGCCCCCTCGATGAGCCCGGGGATATCCGCCACCACAAAAGACCGTTCGTCGTCCAGGGAAACGACGCCAACGTTCGGGTATCGGGTCGTGAACGGATAATCGGCAATTTCCGGACGCGCCCGACTAATGCGACTGAGCAAGGTCGATTTACCGGCGTTCGGCTTGCCGATCAGACCTGCGTCGGCCAGAAGCTTGAGTTCCAGGACAAGCCAGCGCGACTCGCCCGGCTGTCCTCGTTCCCAGGTCCGAGGGGCCCGGTTGGTCGCCGTAGCAAACGCCTTATTGCCACGGCCTCCTTTCCCGCCCCGGGCGACAACCACCATCTCGCCGTGCTCCTTCAGATCCTTGAGCACGTGGCCGCGGTCCCGGTCGTACACGACGGTGCCAGGCGGCACAGGGATGACCAGATCGCTGCCACGTGCGCCGTGACGGTTCGAACCGGAGCCGTGCTTTCCTCGCCCGGCCCGCCAGAACTTTCGGTTGGCGAGATGAGCGAGGTTCGTATAGTTCGCGTCGGCGCGCACGATTACCGCCCCTCCGTCGCCACCGTCCCCGCCGTCCGGACCACCGAACGGCACGTACTTCTCGCGACGGAAGCTCATGCAGCCGTGGCCACCCTGTCCACCTTCCACAAAGATTTCAATGCGATCCAAGAACATGGCTGTTCAATGGTATCGGGCCAATCCGGCATATCGGACCGATCCGCCTGCTCTGCCTGACCAGCCAGATCGGTCCACTCCGCCCGATCTTTAGACGCAGCGTCGTTCGCCAGGGTGCCGGTCACGCGTTCGCTCCCAAGCGGCGCGCAAAGCCGCCGTAGATTCGCCAAAATAGAGGAGGCGGTGCCGGGACGTACCACCAGCACAGGAGCTGCAGCGATGAGAACTTTGCGCCGGTATGCTTTTCTGGTCGTTGCTATCGTTGGGGCGGCCCTGACGGTTGAGGCGCGAGGTGAAGTCATCAAGTACGCGCGCTTCGTCGTGAACGGACGGCAGGCGTGGGGCATCGTCGAAGGCGACACCGTACGTGAAATCTCCGCTCCACCGTTCCGCCGGTACGAGCTGACCGATCGAGTTCACCGCCTGGCCGATGTGAAATTGCTTGTACCCACGCGCCCGAGGCCGAAGGTGTTCGCGGTCGCCGGGAACTACCGAAGCCATCTTGCCGGCGAGCGCGAGCCCGCGCCGCATCCCGAGATCTTCTTCAAGCTCCCCACTGCCTTGATTCCCACCGGTGCCCACGTGGTGATCCCACGCGGCACCAAAGAGGTGCACTTCGAGGCGGAACTGGTCATCGTGATTAAGCGACGGGCGAAGAAGATCACGCCGGAGCAAGCACCGCGCTATATCCTCGGCGTCACCTGTGGGAACGATATCTCCGCACGGGATTGGCAGGAGAACGACATCCAGTGGTGGCGAGCGAAAGGATCGGACACGTTCGGGCCCATCGGACCCTTTGTGGTCTCCGGGTTGGACTACAACAACCTTCAGCTCACCCTGCGGCACAACGGAGTGGTCAAGCAGAGTGAAAACACGAAGAACATGGTGCACAACGTGAACCAGATCGTGAGCTGGATCAGCCAGTTCGTGACCCTCGAACCGGGCGACGTCATCTTTACGGGAACCCCGGGAAAGACGGAGGCGATCAAGCCTGGCGATACGCTGGAGGTGGAACTCGAAGGCGTGGGTGTGCTGAGGAATACCGTCACTGCCGAGTGACTTCAGCACGGTCGTACGTCGCGGGCCATCGGAACCGGTCGCGGGCTCGGATACTCGTGCGCCAGTGAGGGGGGCAACTAGTTGCTGTGAGGTTCAGGAGTGGCCTGAGCCCGCAACGGCCCATGTGTGTCATCCCCCATCGCAGGCTACTATCCGTTCGGTCGCGAACGGGGCAGGGGGATGGTCCACCCGCGCCGGCCATGGTAGGCGGCGCCGCTTCCTGGGTACACCGGAACGCGCGGTTCGTTCCTTACTCCCACTCGATTGTGGCCGGTGGTTTGGTGCTGATGTCGTAGACGACCCGGTTGACGCCGCGCACACGGCGGATGATCTCGTGGGCGACGTGATCAAGGAGCTCATAGGGCAGGTGTACCCAGTCGGCGGTCATGAAGTCGTCGGTCGTGACGGCGCGAAGGGCGATGACGTTTGCATAGGTCCGATAATCGCCCATTACCCCCACGCTTTGGACCGGAAGTAACACGGCGAACGCCTGGGAAATGGACCGGTACAGGCCGGCTTTCCGAATCTCGCGGATAAAGATGTCGTCCGCCTCGCGGAGCGCCGCGAGCTTTTCTTCCGTCACCTCGCCCAGGCAACGCACTGCCAACCCCGGCCCGGGGAACGGATGACGCCAAACGATCTCGTCCGGCAGCTTGAGCAGCTCACCGATCTTGCGCACCTCGTCTTTAAAAAGGTCACGGAGCGGCTCGATGAGTTCCAGCTCCATGTCGGGAGGAAGCCCACCCACGTTGTGGTGGGTCTTGATGGTGGCGCTAGGGGCATCGGGTGCACCGCCACTTTCGATCACGTCCGGGTAGAGCGTACCCTGGGCCAGGAACCTCGCCCCGGGTATTTTCTTCGCCTCGGCAGTGAACACGTCGACGAACACGTGGCCGATGATGCGGCGTTTTTCCTGGGGATCGGTGACGCCACGGAGAGCGGAGAGGAAACGCTCACGAGCATCCACCACGCGCAGTTCGATGTGGAAGTTGTCCCGAAACGTGCGCTCGACCGTTTCCCGTTCGCCCTTGCGGAGCAGCCCATTGTCGATAAACACGGCAACCAGTTGGTCGCCGATGGCTTTGTGCACCAGGGCCGCCGTGACTGCCGAATCGACGCCGCCGGACAGTCCACAGATCACCCGACTCTGGCCAACTCGCTCGCGGATCGCCGTGACGGTGTCCGTGACGAACGAGGAGGGATGCCACAGGCCGCGGCAACCACAGATGCGATACAGGAAGTTGTGGAGGATGCTGGTGCCGTGTTGGGTGTGCCGGACCTCTGGGTGGAACTGAAGCCCCCAGATTGGCAGGGAACGGTGCCGAACAGCCGCCACGGGACAGTGTTCGGTTCGCGCCAGCGGAACCCAGTCCGGAGGAAGAGCGACAACCTGGTCGCCGTGGCTCATCCAGACGTGGAAACGGCGAGGCAACCCGTGGAACAAAGGATCGTCCTCAACGACCTCTAAGGCCGTTCGCCCGTATTCGTGGGCCTCTCCGGGATGGACGTCGGCCCCCATCAGATAGCAAGACAGTTGCATGCCGTAACAGATTCCCAACACCGGTACGCCCAGGCGGAAGAGCTCTGGGTCACAGTGGGGGCTACCTTCCGTGTAGACGGATGCCGGGCCGCCGGAAAGGATAAGGCCCACGGGGTTGAGCTGCCGAATCCGAGCCGCAGGAAGGTCGTGCCGCACGATCTCGCAATAGACGTGATGTTCGCGTACGCGCCGTGCGATGAGCTGAGCGTACTGGGAACCGAAGTCGAGCACCAGGATACGCTCAGATCGGGGATCCAGCGCCTCGGCCGTGGCCGTTTTGGTCAGGTCGTCCGTCGCAGTCACCGAACCTCGCTTCTTCGCATACAGCGCCGCTCTTCGCAGCCGCACTCACCCGCGGCTGTGAACAAGGGAATTCTTTGGCTCCGCGGCGGCTCAAGCAAGTGCGCCGCCGGCACCAAGGGTTCGGAGTCGAGAGAAAGCAGATGAGCGTGCACCGCAAGCTACCGAAGTGCGCGCCGCTTTTGCAGGAGCCCGCCGAGGGCGCTTGTTACCGCCGTCCTTTCGAGGCAGGGGATGAAACCGGTAGCCTACCTGTGCTACTCCTGCCGAGCGACGATCATTCGCGCTCGAGATTGCTCGCCCCGCTCGACCCACGCGTAGACGTGATACACCCCCCGCAGCGGTATGATCCGACACTCGCCTGCCCGGGCCCGGCCCAGAGGGATCAGTTCGCCGCTTTCGACACTCAGTCCGCCGACATGCACCGTGCTCGGCCCGAAGCACTCTAGAGCGAGCGTGAACATAGCCAGGTCGTGCTTCAGCGGATCGCGGAGAATCGTCGTGCGGTGCTCTTCCTCGCCGTCCCCGGCCCATGTCCGCACGATCTCGAATGCCACACCCGTACCGACAAAGCGCAAACCATCAGCAGGGGGTAAGGAAGGATGCGCGGGGGCGATCAGCTCCGCATTGCAGAAACGGCACGATACTTTCATGCCGGCAAACTCGATCGGGATCCGGAGCTGACGCTGGCATGAGGGGCAGGTGTAGAGGATCCGGTCCGGTCGGGTCTGGCCTTCTGTCATTAGCATTCGCTCCACGTGGCAAAGTCCACCGTCGCCACGGAAATATAACCCGCACCAGGAGGGCCGGCGGGTTCCGATCGCGGTGCAGTGGCGCGATGGGGAAACTGCTCGCTCGGCGACTCGCGATAGTGCGTCCGCACAACCGATACAACAGGCACGTTCCGGGAGCTTTGCGCCGTTTTCCAGCGAACCGCCCCGGCGGTCGGTGCCGATGACGGAGGCGGCGTCGGCTCCGCGTCCCGGTGCAGCCCGGGAGCCTCCACCCAGTTCGGCCGACAGCTCTGCCTCCACCGAAAACGGCGACCTGATACGGCTCCTTCGAATGATCCGGCACTCCAGACGGTTGCTCGCAGCCCTGCTTGCCTGGACCCTGGTGACGGGCGGGCCAAAGTCGACGGCTCTGTGCGCCGGTGAAGTTCCCGTTCCGATTCTTCGCGGTACCCTGGTTGACCTCAGCCATAACCACGGAGCCGACAATCGACTCTACTCGCACGTGCTTGGCGAGAAACGCGACCTGTATGTGTACCTACCCCCCGGGTACAAGAAATCACGCCGTTATCCGGTGCTTCTCTGGTTGCACGGCTACATGGCGGACGAGCGCCAGGCCCTCTACACCGTACTGCCGGCACTGGACGACGCAATCGCCCGGGGGACGATGCCGCCGGTGGTGGCAGCTTTTCCGGATGGGAGCATCTCCGGCGACTTTCATTACGTAGGAGTCGGCTCATGGTGGATCGATTCACGACGCGGGAAATTCCAGACGTATCTCATCAAGGAGCTGCTACCCCTGATGGAGAGCACCTTTTCCGCATCGGACCGGCCAGAAGATCGCATGATCGCCGGTTGGTCCATGGGGGGCTTTGGGGCGTATAACCTTGTGCTCAAGCATCCAGAACTCGCCTACCACGTCGCCGCCGTTTCCCCCCCGCTGAACCTGCGTTACGTGGGCTGCTCAGGCGATTACTTCCAGGACTTCCGCCCGAACTGCTGGCGGATGCGCAGCTCCTTTACGGGCCTGGATGTCGTGGGCCGTTACTTCGGCGGCCTGGTGAAAGTACGAGCCTGGTGGGTGATCTACCCGGTCTGGGGACGAGGGGCCGGAGCGGTGAGCCGGATCACCGCAGAGAACCCGCTGGACATCCTGCTCCGCGACCGACCGGACCTGTCGCGACACCACCTGCTGGTCTTGTACGGCAGGCGGGACGAGATGAATCTGGACGCCCAGATCGAGTCTTTCCTGTACGTGGCGGCGCAATTGGGCATTACCGTCGACGCACGGGCTTACCCGGACGGCACCCACTCCGAGCGGTTCATGGCCGAGGTGGTCAGCCAGTTGCTCGATTGGCTCGGCGCCAGCGTACGGACAACCGCAACCGATCTGGCAAAGGGGGGCCACCAACACAACCAGCGGCGGGCGGCGACGGCCCCGACCGGCCGTTCGCTCAGGCGACGCCAGGAGCCGGTGCGATCAGCGGCCAGGAGGGGAACGCTCGATTCGTCGCACCCCTCTCCCCGCTCCTAAGATGCTGCGTTGCCGGACCGGAGTCGGATCAGAGTGACCTCGGGACGAGCGTTCCACCGCAACGGGTGTTCGCCCGCGATGCCCTTATTGACGTACAGCGCGGTCTCGCCCACCTGGAACGGGCCCATATCGAACCGCCGGCTGTAGCGACTGGGCATGTAGACCGGTCCGATAAGCGGAAGTCGAACCTGTCCTCCGTGATTGTGGCCGCACAATACCAGGTCGTAGCCGCGCTTGCTGACCTCGTAAATGCAATCCGGCGTGTGCGCCAGCAGCAGTGCAAAGTCGCACTCGTCGCGCTGCACCGCTACGGGTAAAGGACCAAGCCAGGGCCATTCCGTGGATGCGACAAACAGGCCGGCGCCACACACCTGGATCGTCCGCCCCTGTGGTCCTGGGATCTCGAAGCCGGCTTTGCCAAGCTCCTGACGAATCCGCCCCACGTCAAACCAGCTATCGTGGTTGCCGAGCAGGGCGAACCGGCCGTAGCGGCCACGTAGCGCGGAAAAAAGCTCGTGGATCCATTCGTAGTACCGGGGATTATCGACGAAGTCCCCGGTGAGGCAAACCAGATCCGGGTCCCATCGCTCGGTCTGCCGCAGAACCGCCTCGTAAAACTCGCGACTCAGACAGCCCGTGAAGTGGAAGTCGCTCATGTGCAAGATGGTCAGTCCATCGAGAGCGCCCGGTACCCGGGGCAGCCGGAACTCCTTCTCGATGACCTCCACCTCGAACTGGTGGTTCCACCGCAAACGAGCGAATCGGACCTTGGGCCCGTCGCCAATCGGGCGGTAGCCCAGCGTTTCCTCGATGTCCACAACCTCCGTGTGGTTGCTCTGTTGCCACTGGGGGACGCCGCGGAGGGCACGGATCAATGTGATGGGAAGTACCACCCACGTTCCGATTACAACGCACGCCAGCACGTAGGCGTGCAGCGCGGCCGTAAGCGGTGCAGGTAAGCGGGGGGTCAGCACGGGTTCGGGCCAGGGTAGAACGAGGGCGGCCCATGCAAGCACCGGAAAAGTTGTGGTGAATAGCCAGAGGAGATGGGCCTTCCGAAACCGCCGTAGCCATATCCGCGGCACGGCGTGGCCGTACGCGAAGTTCAACAGCCACACCGCTACCGCCACGTGGCCCGCGAAAGCCAGCAACGCTGTCGCAAGCCGTGCCAAGAAAGTAACAACCGTCTGGTCCATCAGCACTCGAAGATCCTCGCTACGGCGCCGGGCCGCATTTTCGCCGTATGCGGGGCTGCGTGCAAGGCCGTCTGCTCTTTGTCGTTACGGCTCAGCGACGGAGGCAACGTCCACCCACCACGGTAATCTTGTGTCCCCAGCAGCGTCTGTGTGACTGCTCCCATGACGGCCTTGCCGCCAACGTGCAGACACCGGCTTACGTGGGCAACATAGCTTGCCGTCCCCTCGCTTCCCACCCACACCCGGGTACCTCGCCCGCCAGATGTACCACCCCGCATGGAGCTCCCGGCTATACGGCCTATACGGCTAATCCTGTCTCGCCAGGCTTGACGCAACCGCTATACTCCGCCACGTTACGCATAACCCAAATGCAGTTGGAGCCGGCCAACCGACGACACATAGACCGGGTGGATAGAGCGGATTGGTAGGCGCGGGGGAACGCAACGGAGCCAAGGGTGCAGAATGTCGCTACGCGGATTGTTACTGGGGATGGCTGTGGGGATGGTCCTCGTCCTGGTGCCCGCTCTGGGCCTGTACCTGCGCGTGCGAACGGAACAGGACACGGCGGTGCCGGCTACAGGGGATCGCGTCCTTGACCGGACGACGCGTGTGGGGGGCGATCGTGGCGGCGGTCAGCCCGATCGTGCTCCGGCTCCGAATGAGGTTACGGGGCGTTCGCCCGAACAGGCAAACGGGGAAGACCGATCCCGCCGTAGCCAGTCCGGGGAGGCGTCGGTAGAGGTTCACGATGTACTGGCTTCGCTCACGGCCGCGGAGGAAGAGGGGTTCCCCCCGCCACGATCTGGGCTGCTTGCGGACGCCGATCTGCACGCCGTGCTGGCACGAGCGCGGGAACAGATCGAGCGGGGCGACCTGGTAGCCGCCCATGACCTTCTGTCGCGCACCTACTTCGCATTCGAGTTGACCCGAGAACAGCGCGACTTGCTGGCAAAGGTGCTGGAGCCGTTGGCGGAACGGCTGCTGAAGTCGCGCGACGAACCGGCGTATGGTCCGGTTCACGTCGTTCAACCGGGCGACACTCCCGCCCGAATCGCCCGACCGTTCAAGATCCCGCACGAGCTACTCGCTCGCTTGAACGGTTATGGTCGTTACATCCGAATCGGCCAGCGGTTGAAAATCATCCGTGGTCCCTTTGATGTGCTGGTCGAGCTCGGGCAGTTCGAACTGGTCGTTCTGTTGCACGGGAAGTTCATCAAGCGGTACCCCATTGGGATCGGCAAGGACAACAGTTCACCGACCGGGTCGTTTCGGGTCGTACAGAAGGTGAAGAATCCGACCTGGTATCCGGTAGAGGGAGGCGTATACCCTCCGGAGGATCCGCGTAACCCCCTGGGCACACGATGGATCGGGATCGGCGGATCGTATGGGATCCATGGCACCCGAGATCCGGACTCGGTGGGCCGCCCGTCCAGTCGCGGCTGTATTCGGATGCGGAACGAGGATGTGGAGGAGGTCTACGATATGGTCGTTGAGGAGCATTCGCGGGTCCTAATTAGGCCGTAGGGGGGCGGGCGCACGGCACATGGGAAGGCAAGGGCGGCGTGATGGAAACCAGCTTGCATGGGACGCTAAAGCGGCTGTACTGCGGCGAGCATGGGGTCACGGAGTGTCGACTGGGGGGGTACCGCGTCGACGCTCTGGTGGGCGAGACCGCCGTCGAGATTCAGGCCGGCTCGCTGGCAGCGTTGCGCGAGAAGGTGCCGCGCTTGCTCCAGTCGGGTCACCGCGTACTGGTGGTGAAGCCGTTCCCACTTGTCACGGTTGCGGTGAATCTGGCCAGCGGGCGAAGGTGGCGACAGGTACGCTGTGCGCTGGAGGTGTTCGAAGACCTGGTCCACATTCCCCCCTGGTTCCCGAGTCCTGGCTTGACGATTGACCTGGTGTTCGTTGAGCAGATGGAGTTGCGGCGGCGGCGGGGCAAGCGACGCTGGATCGTCGAGGATCGCAAGCTGATTCGAATCGACCGCGTTGCGCGGTTGCAGGGGGCTGCAGATTTGTGGGGATTGCTCCCGCACGAGGTGCGCGGTCCGTTCACCACGCGGTTGCTGGCGCAGATCTTCTCCTGTCCGATCTGGCTGGCGCGTATGATCGCCTACACCTTGTCCCGCTCTGGAGCAGCCCGGCGGCACGGGACGGAGAACCGCTACGTTCGCTACGTGCCAATTGCGTGTGCCTAGCAACGAGCGCGCCGTCTCGCCGCCCACCACGGTTGGCACGGTCCCGTTCTCGGTGCGCGGCGCTCCGACCATTGGCGGTTCCGGTTACAGGTCCTGACCGGTCAAATTCCGCCCCCAACCTGCTTTTCTGACGGTTCAGTTTTGGGATGCAGGTCCGCGTGCAGGCGGCGCGTTTGGAACAGAGACGCAACCGCGCCGCTTTATCGGTGTTTACCCAAACAGAGTGCCCGGACGCGGGGTGCCGGGCGGGAAGGCGTGGACCACGCCGTGGTTGACGTCCACGGACAGGTTTTAAGCCGGTGGAGGAGTGCGATATGAGAGGTGCGAGAGCATTAGCGGCGTTTGTGGTTGCTTGTTTGGTGCTACTTCCGTGCCAGGGGGCGCTCGGGCAGGAAGAGGGGCGAGGCGACCGTCCTGAGCGATCGGCGGTCCGATCCGAGCGTCCTGAGGGACCAGAGCGACCGAGATCGCGGAGACGTCCTGGGCGGCACCGAGAACGTCGCGTGCGGCCGCACGGAGAGCGAGCTCGTGCTGAGCGCCCTGATCACGCTATTGAGGAGCTCTTCCGGCGGATCGACCGCAATGGGGATGGGGTGATTGACTTGGACGAGTTCCGGGCCGCTGCAGGTTGGTTTCGGGGACGGGCGATGTCGGCGTTTGGCCCACGCCGGTTCGCCCCGCGGACCCGCAGGCGTCCTTCCATGCCCCGCCGGTTCGGACGTTGGGGCCGGTGGCGCGGGGCGTGGCCACCGTCGGGTTCGCGCTTCGGCCCGTGGGGGGCACCACCGATGTTCTGGCGTGGTCCATCCTGGGGACCTCCGTCGCCGATGTGGGGGCCACCGGCGACTGAGCGGCGCAGCCGGCCGCCACAGTACGGTCCGGGGGCTAGGGGGCACGGGTTCCGCGCCGGGTCGCCTCCGGAGCATCATCCTGGTCCAGGCCGTGGTGTTCATCGTGGGCCTGGACAGAGACCAGGCCCAGCACCGCATGTAGAGGGAGGTCCCTCGCGGCGACCCGGCGGGCAGCCCCACGCGGACAAAGGACGACCAGGACCGAGGGGTGGTACTATTCGAGAACGAATTGAGGCATTCCGGCGACGCATCCAGGAGGCGCAGAGGCGACGTGCCGCGGAGCAGGGCTCTGAGGGGGACAGAGAAGAGGCCGAAGAACACGCTATCCCCCAAGGGCGTTGACCCGGTGAGTCCGACTCCTGGGTAAGCTGCGTCACCTGATGCCTGGTCGCAGTACGAGCACTGGAGCTGCCGCGGTCGTTGTGACGCGGCTGCTCCAGTTGCTTCGTCTGTCGCATCCACCACGTGGTTTTCTCGCTCTTCCAAGCCGGTCTCTGGTAGAACGCCGCGCAGTGTGCGGCCCTTGTGCACCAAGATGCTTCTGGTTCATTGAGCGACCGCGGGCCGGCCGCAGGGTCCGAAATCGGTCGTTGTGAGAGCGGAGATCGTACTCCCAGTCGGGATCAGGTGAGGCGCTATCGGGGGCACGTTTGAGTCCGCCGGTGCACGTACTCAAGTTGCTGCCACAAGTGGTCGATACCTCTGATTAGAGGACTAGCGCGGCACTTGGGCAGGGATGGAGACGTGCACGAACGCTACGGTGAGACTGCCGTGGAAGTGCGAGGAAAAGATGCGCGGCGGCAGCGCACGCCGGTCGTTATTCAGCTCCCCGATCTGACCGAACTGCGAGAGCCTGCACTGGCGACCCGACAACGCTGGCCGGATGGGAATGTCACGTTCCGGGTCTTGGTCGTGGTTGTTGTTCTGTTCGTTACCCTTTGGGGGAGTCCCACGCTCGCACCGGTGCGGCAGAAGCTGGTGGGGTTGATTGCGTCGCAGCAGGGGGTAGTCGCGGATGTAGACCCGGGGAGTTCCTTGGCTCAGGACTTGCCCACCCTCCCCATCGACCCTCTCGTCATTCGGGTTCGAATGCAGTCACCGGTCGATGTTGCGCGCGTCGCGCTGGATGCTGATCACAGGGGGGAGGCGAAGAGCGAAGCACGTTGACCGTTTTGACACCAGGGACGGAGCGGACGAATGGCTTTTTCAATGCGGAGTCGGATTGATCCAGGGCATGTTCGCAGGGGCCCACATTTTGATCTGGTCGGACGCACCCCCCACCGAGGGCAGGCGCAGCGGCCGGTCGGCGGTGCTGTTCGGTCTGAGCGGCGAGAAGCTGTGCGACTGCAGTGGCCGACCCTGGTTGATCGCGCCTATCAGCTTGCAGCCCCGTCCCTGCACGCCGCCCTTCACCGGATCGCTCTCGTGCGACGGTTGAAGCCGATGGTCCGCGTGGGGGTGCTCAGCGCCGCACGAGGCGAGGGACGGACCACGGCGGCGCTGTTGTTGGCCCACGCAGCGCGGGTTCAGGGGGAATTTAGCCTCGTCATCGATGCGGACTTCGATAACCCGTCGCTCGCACGGACTCTGGGAGTTCGCCTGGATGACGGGTGCGATCGGGGAGTTCTTGCAGCGGGTGTCGAGCAAGCACGGCCTCATTGGAAGCCCCTCATCGTGGATCGCCCAAGCCGTACCGCCCTTCTCGTTCCAACCCTGGCGGCGTGTCGACGTGCGCAGCGCGGCGCTGCGATTGCGGAACTAAACCAGCTCCTGAATGATCTGGGCGGGACATTCTCGCTCGCCATCCTTGACACGATGCCGATGGATGTCGCCACCATCGCATCGGCTACGGTGTTTCGACCGGACGCAGTTGTCCTGGTGTACCGGTCGGCGGAGCTCGCCTCTGATCTGCTGGAGAAGTGGCGCCGTCTGGTGGGGCAAAGCGTTCCGGTGATAGCGGTGATCGAGAATTTCGCCCGGCCGGCAGCGCGAACCACCGAGGTCGTTCATGCAGGTGTTGCCTGACGTGTCGACCCCTCGTTGCCACGGCCGTAGTGCGATCCTCGACCACTGGGGGCTGTTGCGGTACCCCTTCCCGGCGTTGCCAACGCTCAGCGAGTTCCTCGACGTCGGTACGCATGGTAGAGCGGTCCAGTCCGTGGTGTGCGCGGGCAAAGGGAGCGGTCACGTGCTCGTGGGACAGCGGGGAGTGGGCAAGACCGCGGTACTGACCGTGCTTGGCGAGATCCTGGACGAGAGGGTTTTTCCGGGATGGCTGTCCAACGCCGCTCTCGACACGGAGGCCGGCGATCGATGCGGGAAAGCTGTGCTGCTGGACGGGGTTTCGGCCAAGCAGTTGCAGAGCCTCATGGGGGCCGAGCAGGGACGGGGGCGAAAAATCGTTGTTGCGGTGCACTGGCCGCCGGACGAGCGATTGGAGCAGTTCTGTGTCCGGCAGGGACTCGATTACATCGAGCTTCGTGCTTGGTCATTTTCCGAGACGAGGCTAGCCGTGGAACAGGCGGTGCGGCTGGCCGGGGCGGCGCGACCCATCTTCACTGCCGGGGCCTTGGCGGCTCTGTTTCGGGCAACGGCGGGGCTGCCCCGTCGAGTGGGCCGCTTGGTCAACCTGTCGCTCTTGCTGGGCGCAGCGCGGAAGGGTAGAGAGGTCTCCGACCAGGATGTGCGCGCGGCGATTGCGGAATTGCAGACCCTGCAACACACGCCATCCACCACATCTCCAGGCCGGTGGCCGTCGTCCGCGGCGTAAGCCAGAACGGGTGCTCTCCGCCGTGCAGTTTTCGGAAACAGCCGTCTCATCGCCGGGTCTTCGCGTTCGGCTTGGCGATACTTCCTGGGACCGTCTTCTCGGCAGGCGGGTTCTATCGAACCGGATCGCCTTCCGGCCTGAAAGACTCTGAGGTGCTGGCTCGTGCGAACCGGCCGCTCTCCCTCGTTTGCGTGCGGGCTTGCACAGCGTCGGTGCCGCTTGGCCAAGCCGACCGCTCTGTGAGCGGTCCTGGAGCCCGTGCAGGGGCGTGGACCTTGCTACAATGGGCGTCTGGCCGGTTGCGATCCGGGCGGCGTTGCGGTATCAATGTGTACCGAAACGTCGACGCAACTGTGGTGGATGTGTAGGTCGTGGGAGTTGGTGCAACGGAGGAGCACGATGAGCTTTTATGTTGGCGAAGCGCTGGTGGGCGAAGGCAACGAGGTAGCCCACATCGACCTGATCATTGGCGACAAGTCCGGTCCGGCTGGGATTGCGTTCGCAAATGCCCTGGCCCGCCAGTCCCAGGGGCACACGAACCTGCTTGCTGTTCTCACTCCGAATCTGATCTGCAAACCGGCGACCGTGATGATCACGAAGGTGACGATCAAGGGCGAGAAGCAGGCGGTGCAGATGTTTGGCCCTGCGCAGTACGCCGTTGCGAAGGCGGTGGCGGATTCGGTTGCCGAAGGCGTGATTCCGAAGCACCTCGCCGACCAGTGGGTGATCGTCTGCGGTGTGTTCATCCACTGGGAGGCAGAGGACAACGAGAAGATCTTCCAGTACAACTACGAGGCGACCAAGCTCGCGATCAAGCGGGCGTTGACCGGCGAGCCGACGGTGGAGGAAATCCTGGACCAGAAGGACAGCGTCACGCACCCGTTTGCATAAGGAAGGGCAGACTGCATCATGCCTGGAGGCAGGGGGCCTGTTCCCCCTGCCTCCAGGTCTAATTCACGGGGGATGGCATGCGCCGCGTGCTTCTGCAACTCGACACTGACCCGCACCCAAGCTCGTTCGATTCGATTGTTGCCGTGGACGCGGGAGTGGATGTTCTGCTTCGCTACGGCTCTGTCACACCCGGGACGGTTACGCCGATCGTCCACGGAGCGATCTTTACCCGAGGGCCTGCGGATTTGAAGAACACAGCGATCTTCATCGGGGGCAGTGACGTGGCAGTTGGCGAAGCGGTTCGGGACGCAGTAAAAGCCGCGTTCTTCGGGCCGCTACGCGTATCCGTTCTCCTGGACAGCAACGGGGCGAACACAACGGCCAGCGCCGCGGTGATTCGCGTTGGGGAGCATGTCCGTCTTGCAGACGCCCGCTGTGTCGTTCTCGCTGCAACCGGTCCGGTTGGGCGACGTGTGGCGTTGCTTTTTGCTCTCGAGGGGGCCGAAGTCGTCGTCACCTCTCGACGTCTCGATCGCGCGGAGGCGGTTTGGAAGGGGGTCGTCGAACGGGTCCCGAACGCACAGGGGCGGCCGGTGCAGGTGGCGACCGACCAGGAGCTTGCGCAAGCTCTGGAGGGGGCCTCCGTTGTGGTGGCATCTGGGGCAGCCGGTGTGCGCCTGCTTCCCGAGCCGCTCTGGGTGGGGCGCGAAGGTCTCAAAGTTGTCGTAGATCTCAACGCCGTCCCGCCTGCGGGTATCGAGGGGGTGGAGCCGGGGGACAAAGGGAGCGAGAAGCACGGCGTTCTCTGCTACGGTGCCGTCGGGGTCGGTAGCCTGAAGATGAAGATCCACCGGGCTGCTATTGAGCAGCTCTTTCAGGCGAACGACCAGGTGCTCGATGCGGTCGAGGTATACGAACTGGGCAAGCGGCTGGTGAAGCAGCCGAAGCAGTAAGTGGCTTGGGACGTCCACGGCCGGTGGCGAGCTTCCGGGGGAGCAATCGAGTTGGCGCCGGTGCCGAGCTTCGCCGGACGATTGTGGGGGCTGCGCCACCGGGACTGCTTTCGGGAGAGCGTCCTTGTTTGCGCCGGGCTGTTCCAGATGGCCGACGAGAAGGGGGCGAACCAGGTGGTCGTAGCCGGCGTGTCGGTTCGGGCAATCGTGCAGAGCGCGGCACGTGCCGGATTCGCCTCCTACGCGATCGACCGATTCGGCGATATGGACACCCGGGCGGCTGCCCGAGGGTGGCGGAGGTTGCCCCGCCGCATTTCCGGGTCATCGGTGAGCCGTTGTCTGGAGGGGCTTCCCAGGACACCGCTCGTTTGGAGCAGTCCGTTCGAGAACTATCCGAGGGCGATCGAGGCGATCGGCAGAACGCGCGTGGTTTGGGGAACGGCGCCGCAGGCGATTCGAATGGTTCGATCGCCCGGTTGGCTCGCATCCACGCTCGCGGCGGCGGGCCTTCGGTTCCCACGGGTGTGGGACCACCCGCCCGGTGACGCGTCGCCCGGGCGGTTAGTCGTCAAGCGGAGAAAGAGTGGAGGGGGCGTAGGGATCCACCTGGCGGGTCCCCACGCGCCAAGAGCGGCAAAAGGGCGCCGGGGGATTTACTATCAGGAGTTCGTCCCTGGCCAAACGGTATCGGGCCTGTTCTGGAGCGATGGCGAGACGGTGCACTTGTTGGCCGTTGCCGAGCAGCTCGTGGGAATGCCGCAGTTCGGTGCTACCGACTTCCTCTTCTGTGGTTCGGTGCTGCCCGCGCAGATTGATGCGGAGATCGAACACCAGGTCTATCGTGCAGGTGCAGCGGTGGCTCGCCGAGCGTCGCTGCGCGGGCTGTTTGGGGTAGACGGGGTCGTTCGGGGACAAGAGTTGTACGTGCTCGAGGTCAACCCGAGGTGGACGGCATCGGTGGAGTTGTTCGAGCTTGCCAGTGGTGTGAATGCGTTTGCGCTTCACGTTCGGGCTTTCGCGCCCGGCCTCGTTGGCGGCCAGCAAGGGGGCGACGTGTGTGGCCGGTACGGCTTCAAGGGGGTTTGGGGGCGAGCGATTCTGTATGCTCGCAGACCGGGTATCTTTTCGTGGCGTCCGGTTCTTCCGGTGGGATGCAACCATGCGCACGGCAGCGCGTGGCTGGCCGATATCCCTGCGAACGGAAGGCGGTTGTATCCGGGAGAGCCTGTCCTTTCGGTGGTTTGCTGCGGGCCGACGGCACCGGCTGTACGAGGGGAGCTGCTCGGCCTTGCGAAGAGAATCTATGAGGAGCTCCTAGAATGAATGGATCGTAGCTCAGCGGTTCGGTGCTGATCATGGGCAACTGGTTCGTCTTGATCGCCGGCCGGTCGTCTCGGCAGGGGGTGAGCTTGAACAAGAGCAAGCTCGAAGGGGAGTACGTGGCCGAAATCTCGACCATCCGGATTTCGCCGGAAGACGCCGAGCGGCTGGGGATTAAGTCAGGCGATCGGGTACGCCTGCGCAACTCGAACGGTGAAGTTGTGGTCCGTTGTGAGGTTGCCCGTCCTGACGAACTCAGCCCGGGCGTTCTGTTCATGGCGTACGGCGAACACTCGTCGCGTTTGATGGGCGGGGACACGCAGGGGACGGGCATGCCGGATAGCAAGGGGATCGACGTGGAGCTGATTCCGCTTGGCGGTCCCGAGCCGGACGGTGGAGCGGAGTGATGGCCGAGAAGAGAGTTGTCGCAGACGCAACCTGCACGTTTTGTGGTTGTGTTTGCGATGATATTGTGCTCGAAGTGGAAAACGGGCGGATTACCAAAGCACGTAATGCATGCGTGCTTGGGACGGCCTGGTTCCTGAACCATTCGCCGGAGAACCGACCGGTTTGCACGATCGAGGGCAGACCGGCCAGCCTCGATGAGGGGGTAGCAGAGGCGGCGCGGATCCTGGTGGAGGCGCGCTATCCGGTCGTCTATGGGCTGAGCGACACAACGAGCGAGGCGCAGCGGCTTGCCTGCCAGATCGCCGACCGCATCGGCGCTTGCTTGGATACGACCACGTCCGTGTGTCATGGCCCGAGCGGCATGGCGTTCCAGGGGGTAGGGGAAGTGACATGTACCCTGGGGGAAATCAAGCAGCGTGCCGACCTTGTTGTGTTTTGGGGCTGTAACCCGGCCGAGTCGCACCCTCGGCATTTCACGCGGTACTCGACCATGCCGAAAGGGTTTCTGGTGCCGCGGGGACGCAAGGATCGGACGGTGGTCGTCGTGGACGTGCGTCGCACCAAGAGTGCGGCGGCTGCGGACAAGTTCATCCGGATCAAACCTCGGGCCGATTTCGAGGCATTGTGGGCGTTGCGGGCGCTGGTGCGCGGTGCGCCAGTTGACGACTCCGTCGAGGAAAAGACCGGTGTGCCGGTGCGGGAGTGGGAGGAGCTGGCGGAGCGGATGAAGAGCTGTCGGTTCGGGGTGCTGCTGTTCGGCATGGGGTTGTCGATGACACGGGGGAAGCATCTCAATGTAGCCGCCGCTCTTGCTCTGGCGCGGGATCTGAACCGGTACACCAGGTTCGCAGCCAAGCCGATGCGCGGGCACGGCAACGTCACAGGTGCGGACAACGTGGTGGCCTGGCAGACGGGCTTTCCGTTCGGTGTAGGACTGAACCGGGGCTATCCGCGGTTCAATCCGGGTGAGTTCACCACGACAGATGTCCTCGCCCGGGGGGAAGCGGATGCTGCTCTCATTGTCGCGGCCGATCCGATGGCGAACTTCGCACAGCCGGCTCGGGAGCATCTAGCGCGGATCCCGGTCATTGCACTGGACCCCAAGGAAACCCCGACCACCCGTATTGCCCGTGTTGCCTTTTGTACAGCTCCCTACGGCATCAGTGTGGCCGGTACCGTGTATCGCATGGACGACGTGCCCGTCTACCTTCGCCCGGCGCTACCGTCACCGTATCCGTCCGATTATGAGGTGCTGCGTCGAATCGATCGAGCGATCGCCGCGTTGTTGCGGGAGCGTGAGGGGGTCGAGTTGCGGGCTTAGAGGCCAGCGGGTATGCGGGCGTGAGGGGGAAGGGTGGCCAACGCGGGCTGCGGCCGGCCCGATCGGTTGGCCACAGATCGTCGCGTTCTCGTTCGCCTGAGCGGAATGGCGAGCGCAGCCGTAGGCTGCGTGTGGCAGTCACTTTTCTGCCGATGGGGGACAGGTCCGAGTTGTCTTGCCTATCGCCTCTTCTACTTCTCAGATTTCCCACACGGTGGGCGGCGACTCCGTGCGTACGGAGACGTCCATGTTCTGGCGGGCTCTGTCGACAATTGCCTCCTCGATTGCACGGGCGAGCGAATCCCCGCTGTCTCCTTCGCGCACCTGGACCAGTTCGTTCCAGATCGAGAAGGCGACTCGAACGAGTTCGGGGTCCCACTGGGTGCCGGCCCCTTCTTCGAACACCTTGCGCACTTCCTCGGGCGACCGTCGCTTGCGGTAAGACCGATCGCTGCACATGGCGTCGAAAGCGTCGGCGATTGCGATGATCCGACCTTCCAGGGGGATCTGGTTACCGGCGAGCCCGTCGGGGTAGCCTTTGCCGTCCAGCCGTTCGTGGTGTGCTCGGACGCCCGGTATGAGGTGTTTCAGCGAGGGGACGTGCCGAAGGATTGTGACGCCAATCTCGACATGGGATTTGATATGTTCCCATTCTTCCTCCGTGAGCGGTCCTGCTTTCTTCAAGACGCTATCCGAGACGCCGATCTTGCCAATGTCGTGGAGCAGGCCGGCGACGCGTATTTGGGAGCAGCGCACGTGGTCGAGGCCGGCTGCTCGGGCGATGCGATAGGACATTTGAGCGACCCGTTCGCTATGCCCACGCGTATACGGGTCTTTGGCGTCGATGGCCGCTGTCATGGCGCGCAGGAAGCCAAGCACGGTGCCCTGGTAGTTGGCATGCATCCTGTCCATTCTCACGACAGCCGTGACGGCGGCACTTACCGCCTTGATCGGGCCAACGACTTCGAACTCGCGGCCGATCAGCGAGTCGCAGTTGATCCCCACCAGCCATCCCAGCGGTCGGCTCCCGTCGGTCGCCGTGGCAATCAGGTTCTGGATGCCGAGGCGTTCCAGAGCGGGTACTCCGGCGAGGATCCAGCAGCGATCGGTGACCGGTTGCAAACGGGTTGCCTGCCCGACGATTCTGCGCAATTGCTGCGGTTTCACAGGCACTCGCCCCACGATCACCGGCTGTTCCCGCAAACTGGACGGCACCCATGCCATGCCCTCGAACCCGAGCCGAGCAGCCAGGAGGGGGAGGTGCGAGGAGAGCTGTTGGGGCAACGGATGGTGCGCGCTTGCAAGGAGACGCTGCAGGATGGCGACCGCGAGGGCGTGCGGACTATCCGGATCTTCTGCGGCGTTCGATTGGGCTGGGCTCTCGTCGTTCATCTGTTCGGCCACTGTCCTGGCCCAGCGAAGGATAATGTGTCGCGCGCTCTCTCCGGCTCGGGCGAGGAGGTCGGCCAACCGCGAGGGTGAACGTGCCCCGGCAGGGGCAACGTTCAGACGTGCGACCGCCACCGCCGACGGCGCCCCAGTGGAAGCGACGATCGGAATGGCAAAAACCCAGGACGAGTCGTTCAACTGCTCCAGTTGCGGTTCGCCCGTAAACTCAGCCATGTGAACGGCATCCATCGCCGCAGGGGGCAAATCGAAAGGTAGCCGAAACTCCTCCAGCTCCTCAGCGGGATCAGTCGTTACGATGGCGAAAGGCACTTCGAACGTCTCGTAGAGATTGGTCAGATGGGGGGCCAACGATTCCCCCGGAGAACCGAGACTCGCTTTGGTTGACAAGCTCAACGAAGACTGCACGTGGGTCATGCGTGTCCCTCTTGTTGCCAAGTGGACGTCGATGTGCCACCCACTCGCGTATAGGTTCCCGGGTCCGGTCAGTCAAACGAACCGGGTGGAAATGGTCCAGCAATTCTGCCACGTGTATGGGAAGCACCGTACGATGCGGTTTCCCCGTGGTCGGAACGGCAACCTATGTTTGATTGAGCGCGGGTTCTCTTAGTGCCGTGTGCAACCAAGTCCGCGAGAAACATGTACAGTTCCGACAGCAGCAAACAGAAGGAATGCTTGCCCGGGTTGGATCCTGCGTACGCGGAGGATCTTCCCCCCATCGATCTCTGGCCAAACGATCCATCTGCGTCCCATTCCGAGCGGCTTGAGCAGGCAGAGGACAGCTTCGAACTCGACCCGTTCGCGCAGCCGTACGCGCCTGCGACTATCCCGTCTCTTGGTACCTTAGACGTTGGTGACGAATTCGCCGGATATCGACTCCTGGCGAGGTTGGGCAAGGGGGCGTTCGGCCGGGTCTATCTGGCCGAAGAGTGCAACCTGGCCCGAAGGCTGGTGGTGGTCAAGATCAGCGAACAGCATTTACAAGAACCGCACGCGCTTGCCCGACTCCAGCACTCCCACATCGTTCCTATCTACTCGCTCCACGATGATCCGCTCAGTGGACTACAAGCTGTGGTAATGCCCTATCTAGGTGGTACTACCCTGGACTGCGTGCTGCGGTGCATTGGGGATCCGACCCAGACGTCCCTGACCGGGCGCGAGTTGCTCGAATTGGTCGATTCGCACACGTTGGCAACGTTGCGCCACCTGTATCAGGGCGAGCCAGGTAGCAGTTCCGACGGGCTGGAGTTGAGCATCCGCCCGGTTGGATCGCGGTCGCACACGGCTGAGCCGAACTGGTCGGTGACCGCACCTACTCTTCTGCAACAGGTCACCGTCACCCGGCCGAACGAGCAGGATCCCCGTTCTGATCCGGGGAAGTTTCCAACCGGATTACTGAGCAGGCTACGCACCTGGTTTCAAGGAGCGGAACAGGTGGTGGGCGAGTCCGCCCGGGATACGCTTTCGAAGCTTACGTACGAGCAGGCGATTCAGTGGATCGGTGCTCGATTGGCCCAGGCACTTCATCACGCGCACAGCAGGGGGGTGTTGCACCGTGATATCAAGCCTGGCAATATCCTTCTTGCCCAGGATGGACGCCCCCTGTTGCTGGATTTCAACCTCGCCTATGTCCAACACGCTGAATCGGTTAGCAGGGCAATTGGCGGGACGCTCGCCTACATGAGCCCGGAGCACCTCCGCGCTTTTCGGGACCGGGGAAAGGGTGCGGTTACGCTGGACGAGCGGGCCGACATCTTTTCGTTTGGTGTGGTACTTTACGAAGCCCTGACGGGCACGCTACCGTTTCCGGCAGCGAGCGGCCGCGTTGATGATGAGGCTCTGGACGATCTCATCGAATCGCGCTACACGCCACCACCGCGGTTGCGCCGGTTGAACCCCAGGGTCAGTCCAGCGCTAGAGGCAATTGTTCACCGGTGTCTTGCACCGGATCCGAACCAACGGTATCAGTCGGCCGCCGAGCTGGCCGAAGACCTGCAGCGGGATCTGGACCAGTTGGCCACCAAGTTCGTCCGCGAACCCTCGGTCCGATACCGACTACGTAAATGGATTCGTCGGCACCCGAAGCTGACTCTCTCGCTGGCAGCAACCTGCATGATTCTGGCCGTAATTGGCGCGGCAGCCACCGCGCTTGCTACTGTGGGGGAAAGAGCGGCTACCGTGGAGCGCCGGCTACGCGCCGAGCAGTTCGCAGAACGCTATCGCCTGGCACGCTCGCTCGCCTATGCGGCTATGGGTAGCCGGGACGAGAGTGTCCTGAGCGCGGCCCAGCGAGCGTGCGACGATGCGATCGCTGCTGCTGCCCCTTCCGCAACCGAATCCGGTCCTTCCGGTGCGGGCGAGCTAAGTGAGTTGCACTTCCTCCGCGCACTGCTGTTCCGGGTTCAGGCGCACGGCTGTCCGGACCGGCAGCAGCGGCGGGAGCTGTACCAGAAGGCACTCGAGGAGGTGAAGCGGAGCCTTCTGCTTCGCGACCGCCCGAACCGATATGCCCTCGCACTCAAGGGTGAGTTGCTCCTCTTGCTGGGTAAGTCCGCCGAGGGGGAACGCATGGTGCGAGCTGCTCAGTCCATCCCACTGGAGTCCGCGGAGGATTACTACCTGGAGGCGTGCCGGGCGATGGCGGAGGCGGACTATGAGCGCGCCGCGAAGAGCTACGAAGAGGCGTTGCGGCGTGACCCTCAGCATTTTTGGGCCTTGTTCGGTCTGGCCCAATGTCACGCCCAGATGGGCCGGTTGAGCGAAGCAAAGCTCGCCTACCTCGCATGTCTCGCTCTGTGGCCCGATTGCGCGTTCGTGTACCTGAATAGGGGAGTCATGATGGCCCGAGCCGGACAAGCCGAGGCAGCTTTACGCGACCTGTCCCGAGCAATCGAGCTGGAACCGGCGCTCGGTCCCGCATACGCCGTGCGCGGTGTGCTCTATCTCAAAGGGGGGAAATTCAAGCAGGCAGCCAGTGACTTGAGCTACGCGGTGAAGTTTGGCCCCGTTTCGCCGGAACTGCTGGTAGCGTACGGGACCGCTCTGGCCAAGGTGGGGGACTTTGCGAGCGCACAACGCCACTTCGAGCGCGCGTTCGAGTTGAGCCCGAACGAGGCGGACGTTGCCGTTGCTTCGGCCACTGCCCTCGCAGAGGTCGCACCGCGCACCGCCCTCGAATGGATCGATCGGGCGGTGCGAATCGATGGACGCCATCCACGGGCCTGGTACATACGGGCTTGCATCCTGGCCGACCAATTGCATCGTCCGCGGCTGGCGCTGGATTGCGTCCGAAACGCGCTGGCATCGAATCCGCGCGATGCCTCCGCCCTCGCTCTGGAGGCCCTTCTGTTGGCGCGGCTTGGTCAGACACAGTCCGCTAAGGAGCAGTGCCAGCTCATCGCCCAGATGGACTTGAAGGCCAGCGATTGGTATACCCTGGCAAGCTGCTACGCCGTGCTGGCGCGAACCGAGCCGAAATGGGGAAGACGGAGCATCGAGTCGCTCCGTCGAGCCGCGCAGCTCGGCCTGGATATCCGTCGTGTCAGGACCGATCGTGATTTCAAGTGGCTCCGAGAGCAGAGCAGCGTAGCTGCGGAATTGCAACAGCTCATCGACGCGATCGACGCTCCTATCACAGGGCGGCTACAACCATAGCGCTTCCTGCTCCACCGTCGTGTTAGTCTCCGCCCCTGTGTGACCGGGCTCATCCAAGCAAACCATCACCCCCCGTCGTTCCACCTCTCCCGATCGGCTTTGTCCGAGCAAGGGATGGGACGGTGCGGCCGGTTGGGCGACGGCCGGATACGCTCTAGGCGGCGGCGCGGAGGATGAGGTCGGCAACCGTCTCTGCAGCGCCGCTGTGCAGCTCTCCGAATGGCCGGCGTGAACCGACGGGGCGTTCCAGCGCACGTAGAATCGCTTCAGCTAACTCTCCAGTATCGATCGTGCCAGGGGGGATTTCCTCGATCCTACTCCAGCCCAGAGCCTCTGCGGCGTGTCGTGCGTTCTCGCGCTGGTGATCGTCCGTCGCTGCCGGGTACGGAACCAGGACAGACGGAATGCCGCACGCGGCCGCTTCTGCGATGCTCGATGCGCCCGCCCGGAGCACGAGCACGCGCGCCCGACAGTAGATCTGCTCCATCTCCACAAAGAAGGGGGCCGCCAGATGCCCAGCGTCGTCGTCAACCGCTCGCCGCACCCTGGGCCAGTCGAGATAGCCCGTTTGGTGCACGACCCACAGCCGGGTTCGGTTCAGACAAGACCGCAGCTTCAGAACCGCGCTGTTCAGTGCCTGCGCCCCCTGACTGCCGCCCAGTACGCCCACGATTTCGGTCGTCTGTCCGTGTTCCCAGTGCAAACGGCGGCGCATCTCGGCGGCGCGCACGATCTGCTCACGGACAGGGATGCCCGTGACGGCAGTCGGGACCCCCGCACCGATGCGCGACAGAGTGTTCGGGAACCCCAGCAGCACGCGGCGAGCGAACGGGAACAGCGCCCGGTTGGCGCGGCCCGGTACGGCGTTGGGTTCCAGCAGGATCACGTCCCAGTTCAGCGATCGGGCTGCCAGGACGGTCGGTACCGTGGCGTAGCCCCCGAATCCCAGGACGAGCCCCCGTCTTGCAAACCGGCTGAGCTCGGTCTGCGCGGCGTGAAACACGCGGGGCGAGGTGCGGAGCAGCCGCACGCGTGACCGCAGGCTCGCACCTGGCCTGGGCAGGGGCAGCCGGACGACGGAGGGGGCTTCCGCCGTCGCAAGAAGCGGTTGCTCCCGGCTATCCTCCGTCGCGACCAGGCAGATGGGGAGATCGGGAGCACGCCGCCTGAGCGCCTGGGCGACCGCAAGAGCTGGACACAAGTGACCGCCAGTACCCCCAGTGGCTAGGGCAACACCCCAGGGATGGCGCTTGTGCATCCGAGTCCTCCGTGCACAGTGGGCGCGCTGAGCCGATAACTGTTTAACCGGATTCACGGTAACGGCAGTCTAGCCAGTACGGTCGTTCTGCTCTATGTCGATTCCGCCGCTACCTCGGTCCCCCTGGTCTCCGGCGCGCCGCTGCCAGGGCGGCTCAGGGCCAGAATGATCCCCACGCTTGCCAGGCTCACGGTTAGGTTCGAGCCCCCGTAGCTCACGAACGGGAGCCCGATGCCTTTTGGGGGCAAGAGCGCCAGCACAACCCCCATATGAATGATCGCCTGGATCGCGAGGTTCGTGCCCAGTCCGAGGATAGCCAGGTTCGCAAAGCTGTTTCGCTGCTGGCAGGCGAGTCCCCAGACACAAAGAACAAACACCCCCCAACCCGCGATCAGGACAAAAACACCCACCAGTCCAAGTTCTTCCCCAATAACAGCCAACACGTAGTCGGTGTGCGACTCGGGCAAGAACCCCAACTTCTGCCAGCCCGCACCCAAACCCGTGCCCCAGATTCCCCCGGATACGAAGGAGAGGAGGGACTGTCGCACCTGGTACGGGGCATGATCCACGGACTTCCAGGTTTGGACGAACTCTTGGACCCGGACGAGCCGATACGGCTCCGCTACAAGCGCCGCCACGGCAAGAATCCCTCCTGCAAGGCCGGCCACGAGCGTAAACCGCCATGGTAGACCGGCCAGAAAGAGGATGATGAGCCCCGTGACCAGCACAAGGGCAGCTCCCCCGAAGTCTGGCTCAACGATGATCATGCCTGTTGCCAGCACGGTGGGTAACGAGAGCCGTACCAGATCCGGGATTCGCCATGGCTTGGCCGTGGCAACCTCCCCGGCCAAGTAGGCGGTCACCAGCACCGTAGCCACCCGGGCGACTTCGCTCACCTGGACGCTAAGAGGACCCAACCGTAGCCATCGCCTGGCACCATTTACTTCGACACTGACAGCGGGAATGAGGAGGGCGGTGAGTGCGACGAGACTAACGAGATACAGAGCCGGAGCGATTCGGCGCCAGGTCCGCAGCGGCACCCGGCTACAGGCGTACGCAATCAACCAGCCGAAGCCGAGGTGGAGAACATGGCGGACGAAAAGCTCCTGGTGTCTGAGCGTTGGCCACGCGGTCGTTGAGCTGCTCGGCACCATGAACAGACCCAGAACGCAGAAGCAGGCGACCACCACGATAAAGACGCTCTGCACCGTTCTGGGACTTCCAGGTGTGCTTGTTGTATGCGGTACCAGGTGGCCGTGGGGGGTCAGGTTGCTCATGGGTTCCGAAACGGGACCGAAACGGGTGTGACCTATTCGCTTAACATCGTCTTGGTCGGCCGCTAAAGTAAAAGACAGTGCATCTGCTGGGCGGATGCGGCTCGTGGGAGCTGCGGATCCTAGCGGTTCTGCTGGACACTGCCGTGCTGGAAGCGGAGCAGGTCTTCGATGCAACATCGGCCAACGGTTGGTTTCCCGAAGCCCTCGCTGGGCACACGTTGTGCTGCTGGTCTGGCGATTCTGTGCGCGGCGCTCACGAACGTGTGGCCTCGCGGGAGAGATCTGCGTGCGTCTGTGCTTGGTGCGGGAGAATGCAACGAGGTGCCGAACGAGCGGTTGCGCGGCATCTTTGTGACCGTGTTGACCCCCTTGACGGAAGAGCTGAACATCGACCAAGCCGCGTTGCGGGCGCAGGTTGAATACCTGCTCCGATCGGGTGTACACGGACTCCTCCTGCTGGGCTCGATCGGCGAAGGCCCCTATTTGACCACGGGCCAGCGGGAGGCGGTCCTGAAAACGGTCGCAGATGTGGTAGGCGACCAGCTTCCGGTGGTCGTCGGGGTCACCAGCTTATCGACCGTGCAAGCGGTTGAGCATGCACGCCAGGCCGCTCGATATGGCGCCGACGCACTGACAGTGGCGCTCCCCATTTGCTATCAGATACCTTTCCCACAGTTGAAGGAACACGTAGTGGCGGTGGCTGAATCGGTGGAGCTCCCGGTGCTCTTCTACTACTACCCGGAAGCATATGGGGGGGCTTTGAGTCCGCGACAGGTGGCGGATATTCTAAAGCACCCCCGGGTCGTCGGGGTAAAGGAGAGCATCCTGGACATCGCTCACATTGAGCGTCAGATTCGTGCGTGCGCCGACCCGTCCAAAATCTTTTGGGCCGGCACGACAGTAGCGATGCCGGAGGTGATGGAGCTCGGCGGCGACGGGGCGGCTTCTGTAGTTGGACTGTTCATGCCACGCACCGCGGTTGCCCTCTACGACGCCGTCCGGCGGGGCGACCGCACCGAGATCGAGAGGATCCGCGCCCGGCTGTTTCAGGCACTTCCGCTCTTGAAACCCGACTCCCCACCGTCCGTCATCGCGCACGCCGGTTTTCTCGCCGCCCTACGTGGTCAGATTCCCTTAACCCTGGGTACCGTCAGTACCCACGCTCGCCTGAAACTCGCCCTCCAATACCGAGGTATTCCGATCAAGCCGATCGTTTCACCCCCATTGCCTCCTCTGACCAACGCCGAGCGCCGCCTGGTGCGTACCGTTATGGAGCGGATCAATGCGCTGGAGCCGGTCGTCGAGCCAAACGGCGGCTCCGGCCCCGGCAAAGAATCGCAGCCGTGATCGTGTGGGCGAACAGGGCATGATCTACCTCGATTACAACGCTACCACCCCCCTCGCCCCTTCCGTCCGAGATGCGATCGCGAACGCTTTGTCCGAGCCGTATGGCAACCCATCGAGCAATCACGCTCCGGGTCGAGCGGCCCGCGCTGCCGTCGAGGCGGCTCGGCAGGAACTGGCAGAGCTGCTTGGGGGCGCTGCTGAAGAGATCGTCTTCACCAGTGGCGGCAGTGAGTCCAATAACCATGCGCTCAAAGGCGTTTTCTGGGCACGAGCTACGGAGGGGCCTATCCATTTCGTGAGCACGACCATCGAACATCCGGCTATCCGTGAGCCTCTTCGATTCTTGCAACGGCTCGGTGCGGATGTGACCCTGGTCGACGTGGACCGCTACGGCATGGTGGATCCGGACGCGGTGAGGAAAGCGATCCGCGCCAACACCGTCCTTGTCTCCGTGATGCACGCGAACAACGAGGTGGGCACCATTCAGCCCATAGCAGAGATCGGCCGGATCTGCAAAGAAATGGGGGTGCTCTTCCACACCGATGCTGCACAGTCGGTGGGCAAAATCGGCGTGCGGGTGGACGACGTTCACTGCGATCTGCTCAGTGTGGCCGGCCATAAGTTCTACGCCCCGAAGGGGGTAGGTGCGTTGTACGTGCGCGCAGGCACGAGGATCGAGAACCTGGTCCATGGTGCCGGTCATGAGCGCGGCCGCCGTGCAGGGACCGAGAACGTGCTGCTCGATATTGGGCTCGGTGAAGCTGCGCGGGTGGCGCGCGAGGAGCCGCCGACCGAGCATCTGGCGACGCTGGCGGGACGCCTGCTCCGCCGATTGCGCGAGCATCTGGGTGACGACGTCGTGCTGAACGGCCATCCAGAGCAACGGCTGCCGAACACAGTGAACGTGAGCTTTTTGGGTGTTAGCGGTCGCGATTTGCTTGCGGCCGTCCCTCAGATCGCGGCGTCCACCGGTTCGGCCTGTCACGAAGGGGAAGACGTCCATTCCCCCGTGCTTGCAGCCATGGGCCTTGATGCCGACCGGCAGCGTGGCGCAGTGCGGTTCAGTGTGGGCCGCTTCACGACGACCGACGAAGTGGACGAAGCCGCGGACCTGCTTGCGGATGCGTACAAACGGCTACGGTCGCAGTAAGCGGCGTGGATCGCTGGAGGAAGCGGGCAGCAGATGGATTCGGCTTGCGTGTTCATGAATCTGCTTGGTGTTGCCGGCCGGCGACACGAACGCTCGGGTTGGTGTTTGGGCAGCTAAGTCCAGGCAATAGCGGGCCAGTGAGGACGCATCGGAGCAAAGGCTGAAAGCGATGCAAAAGAGTTTCGTGTTTGACAAGGCGCCGTTTCGCGAGTGTCACGCGTCAACGATTGCCGAGACGTCGCAGGGCGGTTTTGTCGCTGCCTGGTTCGGGGGCACTCGTGAGGGGGCCCGAGACGTCGGCATTTGGGTTTCCGAACGCCGCGGTGAAGCGTGGTCTGAGCCGAGACTTGTTGCCAGGGAACCGGGGGTTCCCTGCTGGAATCCTGTGCTTTTCACGCTGGGTGAGGAAACGTTCCTCTTCTACAAGGCCGGTCAGAGTCCGCGGAGCTGGAGTGGACTGTACGTGCGTTCCACCGACGGGGGCAGGACCTGGTCGCGCCCCAATCTGCTGCCGGCCGGGATCCTCGGACCGGTCAAGAACAAGCCGCTCATCCTGGCCGACGGCACGGTGCTGGCGGGCACGAGCGTGGAGTCCTACAACACGTGGGCTTGCTGGGTGGACGTTTCGAACGATCGTTGTAAGAGCTGGTCCAAGCGCGGGCCGATTTATGTTCCCGAAGAGCTGTACGGCGTCATTCAGCCGACGCTCTTCGAAATCGGCGACGGCCATATCTGCATGCTCATGCGCGCCACCCGTCGGATAGGCCGCATCTGCCGCGCCGACAGCCACGATTCTGGCCGTACCTGGTCGCTCGCTCGTCCAACCGAGCTTCCTAACCCAAACGCCGGTATCGATGCTGTCCGCCTGAGGGACGGCCGTATCGTGCTCGTTCACAATCCCACCACCGCCGGCCGAAGCCCACTGGCCGTGTCTGTGTCGCGTGATGGTGCGGAGACGTGGGAGCAACGTATCGTGCTCGAAGATGAGCCCGGTGAATTCTCGTACCCCTCGGTGATTCAGGCGACCGATGGCCGAGTGCACGTCGTCTACACCTGGCGTCGGCGCCGGATCGCGCACGCGGTTATCGAGCCGGACGAGCTGTAAGCAGCCGCAAACCGAGTAGGCGGCCTCTACCTGGCCGGAAGTGACCTTTGTCGAGGGCGCCAGCGGAGGACCGGTTCTCCGCAGCGGCGCCGACGTTTGCCAGGTGGGCTCAGGCGGCATAGCCGCGTCATTCTCGGTGCAATCGCCTCCGCTGAAATTCCGCCGGGCAACCGGCTGGCGTTGACAGAGCCCTACGGAGGTGGTCTTCTGGAGCAGGGCACCGGTGTGCGATGGAGTGCGAACGAGTGGAAGCCCAGCGGTTTGTCGGTGACGAAGCGAGGCCCATCCGAGGTCTGCTGCCGGTTGCGTCGGATTCGC
>JALSID010000027.1 GCA_026981825.1 Planctomycetota bacterium
TCGCCTCCTGCCCCTCTGGCCCCACCCAGATCAGGGGCCGATCCACCGGGACCTTGTCCAGCGTGGTTACGAACACCTGACGTCGCACCAAGCGTGGCTTGGGTACGAGATACCTGAGGAAATAGAGCAGACCGGTGCCGTAGCTCGCCACGAGGCCGACGAGCATGGCCACCGTCGCGAGGAAGGATCGTCGCTCCTGGCCTTGTTCCTCTGTAGCTTGGCGTTCCGGTTCCCTCATCGGATTTCCTCCCAAATCGCCGCGAACCGGTTCTCAACCGGTGGAGTGACCTCGCGCTCCTGCGGAACGTGGCATTGCGTACAGTTCGTCCAACGGGGGTGCGGTGTGCGGAGCTCCGGGTGCCCCCGCGGACCGTGACAATTCAGGCATTCGGACCGCATCCGCGTGTAATGGGGGATGGGCGGCGGCGCACCGGGATAGGCGGGCGGGATTCGCTCTGGTTCGCCCAGACCGACGAACGTGTTCTTTACCGGGGGCTTCGCGTCGGGCCTCTGCTCCACATGGCACTGACGGCACTCGCCCACATAGGGATGCGGTCGGGCCACGGCAACCTGCCCCCCATAGATGAGCCCCTGCTCGTGGCAGGACCTGCAATTGCCTCGGCCCAACTCCTCCACCAGGTGAGGAATCACGGGCGGTGCCCCGTAGTAGGCGCGGAGGTCGGCACGGAATCGACCGGAGGTTTCTTCACTCCTCGAGCCGCAACCGGCCCCCCAAGCCGTGAGCAAAACGCCCACGAGGCCGACCACCGCAGTGGTCCACGCTCGAATTCGCCGTCCTGGTTTGGCAGCGATCATCGGTATTGCCCTGTAGAGCGTATCTTCAGGAGAGTTTTTCGATCCGAACGGCGCACTTCTTGTAATCAGGCTCCTTCGAGATCGGGCAAAACGCGTCCAGGGTGAGGAGGTTGACGAGGAGCTCCTCGTCGTAGAACGGGATAAACACCAATCCGCGCTGCGGCACGCCGCGGCCTCCGACCTTGGCCAAGCATTCGACCGCGCCGCGTCGCGACACCACCCGGATCCGGTCGCCCGTGGTTATGCCCAGTTCCTTAGCGTCCTCCGGATGGATTTCGCAGTAGCCTCGCGGAACAGCCCGGTAGAGCTGAGGCACGCGCCGCGTCATCGTGCCCGTATGCCAGTGCTCGAGAACACGTCCGGTCGTCAGCCAGAACGGATACTCCTCGTCCGGCTGTTCCGCCGGAGGCTCATAGGGCCTTGCCCAGACTACCGCCCGTCCATCGTCCGCTTTGTTCTTGTAGAACTTGATGCCTGCCCCCTTCGGCACATACGGATCAATCCCCTCGACGTAGCGGTAAGGTGTTTCCTTGCCGTTGACCACCGGCCACCGCAGGCCCCTGGTCCGTTTGTACAGCTCGTAAGGAGCCAGGTCCTTACCGGTGCCCAGAGTGAACTGGCGGTATTCCTCGAACAGAGCCTCTTCCAGCGGCTTGCCGCCGTAGTCGAACAGGTGGCCGTAACCCATGCGCCGGGCCACCTCGACAATCTGCCACACATCCGATCGCGCCTCACCAGGAGGATCGACCATCTTCTCCCAGTGTTGCGTTCTCCGTTCGGTGTTGCCGTACAGGCCTTCCTTCTCGATCCAAAGAGCCGACGGAAGGACGACGTCAGCCACGCGGGTCGTCACGGTGGGGTAAACATCCGAAACCACGATGAACGTGTCCGGCCGTTGTGCGGCGTCGAGGTACCGCTGCAGGTTAGGAAGCGTCTGGAACGGGTTCGTGACCTGGATCCAGATCGCTTTGATCTCACCGCGATCCAGCGCCCGGAACATCTCCACCGTGTGATAGCCCGGCTTGGCCGGAATCTTCTCCACCGGCACCCCCCAGATTTCGGCCGCCTTCTGCCGGTGCTCCGGCTTGGTCACCAGCATGTCCGCCGGAAGCCGGTTGCACAAAGTGCCCACCTCGCGCACCGTGCCGCAGGCGCTGGGCTGCCCGGTGAGCGACAACGGGTTGCTACCCGGCTTGCAGATCTTTCCGGTCAGAAGGTGGAGGTTGTAGATCAGGTTGTTCATCCAGGTACCACGAACATGCTGATTGACCCCCATGCACCAAAGCGACACGACCTTCACACTCGGATCGCCGTAAATCTGGGCAAGCTCCTCAATCGCTGAGACCGGAACCCCACACAGCTCCGCAACCCGTTCCGGCTTATAGTCATCCAGAAAAGCCACGTAATCGTCGAAACTGATCCGTTCGGGCTCGTCCCGGAACGTGAACCGATCCTCCGTCCCATAGCCGATGTTCGTCTTGCCCCGCTTGAAGACCACGTGCTTCTCGATAAAGTCACGGTCAATGTAACCACGGTGCACGAGCAAGTAGGCGATTCCGTTCGCAAGGGCCAGATCGGTGTGGGGCTTGATCGGCACGTACAGGTCGCACTGCTCGGTCGTACGGGTGCGACGCGGAGCGATGTCCACGAGCCGCATGGTGGTGCGGATCTGCCGAGCCATCGTGATCCGGGAGAAGAGCACCGGATGCATTTCCGCCGTGTTGCTCCCCCAGAACACCACCACATCGGTTCGATCGAGGTCCTCATAACACCCCATCGGCTCGTCGGAGCCGAATGTGGTCATGAAACCCATCACGGCACTGGCCATACAAAGGCGTGCGTTCGCCTCGATGTTGTTGGTCCCGATGCCGGCCTTCATCAGTTTCAGAGCGGCATATCCCTCCTGGATCGTCCACTGGCCAGACCCGTAGAAGGCAACCGCATCGGGCCCGTGCTTCTCGATGATCTCCTTGAACTTGGTCGCGACCAGATCAAGCGCCTCGTCCCAGCTTGCCCGCTCCTGCTTGTCACCACGCCGGATCAGGGGGTGAGTGAGCCGGTCTTCGCCGTAAAGGATGAGCGGCGCGTGATATCCCTTGACACACAGGATGCCCTTGTTGACGGGGTTTTGCGGGTCACCCTGCACGGCCACGGCCCGCCCGTCCTTAATCCCAACCAGCACGCCACAGCCTGTGCCGCAAAAGCGACACACTCCCTTCTTCCAGGTAACCCCCCTCAGATCGAGTCGCTTCAGATCTTCCTGCTGCTCGGCGCAGCTCACCAGCAGGCTACAGGTTCCAGCCGCCCCGGCCGCGGCGGCAGCCCTTTCCAGGAACTCTCGTCGTGTCCAGCGCATAGGTCTCCTCCAACGCGAGCAAAGCGTTCGCTCGCAACAAACGTGCCAGAAGGTTCTGCCTCCCGATTTCGAAAGCCAACGCACGACCGAGGATTAGGCGCCGGTCACGGGAGGGGCGTTTCGGCCACCCACGACGGGCGCGCCCCGCGCGCCACACGGGCACACCGCTCCCGCACACGCGAACGCCGACCGGCAGGATCCGGCTGGCACTCCACCAACCGCACTGCGTCGCAAACCGGAGGGGTCCGAACACCAGGTGCAAAGCGTGCCTCCCTGACGCCCGCGCGGCGTCTCCTCTGTATGCCTCGGTCTCCGCTACACGAGGGACCGTCCTGAACTACGTGCGAAAACGGAACCTTGCCTCACGCTATCCTCGGGCCACCGTGCCGCTCCACGATTTGGCCAGCCGCGAAGAAGCAACCATGTGCCCATCGAACGCAAGACGCGCCCTACACTCAGCACGCATTACTTCTTAAACGATATCGTCACCGGATGCAACCGGGCCGCCACCTTCCCTCGGTTTGGTTGCGCAAATTCACTCCTCCGCAATCCCCGTGTCCTCGGGCAGCTTCCAGCGTTGATCGAAAAACCCTGCAGCAACGATTCCCTCCGCCCGTGACCGAAATACCTCCGGGCGGGCGATCACGTAATCGGGGATGCCAACGCCGGAGACGAACAACGTCACCTGATCAAGTACCTCGCGTCCTCGCTCTCCGGTACCTGCTTGCACGGCCACGAGCGCCCTGTCCGTACCGGCACGCGGGTAGACAAACAGCACCCCGAAGTCACCCCCTCCCCAAACCCTCTTTCCGAGCCGAACGCGGCCCCTGCTCACCTCGATGGGCGCCTCGCGCACAAGAACGTCATATGCCCGATTACAATCCTTTCCCCCGTACAGGACCACGTTATTATCCTCGTACCCTCGCCTTCCCTGGCTTAACGCACCAAGGAACTCGCTATCCGACATCACCTTCGCCGCCCCGTTACCCCGGTACCAGAACACCTCCGCGTCGCGTCGAGCCTTGTTCAGACACCACTGAACTTCCTCCCTTGTGCCCCCTGTTCCATAGACAAACACCACGTGGTTCTGGAACGCTTCGCGGAACGGACCGTAGCGGTGCGGACCTTTTTCGCCGGTCGGCAAAGCCCCTACAACTTGCCTCCAGGTACCCCCCTCGCGCACAAACGACGCGCCCTTCAGCGTGCGGAGCTCGAAGGCCGTTCCGTCCACCACGAGCTGCAGATCCAACCCGTCCGGGCGCGGCAACCGCCCCAAATCGAGTGAGAAGCGCCGAACATTTTCGGTCTGCACGACAAGTTTCCGGCTATCGCTGCTCATTTCGGCAACGACCGACGACAACTCTAGCGGGCGGAGCTGCTGCTGCGCCGTCACCCAATGGCAACGACTGGAGATCGACGGGTTGAAGGTGCGAAACAGCACCCGTCTGGGCGCGTCGTCCTTGACGTGCCAGCGAAAGAACTGGAACATGGGGGGCCAGTCCACGCAAGCGGTGCCCCATGCCCCCCCAAGGGCTGCGAAACGAGACGGATCGGCGTTCCACCAGTGCCCCTTGCCGGGCTCCTCGTGATAGACGAAATCCGGGTGAAACTGGCCGAGCACCTGACGCATCAGCCGAGCCTGCCCCACGGGGACATTGTCATCAGCAGTCCCGTGCAGAACGTAAACCCCCGTGGAAAGCAGATTAGGAACCAGGTCAAGCGTTCGGGACGGAGCCGCTGCCCGGTCGAGTGCGTCCTCAGCGGGGGTTACCTTGCCACCTCTCCTACGCCCCCCTCCATAGTGCGCGAAACTGATCCAGCCGGCACTGGGGCCGATCGCGGCGAAGCGATCCGGGAACGTAACGCCCAAATGCCACGTGCCGTGACCTCCCATCGAGTGCCCGGTCAGGTACACTCGACGCGGATCGATCTCAAGCCGCTGCGTAACAAGATCCAGAACCTCCATCGCATCCAGCCGCCCCCAATCCTCCCAGTCAAAACCAAACGGCCGCCGGTTCGTCGGAGCTACGATCCACAGGTCGGGCTTGGGCCGGTATGCACGCGCCTGGCCGATCGCTTCAACAGAGGCGCCGTGCAACGTGAGCACAAGGCCATGAGGACCGCGCCCTGTGGGCGGAACCAGGGCAAGGTACTGCACGCTGTCATCAATCGCGCTCACAAACGTGACCTTCCTGGCTTCTGGACCGCTCACCACGCGCAGCGTCACGTGGCACGTCGTCAGTATTTCCCCCTCGGAACTGCGCACGGACACCCTCAGATCGACCTCATCCTCTTGCGGATTGGGGAGCTCCACCTGAACGGGTGCCTTGTAGATGCCGCAGGGGAGCAACGGGGCAAGCTCGGCCCTACCGACCACCTCCTCACCCGACCGCATAACGGTGAGAACAAGCCCGCGCATCACTTCGGCCCGACAGTTGACCACCGGCACACCCAGCCAAACCGGCTCCTTCTGCCCCCTGACCAGATCCGGTACAGTGAAGTCGCTCTCCAGGATTTCGACCGCCCCGCGCGGCAGTCGCACGGACGCGCGCAATTGACCGCGCCCGACACGAAAAAGCAGTTCGTTCTCCCCCTTGCGCAGTGCGACCGGCAATTGCCAGTAGGAGTAGCCATACGGATTACCACCGCGAGGCACCCCGTTCACATAGACGGCACTGTGCCCCTGAGCCTGGAGCACGTAGACTCCGCCCTCGCGCACGTCCAGCCTGGCAAAGACGTACCCCGCGATCAATTCCCGCCCTCGAAACCAGCCGTCTTCGCCGGCCTCGATCTTCCGCCAGGTCCGTTCGCCCAAACCCGGAACCTGCACGACGTCGCCTTCTTCCGGCGCATTCCACTGCCCCGAGGCGAGATCGACCGCGACCGGATCGCGGGCGAACGCCACCCTGCCCCCCTGCACCACCAGCGGCAACGCCAAAGCGGTGCGAACGCGGATCTCGATCGGCTTGTCTTCATCCGGTGCTGGACGGTCGGCGGCAAGTGCGGGAGCAGGCCCGAGCAGAAAAACGAGCAAAACAGAAAGGTGGCTTGTCCGCATGGTTGCCTTCCATGAGCGCCGATGCCGGGTTGCGATCACCGACCAGCCGGAAACGCCAAAGGACCGACTCAACCGAGCAATAATAACCAAAGACCGAACCCGGCACCCGGAAAGCTCTCTTGTACGCGTGGACCACGTA
>JALSID010000028.1 GCA_026981825.1 Planctomycetota bacterium
CGAGCCGGACACGATCGATCTCCAGTCCCCCCTCAAGGGTTCCCCCGTCAAGCGAGCCTGTCGCCCACAAGCTTATAGCCCCCCCTCCCCACTTCATGCTTGCCCGTTCAACGGTCAATCGGCCGGCGTCAAGGCGGCTGCGTACGCTGAGCTCCTGGCCCGGAAGGGCACGTCCCACCAACCGGCCTTCCACAAGCCCAGACCAGCTTGCCGGATCCGTTCCGCCGCTTAACTCTGCCGTCCCATAGAGCAGTAACTCCCCCCATTGTCCGGTTAATATACCGCCCCGTCCGGCCAGATCGCCGAGCCGAACGCCGGTCACCTGTACCTGTAACGAAGTGTGCCGCCCGAGATGCCCCGTTGCGCTAACCTTGCCCTTGCCAAGCACCCCGTTGAGGTCCCGCAAAGCCACGCCGTCGCCCGAGTAGTCGATATTTCCGGTCAACTGCTCGACCGGCAGGGGCAGGTGAGCCACGCGAACGGTGGAGTTCTTCAGAAACGTCTGGCACTCGATCGACCAACCGGTTGAAAACCGCTCGCCCGGTGTGTGCACCAGTACCGCTCGTACGGACGCTCGCCCGTCGACCTGCAATCCGAGGCGGTCGGCAGCAGAGCGGAGCGGCCCGAGCTGATCCAGGACCGGGTGCGGCAACACGACATTACGGGCGTGTACCTGCAGACGCGCCCCCGCCGTGAACCGATGAAAGGTGCCTGAGAGATCGATCGTCTCCGCCCCCTCCCTGTATAGCCTGGCCGCTATGACGACCTCACCGGGTACGTCCCCCTGCGACAAATCGCACTGGGGGACTCCGTAGGTCAGGCCGCCGGGCAGGCGGATCTGCCCGTTGCGCACTCGGATACGCGGAATTCTGGGACGTCGGGGGAGCTGCAGGGGTATTATCGCCCGCCAGCGGCCGTCCTCCTCGAAAACGCTGCTCAGAACGACCCCCTCCACCGTCACCTCCTCCGGTATCGCCCCTGCCTGCAGCAACCGCAGGAGGTTGGCTCGAACTCGGATCTTGTCGACGCGTACGAGCAGTCCCCGCCCTTTCTGGCGAATCGTCAGGCCGCTCAGCTCGAGGGAGTCAAGCGAAAGGAGCCGAGCCGATCTGATCTGTAGCTCGCCCGCAGCATACGGTGCCAACCGCTTCATCGCTGCGGCGCGGACCGCCTGCGGCAGGAACCACCGCAACGAAGCGAACGCGAGCCCAATGAGCACGGCTGCGAGCGCTAAGCGCCGCCACCGAGGCCGCTTCTTCCAGACGCGGTGGGGATGTTGCTCGTGGCTGCGTTCCGACTCCATGCTGTCAAACGATCCCCTTGGTTCAGGTCGCACAGACACTTCCTGCCCGCAAGGCGCGGACCGGCGGGAGAATCGGTCCTGTGGCAGGGTGGCCCGCACGGACACTCCCGTGTCTTGGGCGGAGGGGGACGGCTTAGCGGGAAGCCCGAGCTCGCCGCCGCAATGCAACAGACGGATGTTCCACGTCAGCTCCGCTACGTCACGCCAGCTCGTGATGCACCCCGTTCTACCGCACCCGACCCCTGTGGACAACCCGTACTGTCCTCGGCTCGGAACCGTCGACAAACGCTGGACAATGACGCCCCACAGGTCGCACCGCCACCTGGGGTACCTTCCCTCGCTAAGCCCGGTAACACGCCAGGCCTCCTCGCACAAGAAGACCTAGCCGGGACTCCCACTTCGCGCGGCACCACTTGCCCACCACCGCTCGTTCTCGACCTCAGACCTGGCCGACCAGGTCACCCTAGAAATTCAGGGCACTATCCTCCGCACACTCGGCAGTTCCGTAGGCTCCTCACCAATACGGACACCGGAAGCATCTGCCGTGAGAGCGTCCCCACCGGCGAAGCGACGGCTTCTTGAACCGGGCGCATAAAAAAGCACGGCGGTGTTCCGCCGCGCCGTTGGGTGTAATCAAACCGCCGTGTCACTCGCCACGTTCCTGGGCCGGTCCACGGTCGTCGGACGCCGCCTTGCTAGCGTCCTGAGCGGCGGGTTTCTCCGCTTCGCTCCCGATCGTGGGTACGCGGCCATGGATCATTTCGTATACTTCCTGGCGATGGACCGGAACATCCTTGGGAGCCTCAATGCCCAACCGTACCTTGTCCCCGCGGATGTCCACCACGGTAATCCGGATGTTGTCGCTAATGATGATCGACTCGTTACGCTTCCGCGATAGCACCAGCATGGCTCTGTGTTCCTTCGCTGAGAAAGGCCTGTGTTCCGTCCACGCGGCCTCCACGTGAAGCAGCCGCCCCTATACCGGCCTGCTTCCTACCCGTGGGCAAGCGCGGCCGCGTTCGACATCGTGTCCGCAACTCTTGTTCCATCAATCGCTCCCTTTGCTCCATTGCGTGGTCGTATCGCACCGTCCCTGGTTCCGGATCCAATCGGGACATATCTTCGCTACGCGGCTGCTCCCACTGCGCATCCTGGGCCCTAGAACTGTGCGCGCACACACTCACCGCGCGCCTGGCCCCATCGCCCGCGGCTTCGTCAGGATATGCCGTGGTGAGGGCTGGAAACCTCGTTCTTTGCTGCGTGTTACGGATGTCCATATCCCCGCGCTTAAAATGCTAACCCGAACCGCCCTCGTAAGTCAAGCACTTGCGGAACAGTTCTTGCAACAGCCGTGTCGGATCCCACGAGCAAACGTGACAACCTGGAACTCGCAGTCCTTGCCCGGGAAGCGATGAGCAGGCAGTACGAACCTGGTGCCATCCTGTTTGACCAGCCCGAGGCCAATCGGTGGCTCGGCGCACGGCGCGAAGGTGTGGCAGAGACCGAGGGGTATGTCGCCCTCGGTCTGAGCCGCCGACGCGTACACCTATCCGACGCCGGTGTCCGAGTGGAAGGCTGCGCTGAAACCGTGCCGTGGGCGGACATCGAGGAGGCAGCAGAGCACGAAGGGGGCTGCTACCGCTGGTCGGCTGGGGAAGGACTCCAAAAGCTCCAGGCGTTCTCGGAAACCACCGGCCGATTCTGCAGCCTCTACGCCACCGGAGGAGCTCCCACCATCCTCGTGGCCGGGTTCCCGATGCATCGCATCGTCGATATAGAACCCTGGGAAGACACCGAAAATAAGGTACGTACCCTTCGCCCGATCCGTGGCCCGATCCTCGATACCTGCACCGGCCTTGGCTACTCGGCCATTCAGCTCGCCCAGTCCGGAGCCAGCCGCGTGGTCACGATCGAGCTAGACCCGGCCGTGATGGAGCTTGCCCGACAGAACCCATGGAGCGCTGAGCTGTTCCGATCGCCCAAGATCGAGCGGATCCAGGGAGATGTGAGCAAAGTGATCGCCGAATTCAGCAACGGCGAGTTCACCAGGATCCTGCACGACCCACCCACCATCGAACTGGCTGGAGAACTCTACGGCGAAGCGTTCTACCGCGAACTGTACCGAGTCCTGCGCCGAGGGGGTAAGCTCTTCCACTACGTCGGCGATCCGGACAGCCGCCACGGCCGCAGGTTATATGGAGGCGTCCTTCGCCGGCTGTACAACGTCGGGTTCCGCAACGTGCGCACCGTCCACCGGGCGCACGGAATCGTGGCCATCAAGTAGCCCCAAGCAGCTCCTTCCTGTCGCTCACCCTACATCTCCGTCGCCTCGGTCCCTCAAACGCAGCCGCCAGGTGGCTCGCACGTCGTCCCACGTACCCCGCACCTCGTCCGGCGTCTCGAAGTTAGGACGTGGCCCCCGCCCCCCGTCCGGCAGCCCTGCCCGCCGTCGGTTCCTGTCACCTGAGCCGCCGCCCTGGTCTCGAAGGTCACTCGACCTCGAAGCCCGCTGCGCGAACCCGCTCCTTCAGCTCGGCAATCTCCACCCGCTCCCGTAACCAGACTCGCACGATTCCACACCTCGCGTCGGCATCAACGCGGTCCACAGCAGGGTGTTGCTTGAGGAGCAGAGAAATCGCTTGCTCGCAACCGTGACAGGTCATCCCCGAGACCCGCAACTCCAGAGCGGTCCCCTGATTCCGGTTCCGGTCCATGCCAACCTCTGCCATTTGCTGTCCCCCTCAACCTGAGGCTCTCAGTACATCATCCGCAGCTCGCCCCGCTGCTTGTCGATAATCAACCAGTTCACCAGAGATCCATCTTTGGTCACAACCTGGATCTCCCACGACCCAACCGTCTCGATTACCTTGCCAACCTGCAGATACGGATTACCCAGCTTCTTCAGGTACTCTTCGGCCTGTCGTCGGGCTTGTTCCTCGGTGCGCGGGTTGACGGACAACCTCGTTGCGCCGCCCGCCGGTCCGGCCGGCGCACCAGGGCCCGTCGTTGCCGCCCCCATCATTTGTTGCATCATCTGCATGCAAGGGCACATCATCATGCCGCCCATCCCTTGCGAGGAGAAAACCGAGCCCCTCATAGCCGGACCCGAAACGGCGTTCATGGCCCCCCCGAATGCCCCTGACGAGCTAGCCGGTGGCCGGTAAACGAGGGGTTCCGTCTCGTAAGACGCGCCCAAACGTACCCATTCGCTTAAGGCACGGACCTGTTCGCGGCTGAGGGGCGCGCCTTCTTTGGGCATTTCCCCGGCCTGGACGAGCTGGACCATTAAGCTCTCTTCAGGGCGGCCCGGCACGATGGCCTCACCGCTGTCGCCACCGGCCAGGGCACCTTCCCGGCGGCTGAGATCCAGCCCACCAGAACGTGTCCTGCTGTCATGGCAGCGTAGGCAGACCGTTTCCAGGATCGGGCGAACGTGCCCGCGGAACAACATGAGCGCCTGCGCATCCGGAGCGGTGCTCATGGTTGGCCCGCCCGAGGTTGGTGGAAGCGTTCTGTACGCGACGCTGAACAAGCCCATGATCACCGACACAGTGGCAGCTACTACGAGATTGCGAGCCATTGTGCCCTGCCCTCAACTTTGCTCCCATTCACGTGCGGATTCTCTCGTCCCGCGGGAAGCCACCACTTGCTTTGGCTCATCCACCGCTCGACTCGGTACACGGGCAACTTCCTATCGCAAACGAGCCCCTCTGAGATCGATACACAGGATCTCATCCTCGTTTCGGATGTAAAGTAGCCCCCCAGCCAGCGACGGGGGCGTCCAGTGGCGGCGCCGCGACAGACGGGCCGTGGCGGTGGGTTGGAAACCGGCCGGGCTCGCTTTCGCCGCGGCCAGCCGACCATTCTCGCCCAACACGATCAGCGTGCCGTCCGCCACGATTAAGGACCCCTTGCGGAATCCCCCCACCTGCCATTTCACCTCGCCTGTGAGAAATTCCATGCACGTCAAGCGGGTCTCGTCGAATCCATACAAATACCCGTCGTATAGCACGCTCGTGCTGAAGTGGTTCCGCATCCGCTCGGTCCGGTAGACCACCACCACCCCGACCGCGCCGCCTTCCTCAGGTACGATCCTGAGCAACGCCCCGCCCCGACCGTATCCGGAGGAAAGGAACACATAGTCGCCCGCCACGATCGGGGTCGCAATGTTGCAGTCCATCAGGGTCGTCCACGGAAATCTCCAGTAGAGCCGCCCGTTGTCGGGCTCGACACTCACCAGCGCCTCGGCCGTGAAGAACAGCACCTGACGGACTCCTCCCCCCGTGCTCATCACCGGCGAGCTGTATCCGGGGCGGTCGTCCAATGACCGCCAACGAACTGCCCCGGTGTCCTTGTCGAACGCGACGAGGGAATTTCCCGCCGAACCGCCGGGTTGGGTGAACACCATACCATCCGCCACAAGTGGCGAGAACGATACGCCCCACTCGGGAACCCGGCCGCCGATTTCGCCCACCAGATCACGCCGCCAGATGAGCTGGCCGGTACGAGCATCCAGGCAGTGCAACCAGCCGGTTGCGCCGACCGCATACACTTTGCCCCCAACAACCGTCGGCGTCGCTCTCGGACCCGATCCCTGATCGCTGACGAACCGCGCCGGGTACCGATACCGCCAGAGCTCCTCACCCGTTAAAGCATCCCAGCAAACGATCGCTTCATAAGCCCCATCCTGCATCATCGTGTACAGGCGGCCGTCGTCGATCGCAAGCCCCGAATACCCCGGGCCCGAAGTAGGACGGCGCCAAAGGATCTTTGGCCCCCCTTCCGGCCATCGCATCAGTAGACCGGTCTCCGGAGAGACACCGTCTCGGTGGGGGCCGCGCCACTGAGGCCAACCGGACGGGGCTTTTGGAACTGCGTTGCGGCCAACCCGTGCGCCGGCCGGCGAAGGCTGCAGTTCCGGAGCAGGCTCGCCTTTGGCCCCCTCATCGACGCTCGGTGGCCAACATCCCGCAATCGCAACCAGGACCAGGGATACCCACTGTCGTAGAGGGCGGTTCATGGCTGCCTCGATCTGGGGGATCCACTTGAGCAC
>JALSID010000029.1 GCA_026981825.1 Planctomycetota bacterium
CCCCACTCCCCGCCGGATCACATGAGCCCCCATTGCCAGCACGCACGCCCCCTCGTTCCCTTTCCGCCCCCTGTGTTCCCGTGCCGCCAACAGCCTTTCCGCCAGTAACCGAATCCAGGGGGAATCGCTGAGTGCAGGCTCCAGACCATCCGGATCCACCATCTGGTCAAGAGTCATGTCATGGCGTCGTTCCGCCAACGGACGAATATCCAACCGGCTCCGATCGAACTCGCGATATCCCATCGTCCAACTTCCCACCAAAAAACGCGTTCCCAACCGTCGGTTCTCACCGCCAAGTCGCAGAGAGACGGCCTGCTCCACACCCAGTTCGCCCCAGCAGAGTAACCAAAGCTAGCTTGTGCCCTTCAATGCGGTGACCAGAGGTAGGATGCAATCGCCCCGGTGTCGACATAGTGCGGAATGAGAGCGTGCGCGCCTGCTTGGCGAAGCCGACGCACCTTCCACCCCGACACCCCTCCACGGCTCTGTTCGCTGGATACAACTCCCACTGCCAGTCCCCCCACGCGCACCGTTTCCTCGATCTCCACATAGCCATCGCCAAAGGCGACAAGCGACCCGCCGTGGAGTTTGTTCTCGGTCAGAATCTTCCGAATCACCTGTCGCTTCGAAAACCGCCAGTACTCGTCAATCGCCCCATAGATGTGTGGCTCGAAGTACGGTGTCAGTCCAAGGAGATCGCATTCCTCCCGGACGTAAGGCAGATCCGTACCGCTCGCCAGGTAAAGCACCAGGCCCTGTCCCCGAAGCATCTGGAGCAACTCCACGCTGCCCGGAACCAGATACTTCTCCCGCATCTCGGGGCGTGTGCGGAGCTCCTCCTTTCGTACCGCGATGTACCGCTCCAACCGCTCGTGGTAGATCCGCTTGTACTCGATAGGGTCCCTGGGCTTCCCCCCACGGGCAGCTATCTCCTCAGCCAGGCGGATCATCTGGTAAATCGTCTGGCGTCCCGTCAACGTGTCGACGAAGTCGGTGACAATCGCCCGCAACTCTTCATCTGACTCCTGGGTGGCCGTTTCCTCCCGGATGATTTCGACCATCAGCGGAATCATCACCTCCTGCCAGCCCGCGCGGATCAGCGACAGTGTTCCATCGAAATCAAAGAGAACCGCGCGAACTTCCCCCCGCCGCGGATAGGGTCGAAGAACACGCAGGAAGAACGGACTCATGTCTGCTCCACGTTGAACGTCACTCGAGCCGGCGCGGGCGCCACCCACCCCAGCTACTGCATCGCGCCTGGCGGGACCAAGCGCCCAAGCGGAAACCAGCACCCGCTTCCACGTATATTAGGTTCGGCAGTCTGCACCCCGCGCCGGCCCCCCGTAAACAGGGGACCGTCGATCGGCGCGAGCGTGTCTCGGAACCGAGCCTCTATCCTGTCCGTTCGCCTGGGACGCCCAGGCAGCCGGCGCGCATTGCGAATTCCCAGCCGACCGAGCCGGGAAAGAGAGGAGGAAACGATGAGCATCACCGTTGCTGAACTCGAGGCCGCGTTGGGTGAGTTTCCGCGCAAGCGAATCGCGGTTGTGGGGGATCTTTTCTTGGACCGCTACTTCGACATCGACGGTCGGTTGACCGAAAAATCGATCGAGACGGGACTCGATGCCTACCAGGTGGTGGGCACGCGTGAATACCCCGGTGCCGCCGGCACCGTGCTCAGGAACCTGTCTGCCCTCGGTGTCGGCTGTATCGTGCCGGTCACGTTCATCGGCGACGACATGGAAGGATGGGCGCTCTATCGACTGCTCGACCAGTTGCCCAATGTGTGCCTTGACCACGTCATCCGAACGGGCCACCGGCTAACCCCGACCTACATGAAGCCTCTCCTCACCGATTGCCAGCCCCCGCGAGAGCTCAACCGGCTGGACAAGAAAAACCGCACCCCCGTCCCGGCGGCACTGGTTCGGCAACTTTCGGCAAGCCTGGACGATGCGCATCGATCCTGCGACGTCGTGATCGCCGTCGACCAGGTAACGGAGCCGGAGTGCGGAGTCCTGGGGGTGGCGTTGCGGGAGCGACTATGTGAGCTGGCCGTCCGCCGACCGCGCGGACCGGTGATTGTCGAGAGCCGGAGCCGATTGGCCCACTACCATCACGTCGTCCTCCACGGGAACTTCGACGAATGCACACGGGCGTACCGCGACCTACACGGTACCGCCCCGCCCCTGGAGCCCGATGAGCTTGCCACAAAACTGTCCCGGACGGTACATGCGCCTGTCGTCTGCACACTGGGCGAACGGGGAGCGGTCGTTGCGGACGGCGCCAGCGCCGTCGAATTGCCCGCCGTTCCTGTGGAAGGCCCCCTGGACATTGTCGGAGCAGGTGATGCAGTCCTGGCCGGAACCGCCGCGACACTCGCCATCGGATGGCCGCTGCACAAAGCGGTCCAGTTCGGCCAGTTGGTCGCCGCGATCACAATCCGTAAGCTCGGTGAAACGGGCACCGCATCTCCGGACGAGCTGCGCGCCCTGCTCGGCAGCCGACCATAGGGACGCGGACATGGGGCCGGACAAGAAAGAACGGACGCCTGAGGGCAGAGGGGATTGACTCATGCGCACGGATCGTCTCGTTAGCGGACGCGTGCTCCGAGCTTGCAGTCCGCTACACGGTGACACCGACAGTGGCCCGGCGCCCCCGAGGCGTTGCAGAAGGGACTCGCTTGCCGTACGATAGGGAAGGAAGCTGCCCGGGAACCGGGTCGGCACGGTGAGGAGATCACGATGCGCACGCATATCACGCACTTGCGCACGTCGTTGCTGGCCTTGGCCTTCGTGTTGGTCGGCGCCGCCTTAGGCAGCGCGGGGGCCGGAGATGCAGAGAAAGAGGACGCTAAGCAAGCTGACACGGCTGCGCGGATCCGAAAGATCGATCGGGAACTGGAAGCCCGCGCCCGTCCCTACATGCCCCTTGTAGACGCTTTCTACCGGTATGACGTCGGACTATTGGGCGGTGTCGAGGCAAGCCGTGTACGTTCGGAATGGGCACGGCTGCACGACGAAGCGGCGATCCCCGCCGTAGTGGCGGGCCTGCGCCGCGCGCTACGCAGCGGCGCCAGTTGCCCGATCTTCGCGTTCTCGGCCAAGCTGCGTGAACTGCTTGCCAGATCCACGAACCCGGAAATGGGGGCCTACGTGCTCCGCCATCTGCCCCGGGGCTCCGGTATCCCGTATGCGTCGACCGTCCGATCGGTGGAACAGGCGGCGCTGCGACAACTGATGCGGACCCGTACCCGGCAATACGGCCGCCAATCCTTGCTCAATCGGATGCGCCGGGGTTCTAGCGAACGAACCGTCGTGGGGGTAGCTGGCCCGCTGATTGACCTTACCAACAGCGCGCGCACTAGACCGCCCGATGTTCGTACACAAACTAAATCGGCTCCAGACCCCGCTCAAGAACAGACCTCCGTCCTCATTACCCATCTCGCGAAGGGCCGGTGCACCGTGGAAGAGCTGGAAGAGCTAGAGGAACGCGCACGCGGCCCAAGAGCGGCCGAGCTGCTTGAACACGTCGGTGTCCTGCTCCGTGTGGTGGAAACCCCCACTTTTCCCCCAAGTCACCGAATCACTGCTATCAGAATCCTCGGACGCTTGCGTACCCGCTCGGCGGTGCCAGCATTGATTGAGGCACTGAACACAGACAACGACCGCCTTCGGAGCGAAGTGGCGATGGCCCTGGCCAGGATTACGAAACGACTATTCGGGCCGGCTCCTGGCGCGTCGCGTGAGGAAGTGCAGCAAGCGATCGAACGATGGCGGCAGTGGTGGCAGGAGGAAGGATCCGCCAAAACGGACGGCGACCGGTAACGGGGGCACCTGCGTGCTACGAGCCGCACCGACGTACTTCGCTCCTGGTCGCTGCCGTGCTTGAGCAACGCGGCTTCGCCGAGGCCGCAAGCGGGCGGACGCGAGCGAACAGTTCCGGTTCTATGAGGGCAGCCATCGGTAGCACCTACGAATGCGGGGGGCTCCAAGCTGCTCGTCACGCTCTCCCGGCCAGTTCGCGCAAGCCGGAACTAACGGCTCTTCTCGAGGCAGACCCGTGGTGAGGATTCTTCACAGCACACCGCCGAAGAACGTTCTGCTCCTCCTTCCCCTCTGCACCGCCGCGGTTCTGCTCGCACCTTTTGCCGGTGCGGAACGGACCCCAAGCGGCGAAGCGGGAAGGACGCGTCGCGTCACCGGACGCGTACTCGATAGAGACGGGCATCCAATTGAGGGAGCAACTGTGCGAATCAAAGGGAGCCGCCACTGGACGCGATCGGACGGGCAGGGCACATTTGCGCTTGAGCTGCCCGCCGGACGTAAGCCGCCATTGCGCATCACCGCGGCTGCCGAGGGGTACTACATCCAGGGTCGCGACTGGGACGGATCCAACCCTGTGGTGTTTCGCCTGGAAGCCGTGCCGCGGGAAATAGACGAGCGCTACCGGTGGGTGGATCCTGGACCGAGTCGCGCACGCCCGCGCGCGTGTGCGAACTGCCACCCCACAATTTACGCCGAGTGGGTCAGCTCGGCGCACGCCACCAGCGCCGTGAACAAGCACTTCCTCGACGTTTTCTACGGTGTGGGAGCAAGGGGCGATACCCCCCCGAAGTGGGCTCTCGTGCGGGACCGGCCGGACGGGCGGGGAGTATGCGCCCCCTGTCACGTTCCCCAAGCCTCTTTCGGTTCACTTGCGCTAGCCGATCCGGCACGTGCAAGCGGCACAGAACGCGAGGGAGTGCATTGCGACGTCTGCCACAAGGTGCGTGCCCTGGCGACGGAAGTGTTCGGGCTCACCCACGGCCTCCACGCCTACGAACTCTCCCTGCCCCCGCCGCCCAAACAGGTCTTCTTCGGACCATTGGACGACGTGGACAGGGGAGAGGACGCGTTTGCCGCCGTATATAAGGACGCACGTTTTTGCGCTCCCTGCCACGAAGGCACCGTGCTCGGAACCCGCGCCTACACCACATACACGGAGTACACGCAATGGCTCACGGAGGGCGAATATCGCGCAGGAAGGACCTGTCAGAGTTGCCATATGGCGCCGGACGGGAAGAAGACGAATATTGCCCCGGGACATGGCGGCATCGAGCGGGATCCCGCCACACTGAGCACACATGCGTTTGCAGGCCGTACCCTCGAAATGCTCCGTGAAGCGATTCGGATCAAAGTGGAGGCGGACCGGACATCGAGAACGGAACTGGAAGTTCGGGTTCAGATTGCCGTGCGGGACACGGGTCACCGCGTGCCCACAGGTTTTCCTCAGCGGCATCTTGTGCTCCTAGTTCAGGCCGTCGACCCGTCCGGAACGCCTTGTCCTCTACGAAAGGGCAGCACGCTCCCAGACCTGGTTGGAACATCCGCGACCGTCGACCAGAACCTGGGGGGACAACCTGGGGCTTTTTACGGGCGTATCCTGGCCGACGCGATGGGCCTGGCCCCAACCCCCTACTGGCTAGCCACACAGCAGCTACAAGACAGTCGGCTATGGCCGGACCGTACCCAAGTGGAGCGGTTCGTGTTCGGCGTGCGGAAGGGAAGCCCGGTACGTGTCCGCGTCTATCTTCTGTACAGGAAGTTCTTCCCAGCATTGGAACAGGAGAAAGGATGGGAACCGTCCGAACGGTTAGTCTATCGGAAGGAATTCGTGGTGCGTTGAGGTTCGGAACGGAAATAAAAGCGAGAGGACCCGAGCAGGCGCCACCCCATAACCATACCCGGGCCCCCTCGGAGTCTCAGATGGTACCCAATTCTCGCCGAGTTCGCAAGACTGTTCCGCGGCAACAACCAAGGCGAGCGTATCCGCCACCGCAAGGGACACATGGAGCGAACGCGTCCCCTTTCATCCGTCCCGTTCGGTTCCCTCGGCTTCCTGTGCCATCATCCGCCCCATCCAACGTCATCGGACTCAGCCCGCCACCGGGTTCGCTGTTGGTTGCGCGCGGCAGGATACCTGGAGGACTACCAACGGCCCCACGGCTTGTTGAACGGCGGTGGACGCTTGCGAAGCCGTCGCGTCAACCAGTCGGACCAGTACCCGCGAGACACAGGAGCATACAAGTCGCGTCGGGTCACGGCTAGAGGCACGGCACCGGGCAACACGCCTGTGGTCGGATGGTAGCCATATCCAAGGATCGGCCAGGCACCTGCCCAAAACGGGATCGCCGGAGCACTGATGTGTATCCAGGTGAAACCGCCCTGAAAGAACGCAAAACCGGAATATCCCACATAGGGAATGGCCGC
>JALSID010000030.1 GCA_026981825.1 Planctomycetota bacterium
GTCGGAGGTGGCGGCGTACAGGTGGGTGGCGAAGGTGTGCCGCAGGCCGTGGGGGCCGATGTCCTTGTCGATCCCCGCCTTGGCCAGCCAGAACTTGATGCGGTTCGCCACCTGCCGGGCCGAGATGCGCGACCCGCGGTTGGAGAGGAAGAGCGCCGGGTCGGCGGTCCCCTGCCGGCGGCGCTCCGCGAGGTACCGGCGTAGGAGGGAGCGGAGATTGGACTTGAGGAACTTCACCTGCGGCACGTCGCCCTTGGCGCGGATGCGCAGATGCTTCGCATCCAGGTCCACGTCGTCGACGTCCAGGGAGACGAGCTCCTGGAGCCGGATGCCGGTCCCCAGGAACAGCTCGACGATGACCCTGTCCCGCCGGGCGACGCCGGACGACCGGTCGCGGAGCTCCTTGAGCAGGCGGCGTTTCTCGGCCTCGGTGAGGAACACCGGCGGCGTGCGGGGGAGCCGGCGCAAGGTGACCGACCGGGCGGGATTCTCCCCGACGAGCCCCGTCTCCTCGGCCCAGGCGAAGAACGACCGCACCGCGGCCTTGAACCGGTGCAGGGATGCGGCTGAGCGCTGGGTGCCGTCCGGCGTCGTGGTCACGGCCGGATCCGTGAGCGCCTCGTCGAGCATCGTGGAGGTCACCCGCTCCAGGGTGAGCCCGGGACGCCTCGCGGCCAGTACCCCGGCGAGCGTGCGCAGGTCCCGCAGGTATGCGCTCACCGTGTTCGGGGAGCGTCCCTCCGCCTCCAGCCTGCGGCCGAAGGCCAGGACGGCCCGCTCGAGGGGCTCAGGCCCCGGCACCGCTCGTAGTGCGCTGGCGGCTGTGTTCGTCATCGTCCTTGCCTTTCTTCAGGCTCCGGCCCATGGGCGTGCCCTTGGGCAGGGGCAGCTTCTCGATGCGGCCCGTCTCCTGGGCCCAAACCAGGAACATCCTCAGCACCCGCTTGGTCTTCTCCACCGTCGGCTTCGCGCGCTCCTTGCCGCTGGGCAACTTCAGGAGCGCGTCCGACTTGAAGAACTTGCCCACGTGCGGGGTCAGGATGCTGGTGAGCTTCCGCTCCGCCCCGAAGAAGGCCTCGATCTGCTCGAAGTCCTTCCCGTAGGTGTAGAGCGTCCGCTCCGTCTTGCCCTGGGCCCGGAGGTGTTCCAGGAAGGCCTGTGCGGCCTCGTGCAGCGTTTCACTCATGGCGTGTCCTCCTTCTCGTGGTTTACGCGGGCCCCTTCGGCCCCGCGCCGCGCCCGGCCGCCTCGGGACTCCCGCTTCTTTCGTTTCGCGTTCTCGATCCAGCGCAGCAGGTCCGCCGGGGTGAGCGCCCCCACCAGGTCGGGGCTATCTCCACGGGCGAGCGCTTCCCTGGTCCGGCGGGTGCGGGCGTCGGTCACCGCCCGGGAGACCGCGCACCCGATCCGGATCGTCTCGGGGTCGAAAAACGTCATCGGCCACCTCCTTTCTCGATGCGTAAGTCATTGGCGCAACATGTGTTGCGCTCATTCACATACCCGCTTCCCGCGGGCGGGAAGTCAAGGCGTTCCATGCGGATTTCCGCTGAAATATCAGGCCATTGAAGGGCCGGGAGGACGAGCATGAGGAAACAGCCGGCGATCATCCTGAGGGCGCTCCTGGCCGCGCTCCTGGCGGCCTCCCTGGCCGGATGTGCGACGAACAGGCCGCCCCGGCGCATCCAGGACGCCATCCACACCGTGAACCGCTACATGCCCGGTTACGTGGCCGAGGCCAACAAGGCCCTGGAAGCCGTCGACCACCCGGACAAGGAGCGATTGACGGGCATCGGGGAGCGCCTGCAGCGGGCGGTGGACGCCCTGGACCGCTGGGCCAACGGCGATGACGGGCGACGGGAGGAGGAGCGATGAAGGAGATCCTGGAACGGAACCGCGAGGCCGTCCGCGAGGCGGGCCGCAGGCTCGTGGAGATCGGCGCCGAGCTCGCAGCGGGGAAGATCGACGAGGCGCTGGCGCGCCTGGAGACCGCCCGGCAAACCTACCGCGAGTGGGAGGAGCTCGACCGGGCCACGGCGGACATCGAGGGCGTCATCCGCGACCGGGAGGGAATGCTGGCCGTCCAGCACGTCCTGGGCGAGCTGGTAGGGACGGTCCTCGGCGCGGCGTTGAGGTCGGGGCTCCCCTGATGGCGCGGATGTCGGCCCGGGAACGCAAGCTGGCCGAGACCCTGGCCAGCCCCGTCCTCTGGGGCCAGGGATACCTGCGCAACCGGGACGGCAGCCCGCGCGTCTACTGGCCGCACCAGGTGGAGGACCTGCTCTGCGGGGAGAAGAACATCATCCACCTCGACGGCCGCGACGTGGGCAAGAGCGTCTGCATCACCACCGACGCGCTGCACTTCGCCTTCACGACCCGGGGCGGCCAGGGGCTCATCGCCGCGCCGCACCAGGGACACCTCGACACCCTGATCGAGGAGATCGAGTTCCAGATCGACGCCAATCCCGACCTCATGGCCAGCATCGCGCTCACGAAGTACGGCAAGCCCAAGATCCACCGCAAGCCCTACTTCCGCCTGGAGTTCACCAACGGCTCGATCCTCTACTTCCGCCCGGCCGGGGCCTACGGCGACGCTTTCCGCTCCCTGCACGTGGACCGCGTGTGGGTGGACGAAGGGGCGTGGCTCACGGAGAAGGCGTGGAAGGCCCTGCGCCAGTGCCTGAAGTCGGGCGGGAAGCTGCGCATCTACTCCACGCCGAACGGGATGCGGAACACCACCTACTACCGCCTCACCACCTCGACGCAGTTCAAGGTGTTCCGCTGGCCCTCGTGGCTCAACCCGAACTGGACCGAGGAACGCGAGGCGGAGCTGCTGGAGTTCTACGGGGGCCGGGACAGCGCCGGCTGGCAGCACGAGGTCGCCGGCGAGCACGGGAAACCCTCCTACGGCGCCTTCAACATCGAACACCTGAACCTCTGCCGGCAGGAGGTGCTCGAGTACCAGAAGGTGGTCATCACCGGCGAGGAGATGCGCGACTGCGGCACCGAGGAGGAGGCCCACGACCGCCTGGAGATGCTGCTCAACCTCACGCCGCAGACCGGCGTGTTCTGGATCGGGGGCGACCTGGGCTACACCAACGATCCCACGGAGATCGTGGTCTTCCGCGAGCAGGAAGTCGGGGAGCGCCCGGTCCTGAGAATGGTCCTGCGGATCCACATGGAGCGCGTGGCCTACCCGCACATCGCCCAGGCCATCGCCCTGCTCGAACGCTACTTCACCCCGACCGGCATCGGCGTGGACAACGGCGGCAACGGCCTGGCGGTGGTGCAGGAGCTCCTGACGCTGGACAAGTACAAGCCGCTCCAGCTCGAGGGGCGGCTGCGGGGCTACGATTTCGGCGGGATGACGACCCTGGCGGTGCGCGACGGCCGCGAGGTGAAGAAGCGCACCAAGGAGCTCATGACCAGCCTCATCAACGGCGCCCTGCAGAGACGACAGATCGTCTTCCCGGTGGACGACCTGGAGATCGAGGACCAGTTCACGACGCACACCTACACCCTGCACGACGGTCGGGTGGTCTACTCGAAGGGCAACGACCACATCATCGACGCGGTCCGCTGCGCCATGCTGGTCCGCGAGCAGGGGCGCCTCGACCAGATGGGCGAAGAGACGGTCTGCCTCACCCCGCTGCTCACCGATCCCGTGTTCGTCTAATCCTCGGATTTCCGTCGGTCTTGTGGCTGTAACCAGACATGCCGTCACCACTTGCGGATAAGTGGGGACATTTTGTCTGGAGCCGGGCAGGTGCTTTTATCAAAGGGCGGATGGAACACACGGACACAGTCATTCCCTTGTCAATCAACTCCTGGAAGCAGCTCGCGCAAAAGCGCCCTCAGTTGCTCCAGTACTTTCCGGCATTCAGGCAACTCGGTCACGAAAGGCCCTAGACTGTTATCCCAGTGTCGGTAGGCCTCAGAGACGAGCTCATCGCTAAAGAAATCGTTGATGCTTTGATATGATACGCCTCGGTGTGCATTTTTCCGTTCCAAGAGAGAGCCTACCTCTTCACGGTTTAACCCAGCACTGAATTTGTCGAGGATACGCCACAAGTCGTAATAATCCCTGGCGCGAGGACGGTTCCAACCGCGCAAAACCAATTTCTGGTGGGTCTGAAGCAGTGTGCGTAGTTTCTCCGCGATAATTTCCTCCAGACGATAACAGCACACATCGCACGACAAATTTTCTTCATAGCCGTGAATCAACCGACGTTTCTCGGGCTCCAACAGGACTGGTTCATCGTGAGTGATTTCCAGTTTGATTCGACAGAGCGCCCCAGGATGCCAAGGGAATTGTACGCGTATGATGAACGCTTCTTGCCCATCGGGATGAGGGTCACGTTCGAGATACCGCTCCAGTTGGATGGAAAAGGGACCGTGCAAAGACAGAAGGCGGTGCGTCTCATCCACAGCTTCTCCCAAAGCTTCTTCAAGTTTTTCGCCTTTGGGAGAATTGGCGCCTGAGAAATCAAGGTCTTCAGAGAACCTGTACTCGCCGAAAAACAGTTTTTTCAGGGCAGTACCTCCCTTGAACACCAACACGTTTTGGAGCCCGGGATGCGAAGATATGCCGGCAAGGATATAGCTCAGCACGTAGTCTTTTTCGATAACTTGCTGGGGAATCCCTTGCCGTTGGGATGCAGCACGAATGCGAAGACGCAATGGTTTCATGAATCTCTATCCCTTCCAAGATTGACCTGAATCATCCATCGCTTATCGCAAGCTCCCCGGCGTGGACGGGCCGGATCAAGCGCGTGATACCCTGTGGCCGGCATCTTAAGGAGAGGTTCCAGAACAGATTCTGAGATGCCTGCTTGTTCCAACGCCCATCCCAGCCGCTTGGCGACGGAGATCTTTCCGTACCGACATGCGTATTCCACCAGCTTGTCAACCGCAAGTGAAGGCAGATGGTTTTCGATTATCCCCAAGGCCTCTCCCATTCCCCCGAACATCCTTGAGGAGATAAAAACTTCAAGGACCGTCCGTTCGCGATCTGTGATTGGCACGCGGGAGAACTCATCTACCCACACTTCTTCAATCCCGAAAAAGTTCTCCTTCTTGACAGTGATGTACTCGTATCGGACCCCATCGATTACCCATGCATGTCGCTTACCGCCATTGGCATGGCGACCGCGACGCATACTAGGAGTGACGACCTTCTTGGGGGTAAAAGCGGTTACAACACGAGGGACTTGTTCCGTCAAACCGTGATGATGCAAAGCCGACCAATGGCTGATAGCAGAGGGCACAACCAGGTGGGTTGCAATGGCGAAGGAATGAATCTGGATATCTCCAAGCGCCGGTCCGGAACGGGCGTAAATTCCACGCCTCAATCTCGTGAGCCATCCATTGCGAACCATGATCATGAGCAAGTTGGTGACATACCCCTCCGGAATCCCAGATCGCACTGCTATTCGCTTGGCCTCGGAAGTAGTGAATACAGTCCGGCCTTCCTCGGCGAGCGCCTTGAGGAAGAGAACACTATGCGATCCACTCCGAGCAGGTTCCGCTGTTTGTCTCATGCCGTCACCTCCATTATCAAACATACTGCAAAACAAACAGAATGTCAAGTTAACGCAGGTCGTTTTATAATATCGGGCCGTCCGTATTATGACTTGAACTGCATTGACTTTCCCATTGCAAGTTAACGTAGGTCGACTTATAGTGGCGATGCTGTCCTTCCCCCCGTCTCCGACGATTCTCCGGCGCCTCCGGTAAATGACCCGTAGGGCGCGGCTTTCGCGCACACGGCGCGACAAATCCGCAGGACAGCGGATTTGGACGCACCACAGGTGCGCCCGAAGGGTGCGAGCCAGGGATGGCGAGCATCAATGTGGCGCTCTCACGGCCAGAAAACCGCGAGGTCACCGGTGGAAAGACAAGGCAATCCCCCTCATCCGGAAGAACCGTCCGCCGCGACGGACGGGGCCGCCGGGCTGCAGGATACGCAGACCCAGGGCGTGCTCGTCGTCCCGCTGGCGGCGGCCGTGGCCCTGGACGCTGGCGTCTTCAGCCGGGTGAACGCCACCGAGGCCATCCCCTCGTCCTGGGAGGAGCGTGCCCGAAAGGCGTGGGAGTACTACGTCGAGGAGCCGCTGGTGAAGAACTGCGTCAACTCCTGGCGCACCTTCGCCGTGGGCGACGAGATCAAGATCACCAGCGACGACGAGGACGTGAAGTGGGAGGCGATA
>JALSID010000031.1 GCA_026981825.1 Planctomycetota bacterium
GCATGCGGTACACTGCTGACCACGCATGCATCACCCGGCCAAGCTTTCCCCACGCCAGTTGCGCTCGTAGGGACTCTAGCCGAAAAGAACAGCGCCCTGATCCTGGGCGCGCTCGCCGCCTTAGCTGTTTACCTGCTCTGGGCGCGCCCCTCACGGAAGGAAGCCGCAGATGACCTGCGCGCTGCAGTCATGGGGGCAACGACGATCATCCTGATCACTGCGGCGGGAGGAGCGTTCGGTGCCGCCCTGCGAGCCACGGGCATCGCCGAAGTCCTCAGCGTCGGCGAGGGCGAGACGAGCTGGACGCTGCTCATCGTCGCCTTCCTCATCACCACGCTCATCCGAACCGCCCAGGGAAGTGCAACCGTAGCCATGATCACGGCCGTCGGCGTCGTTCAGTCCATCGTTGCCCATCACACACTCCCCTTCGACCCCGTCTACCTGGCGCTGGCGATTGGCTGCGGGAGTAAGCCGTTTGCGTGGATGAACGACAGCGGCTTCTGGGTAATCACGACAATGAGCGGTCTGGAGGAGAGGGAAGCTCTAAAAGCCGTAACCCCGATGACGGCCATCATGGGAGTGTTCGGTCTCGCCGTGACCGTCGCCCTCGCCCTCACCGTTCCCTGGCCTCTCGGAAAGCTTTAACCCCTTTGGCTCGCCCCCATACATAGCGACTGTCGCGTTCCAAGACGGGGCCATATTGCCGCTGTGCCTAGGCGAGAAGAACGAAGCGCTTCCCCTTGTTCCGCGAGTTCATGAGGGGGGCATGGATTACAGTTCAGGGAGATCGCGGATGAGCACCAGGATGGCCGACTGCGGAACGACGATGAACTCCTTGCCGTCAATGCGGATGTCGACGGCGGGCTCGCGCAGGAACAGGGCCAGATCACCTACCTGGGCCTGCATGGGGATGTAGTGTTCGCGGCGCACATTTTCCTTCCACGGCTCGTCATCAAACGCTTCGGGACTCGGGATGGGAATGCCCGGACCCGTTGCCACGACCCGACCAGACTGAACGGGGTGACGGCCCACCGCCGTCTGCGGCAGGTACAAACCAGACTGGGTCCTCTCCTCCGGCCGCTCCGGCCGCACCAGTACCCGGTCGCCGACCAGTACGATCTCTCGATTCCCCAATCGCAGCGGCTGTTCACTCATCTGGCTCTCAAACGTTCCGTACCTGTTCAGGATCGCACACTCCAAGTGCGCGGCCAGGATCCAGCGCCTCCAGATCGTCTACCGTCCATACGTTCCCATCAGCTCGCCTTGGGCGAGGACGTGCCCGCGCATAGCCGACTCCAGAGCGTCGCGGCGCGCACCTGCAGGCACATCCAACCGCGTGTCGAGCGCGTAGACACGGAAATAATAGCGGTGTGGTGTACCCGGTGGCGGTGCCGGCCCACCATAGCCAATGCGGCCAAAGTCGTTCGTCCCTTGCCGACTGCCGTCGGGCAACTCGCGATCCGGCGGCACACCTTCCGGTAACCCCTGGGATTCCGCCGGTATGTTCCAGATCAGCCAGTGGACCCATGTACCCCGCGGAGCGTCCGGATCGTCACAAATCACGGCGATGCTGGCCGTACCCTCCGGAACCCCCTCCCAGGAAATGGGGGGAGAAACGTCAGGACCGTCCGCCGTGTACTTCTCGGGAATGCGCTCTCCGTGAGAAAACGCCGAACTCTTCACTTGAAGCGGCATGGCCCCTTCCTCCACCAAGGGCTGCTCCGGCCTACCCGCGTCCGAACAACCTACGCAAGCAAAAACCAACAGCACACGCCACAAACCGGCGAACCTCACGCAACACCGCTCCATCCGCTAGTCCACCCGCTCCAGTTCGCTCATCCTGAACAGGGCACGCAGTTTGCATCCTTCCCGTTCCAATCGTTCCGCACCGCCCGCTTCCCGGTCAATGACGCAAAGAACATGCTCCACAATGAACCCCAGTCTGCGCAATTGCTGCACGGAATCCACCACTTGACCAGCCGTGGTGATCACGTCCTCAACAACCAGCAACCGCTCGCCCGAGACTGCGCCCCCTTCGATCAGATTTCTTGTGCCATAGGACTTCGGTTGCTTGCGAACGAACCCACAGGGCAGGCCACTCTCCAGCGACATGGCGGTGGCCAGCGGTATGCCGCCGAGCTCCAGTCCCGCCAATCGCTCGAAATCCAACCCACGGGCCAGTTCGAGCAGCCCCTGGGCAATCGCCCGGAGCAAGACCGGGTCCGACTCGAACCGGTACTTGTCCCAGTAAACGTCGCTCACCCGCCCCGACCGCAGCACGAACCGACCGGTGAGCCGTGCCGCCTGCCGTATGCTACGCGCCAACTCCAGTCGCTCCATCACAATCTCCCATAGCTCGCATGAGCTTATCATAGGACGAAATGCACAGGCTTTAAGGACGTTTGTCACGCCGCCAGCGCCAGAAACGCGAATCGAGGAAGGTAACGTGCGCCGTCGAGAGACGCCCTGGGTCGTATTACTGGCGAGCGCCTTCACGCTAGCATCCGGTTACGGCCTTGGTCTGTTCGTGGTGGCCGTCTATTCGGATCACGTCCGGCGCGACCTCATCCTCCTCACCCTCTTCTTCGCCCTCCTGGCGCTGTTCCCTATCCTCGCGCTCCGTCCGACACGTCCTGTTGAGGTCCCCTACAAACCGACCAGGCGAAAACGAGGCTGGTTTGCCCGACTGCTCCGCCGACGGCGCAAGAACCAGCCCACCGGGCAGATGATCTGGAAGCGCAAGCCGGGGCAGGCCCAGAATCAACCCTGGGGTACCCCGGAACCTGACCGCCGCTCCGTCTTCATTCCGGCCCGCCAGGATCGACGCAACTGATCGATCTACCGCCCCCGCTGGCCCTCCCAGATCGAGATGAGCCGCTCTAGCGTCTTCTCCCGAGGGTGACCGCATCCGCCACGACCAACCGTAGCAATCACCGTGTGCCGTCGGTGGGAAGCGAACCCAATGACCCAGCCTCCGCCTGGAAGAGGAGCTGAACCATCCTCATGGCCCCGGACGGCTCCTAGGAGATCAAACCGCCCTCCGCTAGCCTGGCAGGACCTTGTTCATGCGGTCGAGGATCGCCCGGAGCCGCTTCTCATCACCACCTGGAACTTCGGCCGTGCACCAGCCCGCGTAGCCGACCTCTTCCAGTGCCCGGCGCACCGCGGGCCAGTCGCAATCGCCCTCGCCGATCTCGACCTGAAAACCTCTCCAAAGCCCTTCCCTGTCCCTTTTCTTCCGGCTGTACTCCTTGATGTCCAGCTTCCCGATCCGCTTACCCAGAATCCGAATCCACTGCTCGGGCCAACCATAGTTCACGACATTACCCACGTCGAAGTAGACCCCCACAGCCGAGCTATCGAATTCATCCACATAGTGGGCAAACTCGAGGGGGCTGAGCAAGAAGTGGTTCCAGACATTCTCGAACAGAACCTTAACCCGCTGTTCTTCCGCGACAGGAATGACCTTGCGAATCTCCTCCTGTGATCGCTTGTATGCCGCATCATAGGGGATTTGCTTGTTCACCACGGCCGGGACCAGGAGGACGCTTGTGGCGCCGAGCTCGGCCGCGTCTCGAATGGCCTGTTCCAGAGCACGCCGGCAGCGGGCACGCACGGCCGGATCGGCATGCGACAACGGGTAACGCCAGTGGGCGGAGCAGATCACACCGTGGATGGGCAGCCCGGTGCGCCGGCTCGCCTCTTTCAGCTCCGAAATGGGAATCTGCGACGGACGATGCACTTCGATCCCGTCAAAGCCGATCCGTTTTGCCGCTTGAAACCGATCGAGCACGGTCTTGCCCACACGGACCATGCCGTACTTGACCGCCTTCAGGTAGCGGCGCTCCTGATGACCGTGCGCCACGGCAGCCCCCGTCAGCATCGCCGCTCCACCTACCGCACAGGCTACGAACTCTCTCCGAGTCACCTTCTGTTCCGATCCCATATTTCTTCCCCTTGAACCAACGCCTGGTGGATTTTCCGCCGGTCCCTATCCAATGTACCACGCCTCGCCTACGCCTTTGCACGGAGGTCCGTCTTCGGTGGAATCAGGGAACCCCCACTCGAAAAGCACGGCCCTGTTGGCCGGTCAGAAGGAGGCGGTCGCGTCCCCTGAGCGGACGCGCACGCGCCGCCTTCGGCCAGGGTACCAGCCCCTCAGCGGTCTTTTGGTCAGCCGAAGGACGGGGGCTAAGCGACGGCCGATGGCAACGCTCAGGTGGGTTGCACGATCATCGTTCCGAACGGAGAACCTGGCTCCATGATCGCGAGGGGTGGTTCCTCAATGATTGAAGCGGTGAATCGGTAGACCTCGACAGCTGGGTCGCGCCAGGCATCGGCTGCCAGGCCCGCTTTGCGAACGCAGCAGTTTTCGAGCAATTCGATCGTTGACCACCTCATCTCCGTGGCCACCTTGGGCAGGAAACAACCGGTCCGTTCGCCTGCCTTGATGTAGACGCCGTGAATACCGGGCTCGATCTCAGCCGCCGGATCCCGCACGCGTTCCAAGGGAGACAGCACCGAGATTTCGATAAAGATGTAGGGCAATTCGCCTGCGGTAACGCGGTTGGTAACGAACCGCGGATCATCCAGAGCGGCAGCGATTGCCATGTCCTGCACAACCGTGTACAACGGACGGTCGGCGACCAGGCGACCGATGCAGCCACGGAGGTGCCCCTGCAAATTGCGTAACGTGACAAAAGCCCCACTGGGACGATAGAGATTGCGGAGCGTCTGCGGAGGGGCATAAACCGGTCGTTGTCGCGCTCCCAGGACTGCTTCGAGCGTCCTGCGCGCGATGTAGAGAAGTGTTGTTTGTTCAGGATGCGTCAGTTCCATGTTCAGGCTCCACTGCTGCACCTGTGGCTTCCCCCTGCTTGGGAGGATCCAGGGAGAGCACCTCTAATCCCGCACGGCGTAGCAGGGCCGCCGTTACCCCCTGACCGGCTACCCGTTTCCCATCACAGTAAACCATACAACTGCCACAGGAAGGACTCTTCTCCTTCAGAATCGCTCTACGGGCGCCGGTCAAACGGGCGATCTCTAGAGTCTGCCGCGCACCTGCCAGAAAACGATCCGTTACGTCTTCCCCGTTCGCGTTTACCACCCTCGCCCTGCCCTCCAGAACGTCCTCGCCTGTACCCCCGGTGAACCAGGCAGGCGGCCGCGGCGTGGGAAGTCCGCCAAGCTGCTCCGGACAAACCGGCACCACACAGATGTCCGAACGATCGAGCAGCTCGCTGGCCGGATTTGACGTGCCGTCGTACCGGCAGCGCACGCCCAGAAGACACGCGCTCACGAGCACAACTTCGCGTTTTGCATCGCTCTGCTTGACAAGAGACCGACCCGTTCCCATCGTTGGGGATATGCGGATCTCCCCGCCCTGTTCCCCTACTTTGCCCGTTTTGCTGCCCATCGTGTACCCGGACCCAATACCATAAGCTCGGGGACCATTGCCGTTGATATGCGCTCACTGCATTATCCGCCCCACGGGCAACCGGTGGACAACCCGGCGGCCCGGGGAACCCGCCGGCCGGCGACGCGCACTTCAACCGCTCTCCGCCCTCAGCGAGCCATTCCCTATGGGCGGCTAGCCTTCCGCTTCGATTTCCTCTTCACTGAACTTAAGGGCCACCACGCTCGTGTACGTGTTGTCGATTGTTCCTCCGACCCGTAGATGCAATCGCCAGACCATCGTGTCCTTCAGCTTCTTCAGAACCGATGGGTCGGCAGCAATCCAGTACTCGCGTTTCTGACCGGGTGGCAGCTCTTCGAACGACTGGTTCTGGATCGTTCGCTCACTGAATTTCGTCAGGGGGTACATGCCTACATGCTCGCCCGTGGGGAGCTCGATGTAGGCGTAAGCCGGGAAATCGTTGGGCCGGAGGAACAGTTCGTCCAGCGGTGAGAAGGCCATTTTGTCGGACAGGTTGCGGATCTCAACAGCAAGGAACAACGTCTTTTCGCCGGACTCGGTCACGACGGTCTGGCCCGAGTGTGGATTCAGGGTGGTGAAACGCACCTGGTCGATGAACAGTCGCAACGGTTTGATTTCGAGATCACCAATCCGCTTGGCCTTACCGAGCCGAAGCCAGTGGCCGGAAGGGACAGCAGCGGAAGGATCCGGCACGACCCACTCGCGGCCACCCCGCCGGATGCCGTAGTCCGGGATCTTGCGGAGCGGGCTCTGGGCAGCAGGTCCGTACACGAGGCGTCCAACGACGAAGCCGGTCATGGCTCCACAGAGATAGATGGCCGCAACGGCGATCCAGGACAGATTGCCGGACCGTTGCTGGCGCTGCCTCCGCATCCGTTCGGTGGCAGAGGCAAGCGGTTCAGGGCTCTCAGAGGCCGCGACCGGCTCGTCGCGATCACGTCGAAATAGAACGATCGATTCACCGGCGGTGGAATCTGCCCGAACAACGAACTCCGGACCGTCCGACTCCTCGAAGGGCTCTTGCTGAGCAGAGAGTTTCTTGAAGAACTCCCCCACCGAGTCCGCGCCGGAACCGACCGAGCTTTCCGGTTCGAGCTCCACGGCGATGTCGGTTTCACGATCGCTCACCGACGCCTCCAAGCCCTCGCTGCCGACCAGCACCGGTCGAGCCACGGCCTCCAGGACGGGCATCTCCCACTCCGAGCCGCAGCGGGGGCAAAAGGGGGCTTCTGTGAGGCCGAGCCGCGTGACGTAGCCACAATTCGGACAGACACGCTCTGCTGTCATCGCAGGACCTCTTTCAGAGCTCTTGCCCTTCCTCGTGACACCGGATCGTAACCCGCTGGCCGATCGGCAGCCCAAGCCGCTCTGCTGCGTTGCCATTGACAACAGCGATTTCCGCCAGGTCTGCACTGCCCACAATGCAGACAACACTGCCCGGAGTGGCCGCGCCATAGGTATTGACAACAGGAATCCCCCGCAGCGCACCTGCGTCACACATGAGCCGTCCCTGACCTGCAAGCTGTTGCACCGCCGAGCCCGGCACATTGGTCACCAGGTTGCCGAAGTGGTCCACAAAGATAACCTCACCCGTTACACTCGTGGCGTTGCGTTCGATTGGAGGCCATGCAAGGCGCAGCCAGTCATCCATCCGAGGTCCAACAGCATCGAATGGAACCCCTCTGGCAAGATGGGCAGCTACAGGGGTCATGATGTCACGCCCGTGGAACGTACTGGACACCTCCCCGCGCCAAAGCTCTTTGTTTGCAACCCGACGGCATTCGATCTTGCTGTCGTGTAGGTCCGCCAGTTTCTCCGCTGCCCAGGACAACAGGCCATTATCCGGTCCGACCAGGAATTGCCCGGCCACCCTCAAGCAAATGATCGCCCGGTCTGTTCCCACACCGGGGTCGACGACACCAACGTGGACGGTTCCTGCCGGGTAGTGGGGAACGACCCTCATCATCACGAAGGCGCCTGCACGAACGTTCTGGGGGGGCACATCGTGGGTCACGTCCACGAGCGTAGCGTCGGGACAGAGGCTGATGGCCACCCCCTTCATCTCGGCCACGTACGGACCGTCGGCACCAAAATCCGTTGTGAACGTAAGGACCGGTCTCATGAATGTATTATGCCGCTCTGATCGGGCGGCCTAGGGAGCCCACTCGGCCAACGAGCTAGACGCCCGGCTACTGGCGACGAACGTAGCCCGAGATGGTGACCACCACCTGGCCGGCGTTGTCCGAGGGCTCTGTGTCGTGCATCCTCAGGAAAAGAATCCCTGTCACGTCCGGGACATGGACGCGTTTTGCCCCGATCAGGAAGGGCTTGGGAGTGGCAGGTTTCTTCTCCCTCTTCTTGCCGGGCGCGGTCGGTCCCGCGATGGGCTGGACGATCCCGATGAGCGATCCCAGCGGAAACTTCCGCCACTCTTCTGGAATCTGCATCCCCTCCGGTCCAACGGATCGACTCATCCGGAAGATCCACTGCCCCTGGGCTTCGAAGGACACCGGGCGGCCCGCGAAGACCACCAGTCCGGTGTTCTGCCAGTCCTTGTTGGCGAGGACCCGGATGGTCACACGGTTCTGGCTCAGCTCCTGTTCCTCGATCCGCTCCAGAAGCTGCTGCGCTCGCTTCTCCTGGGGGGTCACTTTTAAAACCGTGTGCAGGATCTGTTTGGCACGGTCGTAATTCCCCTGGGCCTCGTACTGGATGGCGAGCCGCAGCGCGCCGTTGACGAACTGTTCGAGTAGCTGCTTCTCCTGGCGGCTGAGATCCTGAGCTCGACGCGAAACCTGCGCCCACCCCACGGCGAAACTGGCCAGCAAAACGGCGGCAGCAATAGACGCGGTTACAACCCCGAGGATCGTCCGTTTCGAAGTCATCGTTCTCCTCTCCAGCATCACGCAACGGGCTGGGAGAATCGCAGGGGCCGCCTCGGCTCGCCAGGAGCGGACGCTTCGCGAGCGCGACGGTACACGGCGGACAGGATCAACAGCTAGCGCAGCTCCGCGGAGAGCCCGAAGGCACGTCGTTATAATGTCCGTCCACGTGACATCCATTGTAACGGTGCCACCAGGCGACACCCCGAGCCTCGTGAACCAGCGAACCGTTGTCATTGCAGGCGTCGGCCTCATCGGCGGCTCCCTCGGCCTGGCCCTGGGACGCTATGCACCCGGTGTTCGCCGGGTCGGGTTTGGACGGCGAGAATCCGCCCTGCAGCAGGCCGTCCATCTGGGGGCCATCGATGAGTACAGCCTCGATCTGCCGCGTGCCGTCGGCCGGGCCGACCTGCTGGTGTTGTGCACGCCCGTCGACGTGATTGCCGACCAGACCATCGAAGCATTGCGCTGCGCACCGCAACAGACGGTGGTAACGGACTGCGGCAGCGTAAAAGCCGCGATCGTACGCCAGGTGGAAAACACGCTGCCGCCTGAATTGAGCTGTCGATTCGTAGGGGGCCACCCGCTAGCCGGATCGGACCGCACCGGAGTCGAACACGCCCGTTCGGATCTTTTCGTCGACCGCACCTGCATCCTCACACCGCGTTCGTCTACTTCCGTCGCGGCTGTGGACGCCGTCTACGAACTTTGGTCGAGCGTCGGTGCACAGGTGGTCCTGATGGAGCCCGAGGTGCACGATGAGGTTCTTGCCGGCACGAGCCACCTCCCTCATATCGCTGCGGCCGCACTGGTGCATTGCCTGGACGATCACGCCAAACCGTTCGTCGCCTCCGGCTTCCTCGACACCACTCGCGTCGCCTCCAGTGCAGCGGAGATCTGGGTCCCCATCCTTCTGCACAACCGCACCGAAATCCTCAGACATCTGAGGAAGCTGGCCGGAATTCTGGGGGACTTCGAACGGGCCCTGCAAAACGCAGATGCGGACGAGCTGGTGCGGCTCTGGCAAACCGCCGCGGCGCGCCGCCGCGAGCTGGAAAGATCGAGAGCGCGAAGCCAGCAGCGGAAGGAGGCAAAGCAGAACCCCTGACGGCTACCTCCAAGCCTGGGCAACCGGCATAAGAATATCAGTTCTGTGATGACCTGGTCTGAACCGCTTCCGCCAAACAGGTGCAGCCCTCACCGGATGACCAGCACATGACCTGGGCCATTGAGGTTTACCTGCGACCGGAGCTGTACGATCCCGAGAAAGAACGTGTCCGGGAGACCGCGGCCGAGCTCCATATCGCCACGCCAGCAGTGACTCGCTACTGCCGGCTCTATATCCTGGAGGGGGCCGCTGGCGAGGAAACCGTGGCGCACGTAGCGCGCGTGCTGCTCACCGACCCCGTCGCCGAACAGTTCGAACTGTACCGACTCGATGGTACCCGGAAGAAGGAAGCCTCCGGGGACGTCGCGTACGTTCTTTTCCATCCGGGCGTCATGGACACGGTGGCGCAAACGTGCGAAGCGGCCCTGTCTATCCTCGACATCGAACCGCACAGGGTTCGTACAGGCCGAGTCTACTACTTTGCCGAGCCGGTACCAGCCAGCGCGCGCGAGGCGGTTGCGTACCGCGTACTTGCCAATCCTGCCATCGAAAAGGTCTACTGGGACCGAATCGACGTTTCGGTCTTCCGCGCAGCTCCGGAGTATCGGTTCGAACTCGTCCATGTTCCCCTTCGCGCGATGGACGATGAGGAACTCATGCGGGTGAGCCGGGAAGGCCTGCTGAGCTTGACGATGGAGGAGATGCGCGCCCTTCGAGACCACTACCACGCCTTGGGCCGGGACCCGACCGACGTCGAGCTGGAAACGTTCGCCCAAACCTGGTCTGAACACTGCTCGCACAAGACGCTCAAAGGCCCCGTGCACTACGTGGAACGGAACGGACGCGGCCAAACCGTGCGAGAGATTAACTTCCGCAGCCTGTTGAAGGAAACGATCTTCGCAGCCACGGAGACGGTGCGACGACTTCGGGGAGATCACGACATCTGTGTCCGCGTGTTCACCGACAACGCGGGGATCATCCGGTTCACACCGGAGTACCACTGTTGCTTTAAGGTCGAAACCCACAACCACCCATCGGCGATCGAACCGTACGGTGGTGCGAGCACCGGTCTTGGTGGTGTGATCCGCGACATCATGGGTTGCGGCCTTGGGGCGAAGCCGATCGCGGGAACAGACGTCTTCTGCGTTGGCCCCCTTGATTACCCCCCTGAGCAGCTACCCGAGGGGGTTCTGCACCCGCGGCGCGTGCTCAAGGGCGTGGTCGCCGGTGTGCGCGATTACGGCAATCGCATGGGCATCCCCACCGTGTCGGGCGCCGTTTTAAGCGAGCCGGAGTACCTCGCCAACCCCCTCGTCTACTGCGGCTGTATTGGGCTCATGCCGGCCGGCGCCGAGAACAAAGCCCCACGGTCCGGTGACTGCATCGTGGTCGTGGGTGGCCGTACCGGCCGGGACGGCATCCACGGGGCCACCTTCTCTTCGGCCGCCTTGCACGACGAGTCGGCGGAGGTGTCCGGCGGCGCTGTCCAGATCGGCAACCCCATCACACAAAAGCGCATGCTTGACGCGCTGTTGCTTGCGCTCGAAGAGCGGCTCTACACCTGCATAACGGACTGCGGGGCCGGGGGGCTGAGCTCGGCCATTGGCGAGATGGCCGCAGATCTGGGCGCCGAGGTCTGGCTCGAACGAGTGCCGCTGAAGTATTCCGGCCTGAGCTATCGGGAGATCTGGATCAGCGAATCCCAGGAGCGAATGGTGATCGCAATTCCGGAGGCGAACTGGCCGAAGTTTCACGCTATCTGTCAGCAGCATGGCGTGGAAGCCACGGTGATCGGCAGATTCTGCGGTACTGGGCGCTTGCGCCTCTACTACAACAACCACCAGGTTGCCGACATCGATCTCCGCTTTCTGCACAAGGGATGTCCGGTACGTACGCGACGGGCCGAGTTTCGGTTGGCGGAACCGAAGGAGCTTGCGCCGGACGGAATCGAGCAGTACGCCCAAGACCAGGGGAAGCTCGCCGAACTGCTCGACCGCGTGCTGTCGGACTACAACGTCTGCTCCAAGGAGTGGATTATTCGCCAGTACGACCACGAGGTTCAGGGAGCGACAACGGTCAAGCCGCTCGTCGGTGTTCGCCAGGACGGACCGTCCGATGCAGCGGTCCTGTTTCCCATCCTGACCCCCGGCCGCGGGCTGGCGGTAAGCTGTGCCATCAACCCCCGCTATGGCCGACTCGACCCCTACTGGATGGCGGCTTGTGCGGTGGACGAAGCAGTGCGGAATTGCGTGGCCGTGGGCGGGGATCCGAACCACATCGCTCTGCTCGACAACTTCTGCTGGGGGAATACGGAGCGGCCCGAGCAGCTCGGAACGCTGGTGCGGGCAGCCCTCGGCTGCAGAGACGCCGCCGAAGCGTTCCTGGCCCCGTTCATCTCCGGCAAAGACAGCCTGCACAACGAGTACCGGGGTAAGCTGAACGGTCAGGAAATACACCTGACCGTCCCCCCAAGTCTGCTCATCAGCGCCGTTGCGGTCGTTCCCGAGCTCAACCGATGCACAACCATGGACCTGAAAAAGCCCGGCCACATCCTGGTGCTCGTGGGGGAAACCAGGGTGGAGCTGGGTGGTTCGGCCTTCGCAGCCGCTCTCGGCTGGCACGGGGGCCAGGTGCCGCGTGTTGACTTCCAGATGGCCCCCCGGATCATGCAGGCGATCAGTGAGGCGATCGGGCGCGGCTATGTAGCGGCATGCCATGACGTGAGCGAAGGCGGCGTTTTGGCGGCAGTGGCCGAGATGGCAGTGGCCGGTCGGCTGGGCGCAGAACTGTGGGTTCCCGACAACCCCTTCTCCGACGGAGCAGACCTGACGCGGGCAGCATCGGCGATAAGCTGGCTGTTCTCGGAGACCCCCAGTCGGTTCGTCTTGGAGCTGGCCCCGGAGCACCTCGATTCGCTCGCGGCCCTCTTGCCCCGTCCGGAGCTCCTTCAGGTAGTGGGACGGGTTGTCCCCCCCCCACGGCTGCTGGTGCAGGCAAGCAGCCAGGGCCCAATCTTGCTCGAGGCCGACGTGGAACAACTACGGGAGCAATGGCAACGACCGATGCGCTGGTGAAAGCCGCAGCCAAAGAAGTGATTGCCTGCCGATAATCCAGCTACGGAACAGGGATAGACCCATGCGTGTGCTGGTGCTCAAGGCACCCGGGACTAACTGCGACCTGGAAACGGCGGACGCTTTCGCTCGTCTTGCCTGTACGCCGGACGTGGTGCCGATCGCCGAACTAACCGCGTTCCCGAAGCGGGTGCACGACTACGACATTTTCGTAATTCCTGGCGGATTCAGCTATGGCGATGACATCGCAGCAGGCAAGGTGCTCGCCCTCCAGCTCAAACACACGTTGCTGGACGAGCTGCTCGCCTTCCACGATCGCGGCAAGTTCATCCTGGGCATCTGCAACGGTTTTCAGGCCCTTTTGAAAACCGGCCTACTACCCGGCCCCAGCAGTAGTGCGGATGCGGCGCCACGCGTGACCCTGAGCTACAACGATTCCGGCCGCTTTGAAGACCGCTGGGTTCGGCTCCGCTTCGACCCCGCACAAAACCCGCTCGCGTCCGCCCTCCAGGCCGAGAGCCTGGAGTCCCTTGAGTGCCCGGTGGCTCATGCGGAAGGCAAGGTCACCGTTTCGTCGGAAGCGGATCTCCACTCGCTGCAGGATGGCCGACGGCTGATCATTCGGTACGCCCACCCTGACGATCCGGAATTTGACGCGGCCCGCTCTGTGCTACCATACCCGCATAACCCGAACGGATCCCATGGCAACATCGCCGGTTTTTCCGACCCGAGCGGCCGCATCCTCGGGCTCATGCCGCATCCGGAACGAGCTGCCAGGAACTACTTGCATCCCCTCTGGCCCCGGTGCCGCGCACAGGAACTTCGGTTTCATGCGGGGCTGGCTTTTCTGAAAGCGGTGGTGGCGGTGGCTCAAGGGCGGTTTTCCTAATTTTTCCCCCAAATGCTTGACCGGCGCCGGTGCGGACGACGGCGTGAGCAGGCCGGTGTGTCTGCCTGCAAGGTGGCTCAGTAGCGCCATCCGGTGCCCGACGCTTTCGGCAGCCGCATGGTCGTTGGGGCATCGAAACCGCTCTTCTGGCTGACGGTGCGGCGACACCGAGGGGTGCGGTCGTGCAGGAAGGGGGCTATTCCTTAGGCGACGGCCTTTGCCGTCGGAGCAGCCCCCATCTTTGGATGGCGCCGGCGGCCTTCTTCGATCGTGCTGGCGGTGCCCATGGAACGGAGTTGCGCTTTGGACCCTCGTAGCGTTGTCGCCACAATCCGGCATTGACAGCAGTTCCCGGCTAAGTCTACACTATCCAAAGCCTTAGAGTGTGGCCATTGGAAATGGCTGTGCAAACCGACGGCACGTTCGGTGCAGCAACTAGCGGGAGGTCTCAGGAGAGCGGTTAGGATCACGGGAACACGTTGAGTCCGTTCGGAAGTCGCTTTCTTGGCAATTGTCTGGTGGCGTATGCGCCCGCCAAGGTAAACCTGACGCTCCGCGTCACGGGTAGGCGGGCGGATGGTTATCACGAGTTACGGTCACTTGTCGTTACGATCGATCTGGTTGACACGTTGGTTCTTTCGCCCGGTTCGGCTGGCACTATCGACCTACGGGTCAATGTTCCGGAGCTGAATCGCGACGACAACCTGGTGGTCACGGCTTTGCGTATGGTTGCGCAGCGACTTAGTCCCGATCGGAGCGACGCCGGAGTCCGGGTGTACTTGCACAAGCGGATTCCCCACGGTGCAGGCTTGGGGGGCGGATCGAGTGACGGGTCGTGTGCTCTGCGCGCAGGTCGTGACTGGTTCGCGGTTCGGATGAATGACGGCGAGCTTTACGAGTTAAGCGCACAGCTCGGCAGCGACTGTCCTTTCTTCGTCGAGCGCAGGAAGGCCGCCCTGCTGATGGGACGAGGGGAACGACTGATGCCCGTTCGTCTGGATACCCGTTTGGACTTTGTGATCGTCTGGCCTCGTGTGCCTGTTTCGACGGCGGAGGTTTTTCGCCGTTGCCAACCGGTCAAGAGCGAGGAAACCACAGAAGAGCGATTGCTCGCGCTTCTTAACGACGGTGTGCGGGACCTTCGGCTTCAGTCTCTGCTGAAAAATGACCTTCTCGATCCGGCCGTGTCCCTTTGTCCGGCCATAGGGGAAGCCTTGGACGCTCTACGGGGCATGGGCATTCCTGCCACGATGTCGGGCAGTGGGTCCGCCGTGGTAGGTATTGCCCAGGATCGGGAATCGGCCGTGGCGATTGCGCGCCGCCTGCGTCAACAATTGCCCCACTTCGTAACGGTAGCCCGCAGCTTGGAGTGACCCCCGCAGGCAAGGAGCTTCGTCGTGCGAGTCACAGAGGTACGCATCAAGCTTGTTGACGAGCGGACAGAGCAGGCAAACGAGCGCCTTCGTGCGTTCTGCTCGATCACGTTGGACGATGCCTTCGTCGTACGTGACTTGAGGATCATAGAGGGGGCCAAGGGGTTGTTCGTCGCGATGCCGAGCCGCAAGATCACCGAACGCTGTCCATCATGCCGGCACAAGAACCCCCTGACGGCGCGGTACTGCAACAACTGCGGTACCCGTCTTCCGGAGCGCCCCCTGCCCACCGATGAACAGGGCCGCCTCCGCCTCCACACCGACGTGGCTCATCCCATCAACCAGAAGTGCCGTGACATGATCCAGCGAGCGGTGGTGCAGGCGTTTTACCGCGAGCTACAGCGGGCGAAGAAACCAGGTTACAAGTCGCGCTACGACGACGGCTATGCCTCGCCCAACGTCTCCCGGCCCCCGTTGGACCCGGGACATACGCGGTTGGCGGACAGTCCAGATCTGCCTCAGGACCAGGGAACTCCGTAGCCCGTCGCGCTCGGCCGCGCGGTGAGCACTTGCCGCGTTTTGACCGGTTAGAAAAGCAGGGCTCACGAAACGGCCGCAGGCAACGTTCGCATCTCTCGGCCCCCTTCGAGTCGCTTCACTTCGCCGCCTCCAGTGATCAACGGAGCGATGACGAGGCAGCCGAGGCCCTGACCAGGCTATCCCCCGGTGGGGGTCGGGCCCACAGCAAAGCAAGCGCGGGTTGCATGGATGAGGTGACGGTGCTTCGGCCTATCCCGGCTGTGGCCCCCGCTGGTGGGTTGCATCTACTCTAGCGGTTCCCCCCAACTCAGGTTTGATCGCGCCGACCTCGAACGCGTAACCGGGCTTGCCGTGCAGTCTTGCCTGCACAGAGCCAACCACAGTTCGTGCAGCCCGTTGGCAGAGTGATCGTCCGCGGACCAACAAGGAGAAAGCTTGCGCCGGGCGAGTGGGACGGTGGCGTCGGCTAGGGGCGACCAGGAGTTTCGCTACGAGTCGAATCCCACGCCCGCTCGTTCGACGATCATCTCATTCACGAGCTTTTCCACCAGAGAGGCGTCGGCCTTGCCGCGAGTTTCACGCATCACCAGGCCGCGGACGAACCCGGCAACCTGGGCGCGCTTCTTGCCCTTCTTTTTCTTGAAGTCCTCGATGACCTTCGGGTTCTTGTCGAGCACGGCCGCGACCACCTGACGAAGTGCGTCCTCGTCGGAGACCATGGCCAGGCCTTTCCGTTCGATGATTTCGCCTGGATCGCCACCCCCCTCGAGCATCTCGGCAAACACCTCGCGCGCCGCGTGGGTGTTCACCTCACGCCGCTCCACGCGCCGAATCAGGTCGCAAAGCTTCTCGGCAGCAATCGGAAACTCCTCGATCGTCCAGCCCCGTTCGTTGAGTGTCCGTAGCACGTCCTGGAGCATCCAGTTGCTGGCGTTCTTTGCGTGCTCCAGCCCGCGAGCCACCCGCTCGAAATAGTCCGCAAATTTCTTGCCCTGCTCCACGATGACGCGGGCGTCGTATTCGGGCAGAGCGTAGCCGGAGATGAACCGCAGCCGACGCTGGGCGGGAAGCTCCCCAATGGACTCGCGCACCCGCTCCAGTTCTTCCTCCGTCACCGTAACGGGCACCAGGTCAGGTTCGGGGAAGTAGCGGTAATCGGACGCTTCTTCCTTGCGTCGCTGCGATACCGTGATGTTCCGGTTCTCATCCCAGCCGCGCGTTTCCTTGGGCACCTCGCCCAACCGGGCGCCGGTCCTCTTCCATTCCTCGTACTGCCGTTCCATCTCATAGGCCATGGCGCGCTCAACGGCGCGGAAGCTATTCATGTTCTTGACCTCCACAATCGGCGTCGCGATTATCTCGCCGTTGTGGTGCACGTGCAGGTTGATGTTCGCATCGCAGCGGAGGCTGCCCTCCTGCATGTTGCAGTCCGACACCTCGAGGTACCGCAGCAGCAGGCGAAGCTCCTCCAGAAACGTGCGCGCCTCCGCCGGGCTGTTCATGTCCGGCCTCGTAACGATCTCCAGCAGCGGTGTCCCGGCCCGATTCAGGTCGACCTGGCTACGCTTGCCCCCCTCGCCATGCAACAGCTTACCGGCATCCTCTTCCAGATGAACGCGGATGATCCCCACTCGCTTCGTACCCCCTTCGACGGGTATCTCCAGATAACCATCCGAGCTGAACGGCAGATCGTACTGGCTGATCTGGTAGTTCTTGGGGAGATCCGGGTAGTAGTAGTTCTTGCGGTCCCACTTGGTAAAGCGGGCAATCTTGCAGTTCAACGCCACGGCGGCGCGCAGCGCCAGCTCAAACGCCTGCCGGTTCATCACCGGCAGAACTCCCGGCATCCCCAAACAAACCGGGCAGACGTTCGTGTTCGGGGGGTCGCCAAACCGGTTCCGGCACGCACAAAAAAGCTTCGACTGCGTGAGCAGTTGTACGTGTACTTCCAGGCCGATGACCACGGTGTACGGAGCTACATCAGTCGTTGTGCTCATCGGAGTGGCCCCCGCGCTGCTAGCCCGCACTCGCCGATTGCTTTGCCTCGAACTGCGCTACTACCCGTTCCAGATCAGGCCGTCGCGTGTGCCAGTTCGTCTCGCGCTCATACATCCGCGCAGCACGCAGCAACCGTTCCTCCTCGAACGGGGGAGCAAGAAGCTGAAGGCCGACAGGCAGCCCGTCCGCAGTGAACCCGCACGGAATCGAAATCCCGGCGATCCCGGCCAGATTAGCCGTCACCGTATAGACGTCGGAAAGGTACATGCTGATCGGATCGTCAATGCGCTCGCCCAGGCGAAACGCAGGCGTGGGGGAGGTGGGTCCGAGCACGATGTCGACCTGTTCGAACGCTCGGTCGAAATCCTCCCGAATCACCCGCCGGACCTTGAGGGCCTTCAGGTAGTAGGCCTCGTAGTAGCCGGCCGATAGGGCGTAGGTTCCCAGCATAACTCGCCGCTTGACCTCGGCGCCGAATCCTTCGGCGCGGGTTCGGCAGTACATGTCGACCATGTCGTCGTAGTCGGCCGCCCGGTAGCCATAGTGTACCCCGTCATAACGCGCCAGATTGCTGGATGCCTCAGCGGGAGCCACGATGTAGTAGGCAGGGATCCCGTATTTGGAGTGCGGTAGCGTGATGTCCTGAATCTTCGCTCCCAGGGCGCGATAAACGTCGATTGCCTGTTCCACTGCCTTGGCCACCTGCTCATCCACCCCGTCGGCCAGCCACTCGCGCACGACGCCGATTCTCAAGCCCCCCACGGGCTGGTCCAGCGTCGCCAGGTAATCCGGCACCTCGATCTCGACCGACGTCGAGTCCATCGGATCGTGGCCGGCGATGACCTGCAGGAGCAAGGCAGTGTCGGGAACATCCCAGGCGAACGGTCCAACCTGATCGAGCGAGCTCGCGAACGCGACCAGTCCGTACCGAGACACCCGGCCGTACGTCGGTTTCAGGCCGACCACTCCACACAACGCGGCGGGCTGCCGAATCGATCCGCCGGTGTCACTCCCCAGTGCCATCGGACTGAAGCAAGCCGCGACGGCCGCCGCAGATCCCCCGCTCGATCCTCCTGGCGCGCGGTCCAGATCCCAAGGGTTGCGTGTGATCTGGAAACCGGAGTTCTCGGTCGACGAGCCCATGGCGAACTCGTCCATGTTTGTCTTCCCGATCAGGACGGCGTCGGCTTCGCGGAGCTTGCGGATCACGGTGGCATCGTAAGGGGGCACAAAGTTGTGCAGGATCCGACTGGCGCAGGTGGTGCGCATCCCCTGCGTGCAGAGAACGTCCTTGATGGCCACCGGAACCGCAGCCAGCGGCCCAAGGGGTTCGCCACGGGCTTTCCTCTCGTCGAGGGTCCTGGCCTGCTGCAGGGCCCCCTCCTCGTCGACGAGCAAGAAGGCCCCCACGTGGCGATCGTACGCGCGAATCCGCTCAAGATAGGCCGAAACGATCTCTTCCGCGCTCAGCCGACCTTCTTCGAAAAGGGAACGGAGTTGCCGAGCGGTCAGATGAACGATCTCACTCGCGGTCATGGGTCGCCCAACCTTGGCATAAAGAACCAGATCCGAAACGCTTACTCGAGCACCGGCGGCACCAGGAAGAACTCGTCGTCGTGGTCCGGCGCGTTGCGCAGGGCCTCTTCACGTGGCAGGGAGGGACGAACCTCATCGCGGCGAAACACGTTCGTTACGGGCAGAGGATGGGCCAGAGGCTCCACGTCCGTTGTGTCCACCTCACGCAGTTGCTCAACGTACTCGACGATCTTGTTGAGCTGCGTGGTCATCAGCTCCAGTTCGTCCGGACTCAACCGCAGCCGGGCCAGAAGAGCAACCTTCTCCACCTCTTCTTTGGTCAGAGCCATCACCACGCTCCGCATCATACTGCCGCACGCCGGGCAGACCGACAACGGCGTGCTTCAGCGAACGCTCGCAACTTAGCTCGTCGGTAGCTTGAACGGCGCCTGCTTCACCGGTCGGACAACCCGGCCGCTCTTCAAGCACCTGGCGCACACACGAATACGACGCACGCTGCCGTTGACCACGGCCCGGACCCGATGCAGGTTCGGCTTGAACTTGCGGCGAGTAACGCCCGTTACCTTGCGACCGACACCACCCAGATACTTTGCTCGGCCCCGCCGGGTTATGGAATTCCCAACGGAAGTCCGCTTCCCACAGATCTCACACTGCATTCCCATGGTCGGATCTCCACAACTGGCTCAAGCGCGCGGAAGTAGCCCGCTCCTTGTTTTCGGCCATCGAACACACAAGAATACGCAGTTGCTTCGGCGAATGACAAGCCAACCTCGGATTCTCTCCGTCTCCTGGCGTTGGCTCGCTCTACCGTACGATGAATGATGAAAGTGACAGCGAAGGCGAGAATGGGACCGAACCGAGCACACGAAGCCTGAGGTCGCTGCTGCGTTCACGTCGTGGACGGTTGCAGGAAAAGCCGCGCGGCGTTGTGTTCGACAAGCGGGAGACGGTGGTTCTTCAACCCGGATGAGTCAGACCGCAATCGCTTTCGACAACTCGGATTCCTGCACCTTGCACCCTTCGGTGCGGACGTTTCGCATCGTCACGTTGGGTTGCAAGGCCAACCAGTACGACAGCGAGCGGATTCGCGAAAGTCTGCTCGGTAGCGGTCTGGTGGAAGCAGCCGATGCCCCACCCGACCTGGTGATCGTGAACACCTGTACCGTAACGCACCAGGCCGATGCCGAGGGGCGTCAGCTCGTCCGCCGGTTCGCTCGCCGCTACCCGGGCTGCCAAATCATCGTGACCGGTTGTTACGCAGCCCGCGATCCGGAAACTCTCCGCGGACTGCCGAATGTGGTCGCCGTTGCCCCCCATACCGAGGACCTGTTCCGCGTGCTGGTGCGGTACGGGGTCCGGCAGCCCGCAGCGCGGATTACCCGCTTTTCCGGGCATCAACGCGCATTCGTCCGCATCCAGGATGGATGTCTGCTGCGCTGCACCTTTTGCATCATCCCCAGGGTCCGGCCGGCGCTGCGCAGCAGGCCCCCTGAGGAGATCGAAGACGAGGTGAAGGCGCTCATCGATTCCGGCTATCAGGAGATCGTTCTGACCGGCATCCATCTCGGCCACTATGGGCTGGATTGGCCGTACCGCGAACGGGTCCGTCTCTGGCAGCTCATCGAACGGCTCTGCCGCATCCCGGGCCGCTGGCGGCTCCGTGTCTCGAGCCTGGAAGCCGTCGAGGTCGGGGAGGACCTGCTGCGTGTCTTCCGCGACAACGAACGAATTTGCCCGCATCTCCACCTCTGCCTACAGAGCGGGTCCGACCGGATTCTGGCGCGGATGAACCGCCGTTACCGTGTGTCGAGCTTCTTGCGTCGGGTGGAGCGAGTCCGGGCGCTTCTGGACCGACCGGCCCTCACCACGGACGTTATCGTGGGTTTTCCGGGCGAGACGGAGGAAGATTTCGAGGCCACGATGCGCGTATGCGAGCAGGTGGGGTTCAGCCGCATCCATGTGTTCCCGTTCAGTCCCCGGCGGGGCACACCGGCCGCCGAGATGGACGATCAGATACCCCCGTCGGTCATTCGGCAGCGGCGCGCCGCGTTGGGGGAACTGGCGCATGAGCTCGGTCGCCGGTTTCGATCGTCCCTGGTCGGCGCCACCCACGAGGTGCTCTTCGAACGGCGAACCGCCGAGGATGCCCGCGTGTTACGTGGCACGAGCGAACGTTACGTGGAAGTGCGCGCTCGCGTACCGGAGGGCCTGGCCGACCAGCTCATCGGCCGCCTCGCTCAGGTGCGTGCCATCCGAAACGAGGAAGAATGGCTGCTTGGGCAGCTCAGCGGCTCCTCACTGCCCCGGCTTGAACTCGTGAACCTTTGAGGCTGGGTGCACCGTTTGCCGGGGCAAAGCCCGTCTACGGCCCCCTGGGTCACGGGCAAGCATAAAACGGCCGCCCTGCGAACAACTGCTCGTCCGCGGTTCCGCTGCACCGTTCACATTCGGGCGGTCGAGTGGCCGGACGCGTATCTGCGGCGCCCGCCGCAGCAGCGGGGAGCTGAGCAGCCGTGAGCCCGTCGGATGGGTCGTATGCCCCGACGGAATCAGTAGAATTAGGGTCTTTCCTTCCCCACGGACTCGGCGCAGATGGGTGGTTCCCGATGGATGACCTCTTCCCCGAGCAGACAGTACGCAAAACGGGACGGCACGTGATCTCCGCTCTGGTTCAGAACCAGCCCGGTGTACTGGCACACATTGCGGGGATGCTGGCGTCGCGCGGCTTCAACATTGACAGCCTTGCGGTGGGCGAGACCGAAAATCCCGAACTTTCTCGAATGACATTCGTCGTCTTCGGGGACGACCGCACCCTGGACCAGGTGCGCAAACAACTGGAGAAGATCGTCACCGTGGTCCGCGTGCAGGATATCAGCTCCGAGGACTACGTCGAGCGCGATCTCATGCTGATCCGGGTCACATGCCCCCCAGAGCGACGGAGCGAGATCTGCGAACTTGTTGGGATCTTCCGGGGCAAGGTGGTGGATGTGGGTCGGACCGATCTGATGATCGAGATCTCCGGCACGGAAAAGAAAGTAGAGGCTTTCATCGAGCTAATGCGCCCGTATGGGATCAAGGAGCTGGTGCGGAGTGGGCGCATTGCGCTGGTGCGCAGTTCCAGTCAGCGCTCGAGCGGCTCGGAGTCTCACACACCGTAGAACGGACCGCATTGCCAAGCAGCGGTGCTCAGGGAACGCTAACCGCAACGGGTTCGGCTAACCGGGCGTGCGTTGGATCGTCCCCCTTCTATCCGCGCCAGGTGGGCAGAACCTGTTCACCGGTGTTCGGGTGCAGCAGCGGATAACACTCGTCCCATGAGGCCCGTGCGAATCCGAATCCTGGTCGCCTTGCTCTCCACAAGCGGGCTGGTCGGCCTAGGGGTAGCGCATGCCTGGATCGTGCTCGCCGCCTACCCCCCTTTCTCCGGTGACCCCAACCTGCCGTTCTTGAACCACGACCATACCTTCCATTACTACTACGGCTGGCTGGCCGCCCAGATGGGCCGCCCGGATGCGGTCGGCTACGACCCTTTTTTCATGGCCGGCTATGGAAAATCGCTCTGGTTCCCCACCAGCAGCACGTTCCCCGAACTCATCGGCTGGCTCACGGGGGGATCGGCTCTCGCCTACCGCCTTTACGTCGCCGTCGCTGCGTGGCTTGTACCTCTCCTGCTGGCGCTGGCGGTGCTGACGTTGACGGCGAGCTTCCCCAGAACGCTGGCGTGTTACGCTTTGGCGGCGACCTGGTTCTGGACCGCGTTTCCGGCCACCTACGTTCAGTGGGGGATGGTGGCGTTCGTCCTCACGACTGCGATGGCTGTGTGGGGAGCGAGTTGCCTGATCCGCTGGTTGGAACAGTCTTCGGCGCTCAGAACGAAATGGACTCTCTGGCTGATGGGCGTGGTTTGTCTTTCGTTCGCTCAGGTCGGGCACCCTTCCACGGCGATCACTTCCGGAGCGTTGCTGGTACCCGCCTACCTCTCTCGGACTCGCACGCTTCGCCCGGCCGCTCACGCAGCGTTTTGGCTCGTGCCTGCAGTCGTGTTCCTTTGCTGGAGCCCATGGGTGGTGCCGACCCTTGGGCTGCGCGAGACGTGCGCTTCGCTGGCCGCCGGGTTTCTGAATCCGAACTTTCTCGGGCGTATGGTCGAGCTGGTCACCGCGCGGTTTCCTACGGAATCAGCGTTGTTCCTGGCCGGTGCCGCGGCGATCCTGACCTCCGCCCGCCGCGTCGGAGGTGCGACCTGGTGGGGGCTGGGTATCGGCGCACTGCTGCTGTACTTGCTCGGCTACCCCCTCGCGGCCGTCCCACTTTTTGCCTGGCTGCAGCCCGGCCGCTACACGCAGCCACTCTATGCAGTCCTGCTGGTTAGCCTGTGCACATTACTGGGCCAGACGACGTCACGCGGCTGGCGGGGGGCAGTGAACTGCGCGAGCCTCTCGGTCGCTGCCGGCCTGATCGGTGTCTCTTTCTGGTTCCAGCAGGGCGCATTGACCGCGCCCCGGTTGGCCACATCCCTGCCCCGGCCCATCGTCGAGCTGTTTGCGGTCCTGCGCCGGTTCCCCCCCGAGGAGGGACGTGTCCTTTTCGAAGAGCTCGAACGACGGGAGATCCTCGGCCAACTGCAGGTACCAGATGCATCGTTTGGCTTGAATATCGCGGCCCTGATTCCGGTGTTCACCTCCCACCAGGTGATCGGCGGCCCTTACCTCTACACCCACCTCAGGACGAACTACACGCAGTTCGGCGACGGCAAACTGCTGGAGCAAAACATCCTCGAACTGACCCCTCGTGCCCTGGCCGAATGCGTCGAGCGTTACAACGTTGCCCTGATTGTGGCGTGGTCCCCCCCGGTGGTTTCCGTCCTGCGTATCGACCACGACCGTTATGAGGAAGTGACACGTTGTGGTCTGTACCACGTCTTCCGTGTGCGGCGCACGGCCGGTTGGACGTTGCGGGGATCCGCCCGCGTGCGGGTCCAGCCAAACCGCATTGAGCTGCGTGACGTGGCCCCCGCACACGACGGTACGATTGTCCTTAAATTCCACTGGGTACCGGGGCTGTACAGCGACGCGGGCTTCGTGTTTCCGGTACAGGTGGACTTTGATCCTGTTCCGTTCGTCGGTGTCCGCCCCACCGGGCAAGCGCTCTCGATCCGCTGGTCCTGGCCACCGTTGACTCGATAGAGGGGCTCTTAGACTTCTTTTCAGCGAGTGTGCGCACCGGCAACCGAAGCGAAAAACGGATTCTCCCGCGGTCGCCAGGACGCAAGGATCACGAGGAGGAACGTAGAGGAACCCCGACGAAGTCAGGGAGCTGTCTTCATCGCCTAGAAGAGAAGCCGGTGAGGTGACGGATTGCGGAACGGAACCATAACAGGGTATACTGGAATGGTGCGGGCTGGGGTGGGCGTAAGCAGCGGCGTTTCGGAGCCCGCTGCGTCCCGTCGATCGCGAGACCGAGCTGTCATTTCCGCGTGGCACAACGGAGTCCGAGGTGAACAACGTAGAAGGCGTACACGAATATCCTTCGCTCGAAGAAATCCAAAAGGCCCTTGGGGTCGATCTCCGCGACCCCTCGTTGCTGGAGCTTGCGCTTACCCACGCGTCGTTCAGTGAGGATCACAGCCGGTCTAATGAACGGCTCGAGTTCCTCGGGGACGCGATCCTGGCGGCCGTCATTTGCGAGGCGTTGTACCGGCTCTACCCCAATATGCTCGAAGGGGATCTGACGCGGATCAAATCGGCGGTGGTAAGTCGGCGGACCTGCGCCGCCGTGGCCCGCAAGATGGGGCTCGACAAGTACGTGCGTCTTGGCAAAGGCATCACATGCCAGTCCGATGTGCCGCGTTCCGTGCTCTCGGACGCGCTGGAATCCTTGATAGCGGCCGTCTTCCTCGACGGTGGCTACGCTGCCGCGCGGCGGTTTGTGCTCAAACACTTCAGGTCGGTGATCGAACAGGCAGCATCGGCTCAGCAAGACCAGAACTTCAAGAGTCTGCTGCAGCACTATGCGCAAAAGTATCTCAGTCAGCAGCCCCACTATGTTGTTCTGGACGAGCAAGGACCGGACCATGCGAAAAGCTTTCTGATCGCCGTTCGCCTTGGTGAACGTCAGTTCACCCCGCAGTGGGGCAGAACGAAGAAGGAGGCCGAGCAGAAAGCGGCGAAGGAAGCACTCATCGCTCTCGGGGAACTCCCTCCCGAATACAAGGAGGAAACGGGAAGCTTCCAGGCATGATGAGCCCCGCCGGCCTGCAGCGGTAATCGGGCTAGCGGGCGGCGAGCAAACCGTACTGCACTTATCGCATCCGTACTCGTGTCGGCCTGCAGCAGCCCCCTTTGCATCGCGCGGCTGCCTTAGCGGTTCCCACCGCGTCGGCAAGCGGTCATATTCGGTCCACGCTTTCCGTCGGTCAAGCGAGGATCCTCCGCCGGGGTGGGAGCCCTCCTGAGCGACAGGCGGCCGCCCTCTTGCTCATGCGCCAGACGTCACAGGTGTACCCAGCTCCGCTCATGCAGACCGCTGCCTCGGCTCCTCTCCATCCAATCGCCGACGCAGTTCCTCCATGGGGGCCTGCAGCTTGCGCAGCGCCCGCGCCTCGATCTGGCGGATCCTTTCCCGGGTAACGCCGAACACGGTAGCACACTGTTCTAGCGTTTTCGGCATGCCCCCTTCAAGGCCGAAGCGAAGGCGGACGATTTCGGCTTCGCGCGCCGAAAGCAGTCGGAGCACCTCGGCCACGTGTTCGCGGAGCAGCTTTCGGTCGGCCGCTTCATGAGGAGGTTCCGCGGAACTGTCCGGGATGAGGTCCCCAAAGGCGGTCTCCTCGTCCGCTCCCACCGCTCGATCCAGACTCAGCGGCGGTCTTGCCGTACGGATGAGCTGCTCCACCGAACGTTTCTCCATGCCACTCGCTTCGGAGATCTCCTCCATTGTCGGCATGCGGCCGTTCCGCATGCGCAGGTCGCCGGCCGTACGGCGGATGTGCAATAGATCGCTTGCCAGGTGGTTCGGCAGCCGGATCAGCCTGGATTGGTCAGCCAGCGCCCGAGTCACCCCCTGCCGAATCCACCAGGTTGCGTACGTGCTGAATTTGTGGCCCAGACGATACTCATACTTGTCCACAGCTCGGAGCAAACCGGCGTTGCCTTCCTGGATGAGATCGAGGAAGCCCAGGCCACGACCGCGGTAACTTTTGGCCACGGATACCACCAGCCGGAGGTTTCGCTCGGCCAGTTCCCGCCGCGCATCCTGCCACTCCTCCCACCGCTTCTTGATCACGCGGAGCCGCTTATCGAGCGTTTCGGGGGTCTCTTGGAGGAGCAGAAGGATCGACTGGTATTCCTCACGAGCGGCCCGGGAACGGCGGCGAGCCAGCTCTTGAAGCTGATCGCGGTAAGCAACCAGCTCTCGCCAGATGGCGATCACGTCCGGAGTGCGCAGCGACAGCTCCTCGAGGAGCTTCATTGCTTTCCAACGGAGCCTCATCAGGGTCCGGTGCGTCGACGGCGTAATCCGACCGCCACGGCGTACCACCAGCCGTTCGAACTCGGACTTGCTCTTCTGCAACAGATACCGAAGGGTCTCGAGGTGATGCGGCATCCGAGCCCGGATGCGGTCGGGGGTTAGCCGTGCGGTGGACGAGGTGTCGATCGTACGTTCGAGGGCCTGCTCCCCAAGAAGCACCCGGCCAAACACATCGAACGCGGCTTTCTGGGCGTAGGGGCTGAGCATCACGGACCTGCGGAACGCGTAACGCCCCTCCTCCACCCGCCGGGCCAGTTCGATCTCCTCCTCACGTGTCAGCAACGGACGGGCACATGCTTGCTTCAAGTACAGCCCAAGGGGGTCGTCGCGGCCCCCCGTCGACTCCCCATCGGACAGCGTCCCGAACAGCTCATCCAGCTCGTCGTGCGTCTCCTGCTCGAACTCCGTCTCTTTCTCGATCGCCTCCGCTGCGTCCTCCAAACTCAGGTCACGGTCGTCGATAAATTCCTCTACCATAGCCATCTAACGCCCTCAACCATCGTGGTTTTGGAAGACGAAGCCAGCGATTGCCTCCAAGCCAAACAGCGACACTCACTTCCGCTCGTGGCGAAAGACTCGGTGTCACCGGCGGACAAAGCGGGCGGGCAAGGGCAAGTCGATCGATGATGAGCATGTTGTCGAAGAGGGGGGATGAAGAGCTGAGATGCACCTGAAGCGCCGGTGCGCACCCCGTCAGGAGAGGAAACGTTGCCAAGGCCCCGTGAGAGAGTGTTACCACCGGCGCGCACTCCTGAGCGTACTGCCAGATCGGATCCGTCATGGATCCCCAGGGGTCGGCAAGGGCGCTCTTAGCCGCCACTGCAGCCCTCACGAATTCGCCCCACTCAACTCAGACGCGGGAACAACCCCCGCTGATCACGACCCACCGAAAGCCGGGCCACTTCACATCTTCTCCTCACCCGACAAATCCTTCCACCCACCTCCCTGTCTGCCCGGTATCACATGTGCCGATTGTAACAAATCCTCTCCCGGCTTCCAATACTTTTTCCCGTCACGGCGCCGACACCGCTGCCGACCGTCCAGGATTCGCCGCTGCGCCGTTATTCTGACCGCCGGAAGTCCACCAGATTGAGCCGTACGGACGTGTAGCCCTGGTAGTGGTTCAACTCCGGCGTGTAGACCACGTCGAAACGCTCACCCGGCCGCAGTTCCGTCACGCGGTCGGCCATTCCGAACCCGATGGCGCCGAGCGTGGTTGAGTGCTGTCGGAAACGCAACATCACGTGGCGACGTGACTCACCCACAAGCCGGGGTTCACCGACGAGCTGCACATCGGTGCTGAGTAGCCGCGGCCTGGGATTGGCCTGCCCAAACGGCCCCATGGCCTCCAACCACCGGATCGCCCCCGCAGACAGCTCACCCAGGGCCGCCTCGCTGTCAATCGTGATCGTCCGTTTCAGATCGTCCTCGTCCAGGGTCTCGGCTGCATGAGCTGCGATCGCGTCCCGGAACGCATCCAGAGCTCGCGGCTCCAGCTTCACGCCCACGGCCGCGGCATGACCACCAAACCCAAGGAGGTGTTCGCTGCAGCGTTCCACCGCGTCGCACAGGTCGTAGCCGGGGATGGAGCGGCCGGATCCCTGGGCAACGGGACGCGATAGGGTGATCAAGATCGTAGGCCGATAGAACTTCTGCGCGATCCGAGCGGCCACAATCCCCACCACGCCCGGGTGCCACGATTCGCGACCAAGAACAATCGCCCGCGCCGACTCGAACTCCGGATTCTCCGTAAGCATTGCCATTGCCTCGCGATAGATACTCCCTTCCAGGCTTTGCCGCTGGCGATTCACCTCGTGAAGATAGCCGGCCAGCTCCCGGGCCCTCTCCGGCGAGCGCGTCAATAACAGCTCCACCGCATGGCGCGCATGCCCCAGCCGCCCCACCGCATTGAGACGGGGCGCCAGACGAAACGCCACGGCTTCGGCATCCACATCCCGATCGTCGGCAACCCCCGCCACTTGCATCAACTCCCCAAGCCCGACCGGCGTCTGCTGCCTCAGGACCTTCAGCCCGTACCAGGTAATCAGGCGGTTCTCCCCCAGAAGCGGCACCACATCGGCGATCGTCGCGATCGCAGCGTACAAGAGCGATTCGAGCAGGAACTCGCGATAACGAGGACCAACCCGCTGGCGCCCGGTCAGTTGCTGCGCGATCGCCCAGGCGAGCTTCAAGGCGACCCCAGCACCGCACAGGTCCCGTGCCGGCGAGCAGCCATTGCCCAACCGCGGGTGCACGATGGCCGCCGCTTCCGGCAGCTCCGGCCCCATCCGATGGTGATCCGTAACGATCAGCTCGATGCCCAACTCTTTGGCCCGACGGGCCGCCTCCACGCTACGAATGCCACAGTCCACCGTGACCACAACATCCACCCGTCGGTCGACACGGAGCTTCTCCAGAGCTTCCGCATTTAAGCCGTAGCCCTCTTCAATCCTCCGCGGGATGTAGTAGTCCGCCTGGGCGCCGCTGAGTTTCAGACATCCGAGCAGAATCGCCGTAGCACAAACGCCGTCCGCGTCGTAATCGCCGTAGACGCAGATCGTTTTCCCCTGGCGAATCGCCTCCACGATCCGCTCCGCCGCTTCGGCCATCCCCGGAACCGCGTCCGGTTCGCTCAGGTCCTTCAGCGCAGGCGCCAGGAATTGTCGCGCCTCGTCAGGTTCTCTGATGCCCCGCGCCACCAGCAGGCGGGCCAGAAACGTCGGTACCCGCAATCCCTCTGCCAGCCGCCGCACATGGGACGGCTCCACATCCACAATCCTCCAGACTCGCCGCATGACTGCTCCTTCCCCGCTGGGCCGCTCCGCACCCGTGTCGTTCCCGTCATTTTTGAAAACCTTACGCATCTGTCCGGTACAGCGACAAACCGGACGACCGTTGCCATGCCCGGCCGTGTCTTCCCCCCCTCGATACCCCAGGCTGGGAAAGCCGATTCACTCAGGTGGGGGCAGCCCGACCATCGCTAGAATTCAGCGAACCGCCCGGGAACCGGACCGCGATGAATACCACAAGCCAAGAGTTGCACACACGGCTGGCAGCGAACCTCAACGGCGTGCGCGACCGTATCGCCGCCGCGGCGCGACGGTCGGGCCGTACAGCCGAGCACGTGCGTCTCGTCGCAGTGACCAAGTCCGTGGACGTGCCCGTGGCTCGGGCTCTGGTGGAGCTGGGCCAGCAAGACCTGGCCGAGAATCGCCCTCAAGAGCTGTGGAGAAAAGCAGATGCCATCCCCCCGAATGGCGTCCGCTGGCACCTGGTGGGCCATCTGCAGCGAAACAAAGTGCGTCGCACCCTGCCCCGAACTTCCATGATCCACTCGGTCGATTCAATCCGGCTGGCCGCCGAAATCAACCGCCAGGCGGAGCAGATGGACCTCTACCCGATCGTGCTGCTGGAAGTCAACATGTCACGGGAACCCCAGAAACACGGTTTCGCTCCCGAAGAGATGCCGCGCGTGCTCGAGGAGCTAGGGGGGTTATCCCGCCTCCGCATCGTTGGCCTGATGACCATGGCCGCCTGGGACCCGGACCCGCAGAAGGCCCGCCCCGCCTTCGCCGGGCTCCGCACCCTGGCGGAACGGCTCCGCTCCATCTCCCCCCGAAACTGCGAACTTCGGGAACTCTCCATGGGCATGTCGCACGATTTCGAGGTTGCTATTGAAGAAGGCGCAACCATCGTCCGCATCGGAACAGCATTGTTCGAAGGGCTGTACGGTGGGTGAGGAGCGTCCTTCGCCGATCTCCTGGTCGGTAAAGCACGGAGCCGTGCTTGTGGCGGTTCGCGCCCAACCGCGGGCACGGCGCAGCTCCGTCGGCCCCGTCGAAGGGGGGCGGCTGAAGATTGCCGTGCCCGAGAAACCGGAGCGTGGCAAGGCCAACGGAGCAATCGCTCGCCTGCTCGCCCGCACGCTGGGCGTAGCAGCATCCAATGTGGAACTGCTGCGGGGGACAAGCAGTCGAGACAAAGTATTCCTCGTACACGGAATTGACCTCGACCAGGCACGGGCCGCTTTGAGGAAACACAAGATCGAACTGTGATGCACGCGGTACAGCCCCTGAGCTACGAGGCCAGAAAGGGTCGATGAAACCCCTGCCCGATCCACTGGAGATTCCCTCTGGAGTGATCGCCGAAGGCGTCGTCCGGCCGCCGGGCTCGAAGAGTCTGACAAACCGGGCGGTTCTGCTCGCCGCGCTCGCCCGCGGCACGACCACCGTCCGCAATGCCCTCGCTAGCGAAGACACCGAGGTGATGCGCCGCGCACTCGTGCAGCTTGGTGTCCCCGTGCAGCAAACCGACGGCGGGGCCCTGCTCATCCGCGGCGTGGGTGGTGTGTTTCCCGCTTCTGAGGCAAATATCTTTGTGGCCAACTCCGGGACAACGATCCGGTTCCTCACGGCAGCTCTCGCAGCCGCCCCCTCCGGCACCTACCGGCTCTATGGCGTCCCACGGATGCACGAACGCCCCATCGGGGAACTGGTCGCTGCGTTGCGCGAGCTGGGCGCCGACATCGAGTTCGAACAGCGCACCGGCTATCCTCCCCTGACCATCCACGCACGCGGCCTCCGGGGAGGCGAAATCGACATCCACGGCTCCGTTAGCAGCCAGTTCCTGAGCGGCATCCTCATGGCAGCCCCCCTCGCTCGCGGCCCGATCACCATCCGGCTTATCGGCCCCCTGGTCTCCGCGCCGTTCGTTACCCTCACTACCCGGCTCATGGAACGATTCGCCGTCTCCGTGGCGAGCCACTGGCTGGTCCCCCCTACCGAAGCTGGCCGAGTGCCCCAGGGAACCCCGGTCGCGGAGTTTCGCGTCACGCCGGCCGGCTATCGACCGTGCGAGCTTACCATCGAGCCCGACGCCACAGCCGCTTCCTACTTCTGGGGGGCAGCAGCCATTACCGGAGGCTGCGTCACCGTCCCTGGTCTCGGTCCCCAGGCCCTTCAGGGAGACGTTCGCTTCGTCCACTTCCTCGAGCAAATGGGGGCAACGATAACATCGGAGGCCGACTCCATCGCCGTCCACGGCGGAAAGCTCAAGGGAATCGATGCGGATCTCTGCGCCGTGAGCGACACCGCTCCCACGCTTGCCGTCGTCGCGCTTTTCGCACAAGGAAAAACCCGCCTCTCCGGACTCACCCACACCCGCCATCAGGAAACGGACCGCGTGCACGCCCTGGCCACGGAATTACGCCGCCTCGGTGCCCGCGTCCAAGAGCAAACCGATGGGATCACCATCCAACCAGGACGATTAACCGCCGCCATCATCGAAACCTACAACGATCACCGCATCGCCATGGCATTCGCTCTGGCGGGACTACGTGTCCCCGGTGTGGCTATCCGGAACCCCTCCTGTACCGCAAAGACCTACCCAGACTACTGGGACGACCTCTTCCGCTTGCTCCGCCCGAAGGGTTGATCTCCTCTGGCGCTCTTGACTCAAAGCGGCACAGGAGTGCCGCACTCCAAAAAGCCAAAGCGGCACGGGAGTGCCGCACTCCAAAAAGCCAAAGCGGCACCGGAGTGCCGCACTCCAAAAAGCCAAAGCGGCACCGGAGTGCCGCACTCCAAAAAGCCAAAGCGGCACGGGGGTGCCGCACTCCAAAGAGCCAAAGCGGCACAGGAGTGCCGCACTCCAAAAAGCCAAAGCGGCACAGGAGTGCCGCACTCCAAAAAGCCAAAGCGGCACGGGGGTG
>JALSID010000032.1 GCA_026981825.1 Planctomycetota bacterium
AGATCGCCCTCGCGGGGGCCGATGCGCTCGTGGCGGAGGTGGTGCTCGTCGCGGAGGACGCTCTCGTGGGGGACGACGTGCGCGTCGCGGACGAGCTTCTCGTTGCCGCCAACGTTCTCGCTCTTGGAGCGGGTCTCGTCGTGGAGGGCGTTCTGATGGCGGGGGACGTTCTCCTTGGGGGTGGTGTTCTCGTTGCCGGGGGCATTGTCGTGAAGCGGGCGTTTCGTGTGCGGATGGTGACGGGAGCTCGCTTCTTGGCGAGTGAGAAGTTCGGCAGAGAGGAGGCACGTAGCCTTCGGAGCGCAAACGCGGGCAGACTTCGCGATCGGTACCGAAGGATCCCCAGGCCCCGGGTTCGTCTGGTCATTCGCGTCATCCTCACGCTTTGAGACAGCGCGTTCGCCTGGTGCGCGCACGCTTCGGGTTTGGACACGGCTTGGTGGGCTGCTACGGAGCAGGCGCCGCTGCTCGGCGGGCAAACTCTTCGAGCGGCCCTTCAGCCCGCCCGTGCCACCGCTAGGCCTGCTCGTGGCAGGTCACATCAACGCACATGCATATTCTAAACCGCATTTGTGTTATGCCGTGGTCCTGAGCCGAGCATCTGAACGAGCCTCGATCTGGCGCGGCGCATGGGGAGGCGGACCGCCGTCGCGCCGGCGACGGCGCATCGGTACCCCCGCCGGGCCCCGGCGGGGGAGGATTACCCGCCAGCCGGCGCCCGCACCCGGCCGCGTGCGCGGAAGCGCATTCCTCGCCGGCCGCGCCTACTGCCCGCCGCGAGCCGCAGGCTCACCGGTAGCCGGTTGCCGTCGCGGCAGTGACGGCGCGTGCCCTACGGTTTTTCTCGCCCCCCACCGCCCCGAAACAGGAGCGGCGTCGCCCGCCTCCGGCGGTTAACGCAGTTTCCTGCTGTCAGGGTGGTACTCGTAGCGAACGATGCCGCCGGAAGTGCCTGATGTTTGGCCCCGGGCGGGACGGATCGTTGCCGCGCGAGGCAGGCCGGAGGGGACCAGCCAGGTAGCCGGCGGTTAAGTTCGGTGGCCGTTACTAGACTAGTCCACCGGTCCGCGAGAGGTCCGGTTTCCAGACCAGACATGTGAGCCGGAGGGGCCTGGCCCTAGTGAGTGGCCGTCCTTCCAGTGGGTGGCGGGTTACAGGGCCGCGTAACGCGGGCGCTGGCCGGCAACAGCGCGGCTCCATCTCAACGGGGAACCGGGCGGGTCCGCCTCGCTCGTGCCCGGCGCCCGGTGTCCATGGTCTGCTGCGGGCAGCATTCCTGCGAGGCACCGCACGAGGCGAAATCTAGGGCTACTGCCGTCTGGCGGTGTATCGTTCTCAGTCGCGCGAAGCCAAAATATCTGTCGCTCCGCGCTCCGCGAGCCGTTCGATCGACCGCCGCGGCTCCGAAACTGAGGCAGCCGTAGCCGCCGTCCGTCTGGTCACGGCGCCTTCAGTCGCCCCCGCGGTGGGCCTTGGTGGCGTCATAGATGTGATGTGGAACCTCCAGGTACTGCAGTGCCATGCGCATCTGGGCGCTGACGGCCGCCTCGAGTCGCGTTGCGGCCTTGTCCCGTCGCTCCGACCGGCCGGAGAAGAAATCCAGCAACTTCTGCCATCTGCCCCGGCGTTCCCGAGCTTTGGAGATCGCCGTCCGCAAAAGCTGTCCGTACAGGGCGCCAACGAGCCGTGGAGAGAACTCCCGGTCCGTCTTTTCGAAGATGGGTTCCTGCCCTCTTAGTTCGAGGAGCCTCAGGCAGCCCGTGGTGAGCACAGGAACGCGTATGGGACGCGCCCAGTGCCGGACGCTGACCGACTGCGCGCCCTTCAAGCCGACCTCCTCTTCCCACCACCCGAGCGCCCGCACCAGCCGTCGCCTCTGATGCTCTCCTTCCAGCAGGTAGGACTCACAGCGCGTCACCACACAGAAAACTTCTTTGTCCGAGTTCATGAGGTCTGCGACGAGGGGTGCGATATGATCAATGCCGAGGGCCTGACGTTTCTGCTCAGGCGGGTATTCGACGAGCGTGATTGCGTCCAGGCAGAAAATACACGCATCTATCTTGTCTATGCTTGCCTCGTACGTCGTCAACCTCTTCTGGAGGTTCTCTAGTTTTTGTAGAAAAGCTGCGCCGGCCACATCCACGATGCGCACCGTAAGCAGATCTGTTTGCTCGCCGCCTCCCACCCACCATAACGTGTACGTATATCTCCGAACACTGTCCCTCGGCGTGGGCGGGATAGCACGGTGGACGTCCACCGCGGACCAGGGCTCCGCGCGGCGACACGCCCATTCGAGCCGGTCGACCGGTCTCTTTGGTGCATCTGATGTCGTATCTGACACAATCTTCAAGCCGCTCGGAAGTCCCGGATATTTTGCCATTAGGCCAGCGATGGTCGTTTTGCCCGACCTGTGTGCTCCAACCATGAGTATAAGCAGATCAGCACTGTCCATCGTTGTGCCTTGGGCTTAAGCGGCGTCCTTGTTAGTAGCGTCGTGTGCAGGGGACACTATGGCCGACGCGAGGGAATCGAGCAGAATGCGTATGGTGCCCACCGCCTGCTGCAGTGCCTCTAGATCCAGGTACTTGTCCGGCCAGAGGATCCAATAACGATGCGAGACCCAATCGAGCCACTCGGGCTCAGTGCACGGATCGAGCCAGCGATCCGCGAGATCTTTCACGGACAAGAACAACCACCACGGGGCATCGTAGTTGAGTAGGCGGGTTAGCTCATCAGCGACGACTCGAAGAACGAGCTTCATTTGTGACTGAACGGCTTTGCGGATTAGGTCCGCTTGCGTCCATGTACTGCCGTGAAGAGTGCCGCTGATACGGTCACCGAGGGACTCGAGGAGTTTCTGCTGGGCACGGCCCGAAGCTGTTTCGCTTGGGCCGACGAGAGCCGCGACTGCTACCGGGGCGGAAACTTGAGCAGACCCCGCCACCCTCGACTCGGGCTGCGGCAGCGTGCGACATAAGTACTCGTAGCTCAGGCCCTCCAAGAGCGGCCGTAGGCGCAAGTGTAGTTCGTCCCGCCCACAGAGGAGTCGCCTGATGAAATGGTCGAGAGCCTGCGCGAGGGTCGGGGCGCCATTAGCGCGCAGGTCCCGGGCGAGGGCTTCCAGGTCATTACGCCCCTCGTCGTGGGTGTTCTGCAGGGCATCGCGAAGTTCAGGGAGCGCGCGAAGCGCCGTGGTTACTTCCTCGCGGAGTTTGAGCCCCCGCCAGCGGAGCTCTCTGCAAAGCACCTGTTCTAAGCGGGATGCCAGCCACGCTCGCGCGCGGTCGAGGGCGAACCCGACGACCGCGCTGCCAGCCGTCGGTCCCCCTCGGCGACGGAACTCTGCGCGGAGTTCTTCCTTCTTGGGGATGGCAACGTCAAGCTCTGCTTCGGGGGAGCGCAATATCACCGAAGCATCGACAGAGTGTTTGCCGGGTGTTGTAGCTTCCGGATTGAGGTCTTCTTCTAGCCGGCGAAGGGAGGTCTCAAGCCGTCCGAGTAGGTTGTCTACTTTGCGCCTTAGCTGTTCCTGCTTTGGTGCGGTATCCCGAGCGATCGCCGTGAGGCAGTCCAGACACCGACCGGCCTTGTGTGCGCAATCAACCAGCCGGCGATGCAGCGAGCTCAAATCGATCCCGGTGCCGCCATGGTGAACGTGGGCCTCTATGACTTCGGAGATCCGGGACTGTACCGCTTGTGGGCTGGCGTAGTCAAGGGTCAGAATCTGTTGGTCTTCGGTGTGCTTTCGGACGTCGTTTACAAAGCTCTCCATGAGGTGCCGATTCCCTGGTGTTTGGTTTACGATCAGCACCAAGGGAGTGTCCGCCCCGACAGCTTCGAGCTTGCGCTGAACCATGTCGAGTAGGTGAGCGTCGTGCTGGCTCCAGTGGTCGCCCGTTTCTTTGGGCAGCCGGATCATCAGAACAAGGTTTGCGGTTTTGCCGAGTACCTCCAGGAGTTGCTCCCGGTGCGGTGGTGCCAGCTCGCCTAGACCCGCGGTGTCTACAATAGTGACGGGAGCGTCTTGAAGTAGCGGCATGGGACAGTCGACCGTCACCGAGCGCACGACAGCCCATCGGTGGTCTGCCTCCTTGCTGATGTATTTCGAGGCATGGCTAAGGGAAATACTTTGCTCGCCCTGACCGAGCTTATGCTTGTAACGGCGTACGGCTTTCTGGATATTCCTCAGTTGGGCCAGGTAGCCTGCGCCTTCGTAGTCGTGTATATGGGCGACGACTTCTTCGTCTTCGTAGTTGGTGTCGAGGAAATCCCACAATGTCTTGGGACGCTTTATCTTGAGGGCGTCGCAGAACGGGGCCACGACGCCAGAGAGCAGTGAGTCCTCGGTGTGATACTCGACCGTTGGCGTAGGTTCTTCATCCGACCGGATACTCCTGATCAGGACTCGAACCCCCGTAACGACGCCACGGTTTCCAACGGGTAGCACGTCGCTGTCGAGTCCTGTTAGCGACTGAAGGAACGTGGTCTTGCCCACACGCGCGAATCCCACCACGGCTACCGTGTAGTCTTGGCGAGATAGCCGCTCTATGCTTCGGTCGAGGAGAGCGCGCACTTCTGCTATGCGTTGCTCCAGCTCGCAGAGGACATCTTGCACTCGGTGGTTCCTACCGATCGGGCTCGATTTAATCCAAGTGGCGAACTTAGCGATCCGGGGCTGAACTTCCTGCCTGAGCTGTTCCGACACGCGCTCCAGTTGCTGCTTGGCGTCACGACGTACGCGTAAAACGTGGTCAATTGCTTTCCGGAGTGCTAGTTCTGGCCGTTCATCCGGGCGTTTCGGCGACGCATCGGCCACCGGTTCATCGGAGAGTTGGGCCACACTCGTCGTCCCATGTTCCCCTGCGCTGATGGCGTCTGAAGAAGACGGGGGCTGTTCCGCAGAGACAGAGGATGCCGCCTCGTCTGGTCCCCGGCGCTGCGCCGCTGCAGGCGCCGAGGATGCAAGATCGCTCACGATGCGCATCAAGAGTATGCATACGAGTAGCAGCATGCTCAGTGCAGCAGCCCACCCGAGTATCTCCCCGATAGATCCCAGGAGCTGTACCCATGCTACCTGTGGCATGTTCGCTCCTTTAGGTCAGGGATTATCTCCAAGATACCTGCGCCAAATGCGCTCCTCAGCCGAGGACCGGCGTCAAGACCACAGCACCGTAGGTGATGATGGCACCCAGCCGCGGATTCGTCCGAGCCGCTATGCTAGCGGTGGTTGCGCACGCAAAGAACGTTAGGGCAATCGGCAACGTCGTGGGGGCAGAAAGCATGTGGTTCAGGTCCCCCGCGGCTGACACCGAAAGCCACATGAGAGACCACCCCACAAAGCCCGGCCAAGCAGCCGCCGATATCAGACGAGGCCCGGTGTTGAGAGTGGTCAACGAATCCTTGGACACAAGGGCGGCGGATGCCAGGACTGCGTGAGTGAGCGCTAGTAGGAACACCACCACGTACCACATCACAGCGCGGTGGAGCGTGAGAGTAGTCAAACAGGCCGCTACGCCCAGAGAAAGAAGAGCGGCCCAGGGTTTCTTGGCAGAGCGCCACGAGCTACTCAGCAAGCGCCGCGCGTTCTCGCGTACAAGCAGGTCGTTGCGAATTGCCCACAACTGCCGGGCACAGAGCGCAGACAGAAGCACCAACACCACCACACCGGTGACCAAGTGAGCGGCCGTCGTGGCTAGGGCACACGCGCAAACGGCCAACGTCGCTGCAAGCAGTTGTGCGAACGAGGCAGGCTTGTACGTGCGTGTACCCGCGCCTGAGATTCGCTCGTCGTCCGTGCCCACTAAGAGCCGGAGGTTGCCGACGGGACGCCCAAGGCGGGCGACGTCTTCGATAAGGTCAAGTAGTGCTCCTGGGGATTGGCTTGGCACGAAGAGGGCGACGAAAGGCGAATCCGGCCGGGCCGACAAGATACGGACGTGCGTTCGCGCTGAGGAAACATCGATTCGGCCGACCGGGGCCGGCGATACGACCGACAAGAGAAACCTACGAAGTCGGGATCGCGTTCCCTTTTCGCAATCGCTGGCAGCGCCTTGGTCAATGTGGCCGGCTGGCGCGTTGCTATTAAGTGTATCGGGTTGCTGTGCGGTTTCTGTGTTGCAGCAGGCCGCTTTTTCGTATTCTAGTCTGG
>JALSID010000033.1 GCA_026981825.1 Planctomycetota bacterium
AGCCGCGCGAGGCAACTGTACGCGGCAGGGCCTTCGTAAACGACACGAGCGATCGGCCATGTCTGTCCCTCGTCATAACTGAGGCGTACCGTCATCCGTTCGCGACGGGTGCTCGCCGGGTTGGAAAACAGCAGGCGATTGCGGTCGTCCCGATCGGCGGCGCTAAAACGAATCAAGCTGGCCTGACAAACCGGCTCGATGAGTTCGTCGTCCAGGCGCACCGCGGACCAGCTCTCGCCACCGTCATCGCTGTAGGCTATGGCGCGGCGGTTCAGTCCGTGGTAGGAGCGCATGTTCAGCAACAATCGACCGTCCGTAAGTTCCACCACCTGCGACTCGTTCGTCTTCGGGCCCGCCACCCCGCCGATCCGCCAGGTCTTACCGCCGTCGTCACTGAGAATCACGTGTGATCGATAGGGATGCTGCTCGTCCGAATGGTCGGAATGATCACATGGAATCACCAACCGCCCCCTGTGAGGGCCACGTTCGAGCTGGATACCCACACCGGGCCCGGTGGCGTACCATCGCCAGTGGGGCTTCTTGGTGGTGCTGGTGATCTCTCGAGGCGATGACCACGTCTGGCCGCTGTCGTTGCTGACGGTGACGAACACTCGCCGCGTGTCCCTGCTACGTCCGGCCATGATCGCCCCTTCGGTGTCACGGCCGTCGTTCCATGTCATCACAAGGATGATCCGGCCGGTGGTGCGATCCACTACCGGGCACGGGTTGCCGCATGTGTTCGGGCCGTCGTCCCAAACCACGGTCAGTGGCCCCCAGGACTTTCCGCCGTTTCGACTGCGGCGCATGACGAGGTCGATATCCCCACTGTCTCCCCGTCCGGACCTGCGTCCTTCGGCGAACGCCAGCAGGCTGCCGTCCGGAGCGACGATGAGCGACGGGATGCGGAACGTATGGTACCGGTTCGATCCGGAGGTGAAGACTTCAGTAGCCCAGTAGGGTGCCTGATCTGCGACAGTCCCGTCTGAAGCTCTGGACGGCTGGCTGCAGACCAACAGGACGACGCCGATGACGGCCGTAGCAATGACTCGAACGGGACGCACCGCGGAGCTTCTCCTCGTCTCGATGAGCCACCGGCAGCCGATTTTATCAGCCGATCCACGAGCAGGTAGCACGCTCGGCGGCCCACCGCAGTCCTTTCCCCACGTCGTGTTCCACCGAGATACACTGAAACGCAACGAGCGGCTGTCCAACGTGGCTCTGCAAGAAGAGGAGGCTGAACGATGGCGCGAATTGGAATCCCGCGTCCGGACCAAACTTCCGACCGGGCCCGCCGCACTCTGGAACATTTGCAATCGGCCTTCGGGACAATCCCCAATATTTTCGCCGCTATGGCCCTTTCCCCGAACCTTCTGGACGGCGTCTTGAGAATCGATGGCGCGACGACCTCGGAGCTGCCGGCGGCCTATCGCGAGCTGGCGTATATTCGCACGTCGGCCATTAACGGTTGCGAGTACTGACTGAGCTACCACAAGGCTCTCGGTCAGAGGGCCGGCCTCCCTCCTGAGGAGATCGAAGTTGCCGCTACACCGGAACCGACACGGACGCTCGAGGGGACGAAACAGCTCGTTCTTGACCTCGCCTCTCAGCTCACGAGGGACTCGACCGTCGACGCTGCGGTAATCGACCAGCTCAAAGGGGAACTCAACGATCGGCAGCTCGTGGAGCTTGTGGCTGCCGTATGTCTGGCGAACTTCACCAACCGTTTCGTCCGGGCGCTGGACATCTCCCTGCCGTAGTCGATGGCTCGGCGTGGGCGAACCTGATGCCGGGGGAACAGCTCAAAGCCGGTCCCCCCGGGCCGCCACGGTGTCTACCGGGCTGGCTAGTTACCGGACCCGCCGGCGGTACCCCCTTTGCGGTGCTGGAGGAACCAGCGGTAGAGCTCCGGATTGTCGTAGGTAGCGGTCCAGGAGTCGTGGCCCGCGTCGGGGTAGACGGTGAACTTAACGTTGCCCCCCGCGGCCTTGAGCGCCTTAACCATGCGCTCCGAGGCGGCCAGGGGGACTACCCGGTCCCTGGCGCCGTGGAAGACCCACACGGGTATGTTTTTCAGCCGTTCGGCAGACCGCGGATCGCCTCCCCCGCAGATCGGAGCGATCGCGGCAAACTTCTCCGGATAGGCTGCTGCCAGCGCCCATGTGCCGAAGCCGCCCATGCTGAGGCCGGTCAGGTAGATCCGCGAACGATCGACGTTGTACTTGTCGGCGATATGGTCAATCAGGGCGGCCACGGCGTGGACGTTCCAGCCTGGGCGAGGGCTCTGGGGGGAGAGAACGATGAATGGGAAATGCTTCCCCTGAGCGATCAACTTAGGGGGCCCGTGTCGCTTGACCAGCTCCAGGTTGTTACCCACCTCGCCCATGCCGTGTAAAAAGACCAGCAATGGCCAGGGATCGCCGTCCGGCTTGTATTGGGGGGGAAGGTAGAGCAGATAGCGCAGTCGAACCGTGATCGTGATCTTGCCTTCGAACTCCCCTGCCGTTTGTTTGCCCGGTTGGGGCTGATCCGCCCGAACGGAATCAGGGACCGCGTCAACCGACATCACAGACACAACCAGGACTGCCACAAAGTATCGCATCGGTCGGTCACTCCGCTTCGCGGGTATCGCCTTCATTGCCGGTGGGCCGACTGAGCTCGCTTCCGGGCCAGTTCCAACACAGGGTCGCCGAGCATCTCCATATGCTCCAGGATCCGTTTGTCCAGTGCGCGTACGACCGCTCGGATCGCCGGGTCGGTCGCGTCGATCAGATTGTGGCGTTCCTCTGGGTCGACCGTCAGGTGGTAGAGTTCGTCTCGTCCGGGGTTGAGGAAATCGCGGACCAGTTTCCACTCTGGGGTACGGTAGCAGCGCATGTGTGTCCGGGACTGGTGTCGCGTACTGTATTCCGCGTAGAGGTCGTTATCCCAGGGGACTTTTTTGCCTTCCAGCAGGGGCAGGAAGTTACGGCCGCGGACGATTGTCTCCTTGGGTATCGTTGCGCCCGCGATGGCTGCGAAGGTGGGCAGGATGTCGAGGAACGAGATGGTCTCCGTGACCTTGCGGCCAGGTTCGACCACGCCAGGCCAGCGGACGAAGAACGGCACCCGCAGCGAGTTATCGTACAGGTTTGGCCGCTGACCGCGGGGGATGTTCGGCGTAGCCGGGGGCGGATTCTTCAGCAGCCAGTGGCCGTTCCCTTTGTGCCAGATCCCGTTGTGGGCCATGTTGTAGCCGTGGTCGGAGGTGTAGATGACGATGGTGGAATCCCGGAGTCCGAGTCGGTCGACAGCATCGAGAAGTCGCCCCACGTTGAGGTCGACACTGCGTACACTGGCCAGGTACTCGCGCATCATGCGTTTCGCGCGCGGGATGTCGAGTCCGGGATAGTCCGGGTGGGGCAGGGCGGGGTCGAGCGACGCGTAGGGCTCCCATGCCGCCTCGGGTACCGGCAGCCACGGGGCATGAGGGGCTCGGAAATGGACGGAAAGGGCGAACGGCTTGTCCCGGTTTTTCTCGAGGAACGCGATGGCAGCATCGGTGAGGATCTCCGGCGTGAACCCTTTAAAGCGGCGCACCTGGCCGTCTTTTTCCAGGCTGGGGTCTTTCGGTCGGTTACCCCCTCCACGAAAACCGAAAAAATAGTCGTAACCGTGCCGCGTGGGGTGGTACTTGTCTTCGAGCCCGAGGTGCCACTTACCGATGAGCCCGGTCACGTAGCCGGCCTGTTTGAGCAGCTCTGGCCAGGTGAGGAGCTCCGCAGGCAACCCCCGTCCGCGGTCGCGTTGGGGGTGGAGCCACTCGGTTATGCCCACTTCCGTGCCATAACGGCTGGTCATGATCTCAGCCCTGCTCGGGCTGCAAACCGGCGTCACAGAAAAAGCGTTCACGAAATAGGCCCCTTCCTGGGCGAGCCGGTCGAGATTCGGGGTGAACGCCTGGCGGTTGCCGGCCACCCCTACAGCCCAGGGTCCGTGATCGTCGGCAACGATGAACAGGATGTTTGGCCCCCTTGCCTGAAGGGGGTGCACAGCGACCAACCACGGTAGGGACACGAAGGCGAGCACGACGGCCAGGCGGGTTTGAGACAGGACAGAGCTCAGCATGGTGCCACCTCGAGTGACGGCATCGCGATCCCCAGGGATCGAACAGCAACGGGTGGAAGTCCGACTTTAAGCATAGTGTAGGTCAATCCGACTGGATGGATCGACCGGGTGAGATAGGTTCAATCGGTCCGACCGCAAGCGAACTCCGGCCCCTTGGTCCCGAATAATTCGTGTAGGAAGTAGGGCATGGTCTGGACGATCGCATGAGGGAACCGATCGGCTTTCTGCTCGTCAACAAACCGCAGGGAGTCACGTCGCGCAAGGTCGTTGACGCTGCCGAACGCCTGTTCCCGTCGGTTAAGATCGGTCACTGCGGCACTCTCGATCCGATTGCGGAAGGGCTTGTCGTTGTGGCGGTCGGGCGGGCGCGGCGTCTGATCCAGTTCGTGCAGGAGCTGCCCAAGCGGTACCGCGCCACCATGCAGCTCGGGGTTACCAGTGAAACCTGGGACACCGAGGCTCCCCTTGTGGCCGGGGGGCCATATGAGCAGATCACCGAGAAGGCCTTGCGAGCGGCGCTGGAGCGGTTCCTGGGCGAGATCGAGCAGGTCCCGCCTGTTTTCTCCGCGGTCCGGGTCCAGGGACGGCGCGCGTATGAGCTGGCGCGGCGCGGCAAAGCCGTCCAGCTCAAACCCAAACGGGTCCGGATCTACCGGCTGGAGTTGCTCAGTTTTTCCCCCCCACACGTCGAGATTGAAGTCGAATGTGGCGGGGGAACCTATATCCGCGCCCTGATCCGGGACATCGGCCAGCTTCTCGGATGTGGTGCGGTCATGACCGGGCTTGTCCGCACGGCGATCGGCCCGTTTCGAGTGGAGCAGGCCTCGTCGCTCGAAGAGCTACAGACGGCCCAGGCACCTCCTGATCTGGCACCGCCGCAACTGGCCGTGCAGCACCTGGCCCGGGCCAATCTGGACGAAACTCAAGTGCGGCTCGTGCGGCACGGCCGCCCGCTTCGTCTGAGCCTGGTAACCGTTGTCCCCCCCGAGCCAAATGGCCCGCTCCCCGGCGCCGACTGGGTCGCGCTCTATGGCCCTGAAGCGGACCTGGTAGCGATCGGAGAGTGCGACCAGACGGCGCGACTCATCCGACCGAGAATCGTCCTTCAAAGCAATTGATGTTGGCCTGGGGCGGTGGAAACGGTCACCGGTCCGGTGTGGAACCCAAAGAAAAACCCCAGGGCAGCAGCCCCGGGGGTGGGCGTGGGCCCTTCGTAGCTCCGCCTATTGAGCCCGGCTTGGCCATTCCGTGGTCCATGCCGTGTAGAAGAAGTCGGCGTCTTCACCCACGCCGGTGTTGGCGATAAAGTCGCCCGCGTAGAAGCGGGAGTAACCGAACAGGAGATTGTGTCCGGGCAAGAAGTTCCAGCTTATGGTGATGTCTAGTTCCTGCCCCACGTCCTTACCGGCAGCGCCGGTCGGATCGCGGCGAATGGGAACACCGGCCGCGTTGTAGAGGGCATCACGAGCCTCTTCGAGCCGGTAAATATGCCACCAGACGGTGACCGTTACCGTGTCGTGGGGCTTCACGCTCGCCCGGAAGTTCCAGTCCTTGATGTTTTGGCGACCGACCAGGTCGGCCCAACCGAGGTAGTAGTGACCAAACGGGAAGTACTGGAACGCGGTCTCCCGCCTGCCGTCATTGGGGTCTGAATCGCCAGAGGCCCAGTCGTAGAACGCCCAGAACTCGGGTTGCCAGGGGTACTGCTCCCAGCGGTAGCCGAGCCCAGCGGTCCAGAATCCCGCGTCTGCCCAGTTCAGGTTGGCGTAATCGCCGAACTGGATTCCCCCTTCAAAATCCCACAGAAATTGATTCCATTCGCCGGTCCACCGACCACCGATCGTGTTGACGTCGAAATCGCCGGGGACTTCCCCCCTGCCAAAGACCACGTTGTCCTGCTCTTTCAACCGCAAAAAGTAGATGTCGGCGGTGTAGAACTGTCCCTCGTAGCTCATCCAGATCCCGCTGAATTCACGGCTCTGGTCGGAGTTATCCAGATTGTGGTCCGTGTTGACGTGTTGACGGGGATCAAAGGGGC
>JALSID010000034.1 GCA_026981825.1 Planctomycetota bacterium
GGAGCGCAAGAGCGCATCCTGCGCTCTGGGAAGCCCGATGGGTTGATCGGGCCGTCCCACGGACCGGAGAAAATCGAGCCAGGAGGCTGAACCGTGCGATTGTTCAGGACGACCGCGTTTGCACTGGGAGCAGCAATTACCGGGGGCATCCTGCTGGCCGGAGAGGTTCCGCAAAAGCAGACCCTTTACGACGCGAAAGCCGCCTTGGCCGTCGAGAAGAGCGCCAAATCCCCCAGCAAGCAGGTGGTGAACACTGCTTTTCTGGCGGAGGCGGCTGCTGCCCTTGAGAGCTATGTCCCCATGCCGGGTGCCGTGTCGCTCGGTGGGCTACGGGTTCGCGGCTGGTTGGACCAGGGCTTCACCTGGAATCCCGATTCGCCCGACAATCGGCTGAATGGGCCTCAGGGGTTCAACTACCGGTCGAATGAGTACCTCATGAACCAGCTCTACCTGATCCTGGAGCGGCCGGTGAACACCGAGGGCGGATTCTGGGACATTGGGGGCCGAGTGGACCTGCTCTACGGTACGGACTACCAGTTCACGGAAGCCCTGGGCTTGGAACTGGAGCAGGACGGCACGCAGAAGTGGAACAGTGACAGCCACATGACGTATGGATTCGCGCTTCCCCAGTTCTACGTAGAGGCGTTCGCTCCGATAGGTGGGGGGTTAACGATTAAGGCCGGCCACTTCTACACGATCGTGGGGTACGAGACGGTCCCAGCGCCGGATAACTTCTTCTACTCTCATGCGTACACGCACCTCTACGGCGAGCCGTTCACGCACACTGGGATGCTTGCCAGCTACAACCTTGCACCCAACGTCGTCGTGCATTCCGGTTGGACGCTGGGGGTAGACAATTTCACCGACCCGAACGACAATCTTGGCTACCTGGGGGGGATTACGTGGGAGCTCGGCCCGGGGACGAGCATCGCGTATGCGTTCCACTGGGCGGAGGATTCGTTCCAGCGTCGATTCGAGAATTCGGCCGAATACGTGCAGAGCATCGTTTTCAAGCATGAACTTGCGCCGGGACTGCGGTACGTCTTCCAGACTGATTTCGGTTACGGGGAGGACCAGAAGGTCACCCGGCGGGAGGGAACAGGGCATGCTGAGTGGTACGGTACGGTCCACTATCTGTTCTACGACATTTGCCCGAACCTTACGGCCGGGATGCGGTTCGAGTGGTTCCGGGACGAGGACAACGCCCGCATCACCGGGTTGGGGGAATTTGCCGACGGGGGCAATTATTTCGACCTGACCTTCGGGCTGAACTGGAAGCCGTTGCCGAGTGTGATCGTGAGGCCGGAAGCCCGCTGGGACTGGTCTAACGTGGATGCTACTGGTTCCGGAATCCGAGGAGTGTTCGACGATTTCAGTGACAAGAACCAGTTCACGGGAGCGGTGGATGTGATCCTGATCTTCTAGCGGTCGCTATGGCTTCAGCCCGCACGCCGGCGGCCGGGCGGGCCTCCCTACGACAAAAAGCTCACTAGGCCCACGCGGACCTCTTCCCCTTGGGAAGAGGTCCGCTTTCTTTTCCGACCGTCAGCGGGCTTCTCCCCGCTTTAACGCCCGTACGAACTCGCGCATGAAATGTGGGTTGTCGTGGTACGTCCGGGCCGTGATCAGATTGTCCGAGACGACCACGGGCTCGTCCACGTAAGTGGCGCCGCAGACCTCTGCGTCGAACCGACATTTCGCGACCGTAGTAACCCGCCGCCCTTTGACGATTCCGGCTCGGGCTACGATCTCAATGCCGTGGCACACAGCCGCCACGGGCTTTCCGGCTTCGAACAGCGTACGTACTACGCGGATCAGATCCTCGTCGTACCGAAGATACTCCGGTGCTCGGCCCCCTGTGATGACGATCCCGTCGTAGTCGTCTGGCCGGATGTCCCGGAACGCGAGCTGGGCCTGGATATGGTAGCCAGGGCGCTCTTCGGTGATGTCCCAATCAGGGGGGCGCTCGTGGAGGACCATGTGGTACCGTCGCACCTCCGGAGCACACACCACGACCTCGTACCCTTCTTCTTGCAGGCGGTAGAACGGATACATCGTGTCGAGTACTTCGGCGCCGTCGCCGACGACCAGCAGAATGCGCCCTTTCATGACTACCTCCATCGGTTGTTCGTTGCTCAGGTCCGCCTCAAGTGTAATCCTCCTTGTCACGCTTGCCGATGGGGGCGAATCGAACGCGCCGAACGGATCGGCCAGCGGTGCCGGGCGCTTGGACGAAGTCGCCTCACGCGCAGTGGAGGGGCGCCTGTCGATGGATGTTGAGCCGGGGGGGCGCGGTTTCTGTCGTCTATACGTTTGTTCAGATCCGTTGGGCGTCTCGTCCGTGGAGTTGTGGAAAAGCGTCCCATCTTTCTGCTAAAATCTGGGTGTCGAGTGGGAACGCGTCCCAGAGCCGCGCGGAATGATCCAGGGCGAATACGTCAGGACAATCGACGACCGCTGGCGGGTGACGCTTCCCCCTGAGTTCGTTGACGCGTTATCTGAGCCAGACAGTCGGACCTGCGTGCTTGGCAAGGAAAGGTACGGATGCCTGAGTATCTGGAACAAGAAGACCTGGGAGCAGCGAGTCAGGGCGGGCGTCGATCTCGTCGCGCACAAGGTCCGGACCGGCTGGATGACCAATCGCGTTGACGAGCTCCAGACCTTCGGACGTCTGCTCAGCACGAAGTTCCGCGAGGCGACCATCGGAGCGAATGGCCGGTTGGTCATCCCGGAAGGTTTTCGAGAGTTCCTTGCTTTGGAACCGGGAGCCGACGTTGTCGTGGTCGGGGCTGCGGTGTGCGTCGAGTTGTGGCACCCGAAGGCGTGGCGGAGCTATCTGAAGAAGGAGTTGAAGCGGTTTGGAGACCTATTCGAGGCGTTGACCAGGTGAAGACGACCGCCGGTACGGAGCTGGCGCTCGTAGCCTCCTAAGGATGGTCCCCCAGCGAAGGCGCCAGGTGGCGGTTCCCAGCGTTATCCTTGGGCCGGCCAAAACACACGGTTGCAGGCAAGGCCATTGGCCGCTCCGGAAAACCACCGCCACCGGCGCCTTTCTCGTATTCGGTCGCTGGTCGTGCACGGCTTGAACGATTTGCCTGGCCCTCGTAGCAAGACCAAGGCCGGCCGCTATCGTCTTCGGGGGAACCACCGTGCCCGTGACCTACCCTCGGCGGCCACTTCCCCGATCGGTTCGACCGGGGCCCCGGATGACTGAGCAGCGATCAGGCCAAACGCGGTCTGGTCCCGCTCCCCAATTGACACCCTGACGATGTTCCGGGGCGGCTGCAGAGCCCCGAGGCCGCCGAGTGCCGGCTCGTCGAGCTGACTAGCTCACCGGCGAACCTGGCTTGACCGGTTTTTCGGGGGTCAGGATGACGACCTCCCCATCCGACGTCGCGGCGAGCAGCATCCCGTTGGATCGTTCGCCCCGGAGCGTCACCGGCTGCAGGTTGTTGACGACCACAACGTACTTGCCGACAAGGGATTCCGGCTCGTACCACTGACGCAGACCGGCGATGATCTGCTTGACCTCGTCGCCCACATCCACCTGGAGCAGGATCAGCTTGTCCGCGTTTGGGTGTTGCCGGGCTTCTACGACCCGCCCAACCCGTAGATCCAACCGTTTGAATTCGTCGATGCTGACTACGGCAGCCGGTTCCGCACCCATCGGTTACCGTCTCCAATTGCACGGCCAGTCCAGTCAAACGCATCCGGCGGCAGACGAAGCTGCACACGGGATATCCTATTCGGCCGTGCGGCCGCGGCCAACTGTGTCCGGGCGCTCGATGGAGGCGGCCTACCCTTGCCTTCAGGCCGCACCTTCAGGCGCCACCCAGGCAAGGGCCTAGCGGCCAGCCGTACGTGGTGCCGGCTACCCCCCCGCTAAAACAGCCAAGTCCAAGGCCAGACTTTCCCCCGACCACCGACCCCTTGCATGGGGGTCGCGTTGACGCTAGCCGAACTCGGCGCAGTATGCGGAGAACGGGAGCCGTGGGTTCCAATACGCCAGAGCCCAAAAAAAAGCGGCCGCGCGTGCTGAACACACGCGACCGGGAGAGTGTCCGGACTGTTAGGAGATTACGGTAGTGCGCTGTCGGTGAACGTCCAGGATCCACCGGACCCGTTCTTGTTCCCTTTCCCTGAGCTCTTCTTTCCGCCTGCCTTCCCCGAGCTGCTCTTCTTCTTCGACTTGCCTTTCGACTTCCCGCTCTGTTTCGACCCCTTACTGCCGTCCTTTTTCTTGTCGCCCTTCCCCTTGGCCTTGTCCTTTTGTTTCTTCTTGCCCCCCTTGTCCTTGTCCTTGTTCCCGTCCTTATGCTTCTTGTCCTTGTGCTTGTCCTTGTGTTTATCTTTCTCCTTGTCTTTGTCCTTATCCTTGCCTTTATCCTTATCCTTATCCTTGTGCTTATCCTTGCCCTTGTCTTTATCCTTATCGTTCTCTTTATGCTTATCCTTGTGCTTCTTCTTGTTATTCTTCTTCTTCTTCTTCTTGTCCTTCTTATCCTTGTCTTTGTCCTTGTCCTTGGTCTTTTTCTTCCCGCCGTTGTTCAGGGAGCTAGCCGGAGGAGGCGGCGTCTGCTCATCGGAAGGAGGAGGCAGCGTTGGGGGCTTGTAGAAAGCGACCTGTCCTTCCTTCACCATGCTGGCGTCGCCTTTGAGGGTCGGGTTGCCGGTAAGGATCGGGAACGGCAACCAGCGCACGCTGCTGGTCGGTGTGGTGACCCGCACCCGCACTTCTTCCCCCGGGGCGAGGTTGGCAAGGTCCGGGGGGATGATTTCGATCTGAGCATTCGTGATGCCGTTGGCCGCGAGCACCGCTTCTGCTGCCGCGAGGGCATCGTCGACTGTCGCATCGGGCAGGACGGCGGTGCGAGCGGCCTCAACGGCAGCGCGCTGAAGGGCATGCTCGACCATCAGCACGCGGCCGAACTCGAAGATTCCCCACAGAAACAGGAGGAAGACAGGCAGAATTACCGCGAACTCGAGTACCGTAGCACCGCGTGACCGGGTGAATGGGGTGTTCTGGCGCATGCTCACTCCTCCGCGATCGGTTACTGCACGAGGATGACGGGGCGATTCGAAGCGATCTCAAGCAGGATCTTCTTGAGAGCTTTGCTGTACTGAGCGACGTTGAAGTTGGGCACGTGGTAATGCAAACCTGAGCCGATCTGAGCGATCTGTTTCATCAGTGCTTTGTCGGCCTGGGAACCGAAGGTGATCGTGTGGATGACGATGCCGTCCGCTGCGGCATTTTTGGCGGCCTGGATCGCGTACTGCTTGGCCGAACTTCTGCCGCCGGGGCGGTTAGCGCGACCGTCCGTGAGAACGATCATGACCTTGAATGCCGAGTCGCGTGCGGGGGGCGTAGTCAGAGCCTGGTGCGCGCTCTTGATCCCGTCTCCGATGTTCGTGTAGTTGTAATAGTGGCCGGCTTGACGGTGCCAGAGAGTGTCCTTCACCGAGTCGAGGTTGGAGGTGATCGGGATTTCGATTCGGCTGTGGGTGTCGAAGGTGGCGAGAGCGACCATCTCGGGCGTGTCGAGGGTCTTCAGATAGTCGATCATGATTTCGGCTGCTTCTTTGACCGCGGTGAGGGGCTGTTGGGGGGTGTTCCAGAGCACGGGCGTGCTGGCATAATCGCGTCGGTAGAGGAGGAGGAAATCGATGAAGGTCTTGAGGCCGTACTTGTTGGCGTAGCCGTTTTTCTTCAGGTGGGAAGCCCATTTCACAAAAGCGACGTATTCTTTCCACGATCCCTTTGGAAAAGGATAGGGCTCGTTCTTGAGGCCGAGCTTTTTCAGGATACTGTTGGTGGATAGGCCTGGGGAAAGGTAGACAAGTGTGTCAAAGTCTGTCATGTTCCCATAGGTCGGGGCGCCCATGGCGGTCCAAATATCTTTGATGTTGATCGCCGTGTACTTTTCGCGTAGGATCGAGCTGTCGTAGGTCATCGAGCCGGAGAGGTCGATGACCAGGGCGATGTCTCGGGGTTGAAACTTTGCCACGGCGCTGGCTCCTACCGACACGGAGCGTCGACCCAATGCACGGGCAAAGAGAAGCCCTACCGGACCAGCACTGATACCGGAGGAACCGTCATCTCGCCGGACCCTCACCTGGACGCTGTCGTAGGGGGTTTGCCAG